>NZ_BAAATJ010000025.1:0-89753 GCF_039533345.1 Streptomyces glaucosporus | reverse complement strand
GGGGGCGGGGGGAGGGACACCGCCCCCCCCCCGCCCTCCGCCCCGGCGGCCAGGGCCTCGCCCACCGCGGCGAGCAGCAGCACCGCCCGGGCGGCGCGGCCGGGCGCCATGAGCAGGGCCACCGTGTCGCGCCAGGCCACCAGCAGCCCCGGGCGGCGCGGCGGACGCAGCCGGGCCGCCCACCGCCCGGTCCGTCCCCGCGGCCGGCTCTCCCGTCCGGCCGCCACCGACAGCCGGACCGCGCGGGGGTCCACCGCCCACAGCGCGGCCAGGACCCCGCCGACGGTCCGGGCCCGGTCCCGCAGGACCGCGGCGGGCATGCCCGCCACGATCCGCCCGCAGCACGCCAGGGCGGCGGCCGTGGAGCCCGCCAGCAGCGCCGCGGCCGGCGGCCACAGCGGCGAGGGGCCGCCGGTCGCGGCGAGGACGGGCTGCGCCGCCCACCCCCACGGGCCGGACCACAGCGCCACCGTCTCCAGTGCCGGCAGGCGGTGCCCGTACGCGGCGGCCGCCGTCTGCGCGGCGCTCAGCAGCACCGGTGCCGCCAGGAGCGGGGAGAGGCGGCGGAGCCGGCCGGCGAGCGCCGGGGAGCGCTGGACGAGGGCCGCCGCGGTCACGGCCAGCAGGGCCAGGCAGACCGCCGGGGGCAGGACGGCGAGGGCCAGCCGGCCGACGCCGCCGAGCCCGGCCGCCGCCAGCAGCAGCACGGCGGCGAAGCCCGCCAGCAGCGCGGCGAGCGTCCAGATCCCGGCGGAGAGCGCGAACCAGGGCAGCAGGACCGGCCCGCGCCGCACCGGCAGCGCCACCAGCCAGTCGACGTCGGGCCGCGGCGGGGTCACCGGGCCGCGCCACAGGGCGTCCCACACCGTGACGGCCAGGGCGGCCAGCGCCGCGCAGACCGCGGCGGAGGGCAGCGTCCGCGCGATCACCTCCGCCTGCCCGGCCAGGGGCGTGCCGTGGCGGATCTCGTACAGGAGGCCGGCGGCGAACAGGCCGTACCAGCCGGTCAGCAGGACCAGCGCCACGTACGCGGCGTAGGCGAAGCGGCGGAGGCGTCCGGCGCCGCGCCGGGCCCGCAGCCACGCCAGCGTCCCGGCGGTCCGGTCCGGCGCGGCGGCCGGGCGGGGCAGGGCGGGCGCGCCGGACGGCGGCGCCGCGCGGCTCACCGGCCCGCTCCCGCCGTCACCTCGCCGGGCGGGCCCTCGGCGACGGGGGAGCCGTCGGCCAGGACGAGGACGCGGTCCGCCACGGTGCGTGCCAGCGCGTGGTCGTGGGTGGCGAACAGCACGGCCGTCCCCGCCCCGCCCTCCGCGCGCAGCAGGCCGGCCAGGCGGAGGCGCGCGGAGGGGTCGAGCCGCTGCTCCGGTTCGTCGAGGACGAGCAGGTCGCGGGGGCGCAGCAGCGCCGCCGCCAGCAGCATCTGCTGGAGCTGGCCGGAGGAGAGGCCCGACGGCAGGGCGTCGGCGTGGCCGGAGAGGCGGTGGTCGCGCAGGAGCCGGTCGATCCGGTCGTCGGGGTCGGGCACGGCGTGGGCCACCGCGACCAGTTCGAGGTGCTGACGCACCGTCAGGTCCGGGTAGCAGCTCAGGGAGTCGCCGACGACCGCCACCCGGGCCCGCACCCGCGGGTCGTCCTCGGACATCGGCGCGCCGTGGAACTCGACGGTGCCCGTGGTGGGGCGGTCCCGGCCGCAGGCGATCCGCAGCAGCGTCGACTTGCCCGAGCCGTTGGGGCCCAGCAGCGCGACGCGTTCGCCCGCGGCCACCTCCAGGTCGACCGACCGCAGCGCCCGGCGCTCGCCGAACACGCGGCTCACCCCCTTGAGCGCCAGCAAGGCCCCTCCCCTTCTCCCCTTCGCGTCCCGCCTGTCGCCGCGTTCGCCGCCGCGTCCGCCGCCGCGTCCGCCGTCTTCCCGTCCGCGCCGCTCGCGTTCCCGATTCTCACAGCCGTCCGCGCCCGTGGGACGGCGGGCGGGTGCGGACGGGTGTGTCAGGCGCTTCCGCGACTTCTGCCTCGTATGAGTGAAATGAGGTCCGCGGTTCCTTTCCTCCCATGGCCGAGACACAAGGATGGGGGACGGCAGCGACCGGCCGCGGCCGGTCGGAACCGACCCCGTTGAGGAGACCGATGAGCAGGGCGTACGGCGTCGTTGTGGACATTCTGGTGGGCAAGTTCCAGTTCGCCGAGGACGAGCTGGCGCCGGACGCCACGCTGGAGGACGTGGACCTGGACTCGCTGGGGCGGGTCGAGTTCGCGCTCACCCTGAAGGACCGGACCGGTGTGCCGTTCGGCGAGGAGCAGGTCACCCTGGACACCACGCTGGGCGAGCTCGCCGCCGCGATCGAGGAGGCCTGGGAGGCCGGCGCGGCGGTGGCGCCGCGGTGAGCCGTCCGGATGTCGCGGTGACCGGCCTGGGGGCGGTCACCCCGGCCGGGGCCGGGGTGGAGGAGACCTGGCGCCGGGTCCGCGCCGGCGAGTCCACGGCGCGCCGGGACGGGGAACTGGCGGGGCTGGCCGTCGACTTCAGCTGCCGCGTCCCGGAGTTCGCCGTCACCGACCGCAGGCGGCGGCGGCAGCTCTGGCGGCAGGACCGCTTCACGCAGCTCGCGCTGGCGGCGGCCGACGAGGCCGTGCGGGACGCGGAACTGGACCCGCGGGAGTGGGACGCGCCGCGCGTCGGCGTCGTCCTCGGCTGCGGTCTGGGCGGCGCCGGGACGTGGGAGACGGAGTTCGCGCGGCTGCGGCGGGAGGGGCCCGGGGCGGTGTCGGCGGCGGTCATCCCGATGCTGCTGCCGAACATGGCGGCCGGGGAGGTCGCCCTCGCCCTCGCCGCCCGCGGCCCGAGCCTGTCCGCCTCCACGGCCTGCGCCTCCGGGGCCAGCGCGCTGGCCATCGCCCGCGACTGGCTGCTGGCCGGGCTGTGCGACATCGTCCTGGCGGGCGGCACGGAGGCGGCGGTCACCCCGCTGGTGGTGGCCGGGTTCCACCAGGCCGGGGCGCTGTCGCGGCGCGGGGACGAACCGGAGGCCGCCTCGCGGCCGTTCGCGGAGGACAGCGACGGGTTCGTCATGGCCGAGGCCGCCGCCGTGCTGGTGCTGGAGCGGGCCGAGCACGCGCGGGCGCGGGGTGTGCGCCCCCGGGCGCTGCTGGCCGGATGCGGGGCGAGCACCGACGCCCTCCACCCCACCGCGCCCCACCCCGAGGGGCGGATCGCCGAACTCGCGGTGGCCGCCGCGCTGGCGGACGCGGGGCTGGACGCGCGGGACGTCGACCACGTCAACGCCCACGCCACCTCCACCCCGCTGGGGGACGCGGCCGAGGCGAGCATGATCGCCAGGGTGTTCGGGCACGGCCCGAGCGTGACGTCCGCCAAGGGCGCGCTGGGGCACTCCCTGGGGGCGGCGGGCGCGGTCGAGGCGGTGCTGACGGTCCTCAGCATCCAGCACTCGCTGGTTCCGCCGACGGCCAACGTCGACGCGCCCGCCGCGCGGTTCGGCATCGACCTGGTGACCAAGACCGCGCGGGAGCAGCGGGTCGCAGCCGCCGTCAGCAACTCCTTCGGGTTCGGCGGCCACAACGTCTCGGTCGTCCTCCGGGCCGCCTGAGGGAGCGCGGGGCGACCGGCCGAAGCGGGGCAGCCGTCCGGCGCGCAGCCGATTCAGTTCCGCCGAACACCGTGCCAGGATGGCCGAGTTCACCGGCGGGCGCCCGCGGCCCGCGGTGGACGCGCGAATTCCCTCGCCCCTGGGGGCCGAGGGGGTTCCCGGTCCCGCCCGAGGGGCGGGACGGCGGCCGGTCCGCGGCCGGTCGCCTGTGCGGGGGACGCGGTGCCGCCGGCACGGAAGCGCCGGGCGGTGCCGCGGCGGTTCAGCGAGGTCCAGGAATGGGGGAGGTCACGTGGCGCGGGAGGACCGGCCGGACGGGGAGCCCGTCGGCAACGGGGGCGGAGCAGGCCATGACAGCGGCGGCTCCGGGGGCACGGGCGGTGGTGCGCCGCTGCCTCCCCCGCCAGCCCGGCCGCCGCAGCCGCCACCGCGGTCCCCCGGACACGCTCCCGGGCCGGCGACCGCCCCGGCCCCGGGCTTCGGCGCCCCCGGCGGTGCGCCCGGCTTCGGAGCTCCCGGCGGCGCGCCCGGTTATGGCAGCCCCGGCTACGGGGCCCCACAGCCCGGGGGATGGCCCGGCCCCGGCGCCCCCGGCGCCCCCGGCGCTCCCGTGGGACCGGGCGGCTGGGGCACTCCCGGTCCGCCCGCCCCGGCTCCCCGCCGCTCGGGCGGCAAGGCCGCCGCCGTCGTGATCGCCTGCCTCCTCGTCCTCGCGCTCCTGGGCGGCGGAGTCTTCTTCCTGCTCACCGCCCTCCCCAAGAGCTCCGGCGGCACCGGGTCGGACGTACCGCCGGACGCCCTGGACGTCGCCTGGCAGAAGGACGGGCTCCCGCGCTCCAGCGCGTCCTCCGGCTTCACGGTGCAGTGGCCCGCCCGCTGGCTCAGGGGCAGCACCCTGGTCTACGGCGACGAGCACGGCGTGCGCGGCTACGACACCGCGACCGGCCGGCAGAAGTGGGAGGTCGAGCCGCCCGAGGGCGCGGGAGAGCCGTGCGCGATGTCCCCCGAGGCCAGCGGCAACGGCATGGGCGCGGTGCTCTTCGACTCCGGCGGCGACGAGTGCACCTACCTCGCCGCGATCGAGGTCGACACCGGAACCGTGGTCTGGGCGAAGAAGATCCCCAGCGAGTACGGCGCGAACGGGCCGAGGGTCCACGCGGGCGACGAGAACATCACGGTCGGGCTCAACACCGTCGAAGGCGTCCGGATGTTCGACGTGCGGACCGGGGCCGCGTCCGACCCGCTCGCCTCGCTGCCCGTCAAGTGCCGGTACACCTACGTCTTCAGCGCCCGGCACATCGTGGCCAAGCCCGAGTGCCGCGACGAACTGCTCGTCCTCGACACCCAGTACGGCGGCCGGGGCGTCAGCGTGTCCGACCAGCAGGGCCGGCCCGTCAAGATCCTCTCCGACCATCCGCTGATCGTGGCGGTCACCGTCGGCGAGGGCGAGTCCAGCCCGCCGCGGGTGCTCAACTTCGCCGAGGACGGCGACACCGTCGAGACCGTGGACCTCACGGGCAAGGCGTCCGAGATGGTGTTCGACGACAAGGGCAACGGCATCACCGGGAGCGGGCTCTACTTCGGCAAGCTGCGCAGCGGCGGCCACGCGGTGCTCGACCTCACGACCGGGACGGTGGTCTGGGAGGGAGGCGCGTCCGTCTCCCTCATCGGCCACGACGACGCGGACGACCGCATGCTGATCGCCGAGGCCGACCCCGGGAAGAACTACTGGACCCGCGTGGGCGTCCTCGACCCGGACACGGGGAAGCCGGTGTACGCGGGCACCATGGTGATGCCCGACGGCGCCTACCTCTCCCAGAGCGACAGCCTCTACGCCTACGACACGGGCAAGGTGCTGGTCATGGGCGAGAGGACCTCGGACCGCGAGCAGATGATCGTGGCCTTCGAGGTCGACCTGCCGGCGGCCTGACCCCCGCCCCGCGCCGGTTCCGGCGCGGGGTCACACGGCCGGGGCGGGACGCGGGACGCCGGTGAGGACGTCGCCGAGGAGGTCGCCGAGGCCGGCGGGCCAGACCAGGCCGGGCGTGAAGCCCAGGTCGAGGGCGGCCCGCTCGTGGCCGCACGTCCAGGCCGGACGGCAGGCCTCGCGGATCTTGTCCCGGGCGAGCATCGACGGCCTGCCCCGCGCCCGCGCCGCCAGCTCCGCCCCCCAGGCGGCGGCCATCGCCACCGCGCGGGGCACCGGGACGGTCCGGGGCGGGCGGCACCCGGCCAGAGCGGCCACGTCCGCCGCCAGGTCCTGGTAGCGGTGCTCGACGCCGTCGCCGACGTGGTAGACGCCGCGCGCCGTGGGGCCGCGCTCCACGGTGGCGCCGCGGTCGGCCGCGGCGGCCAGGGCGCGGCACAGGTCGTCCACGTGGATCAGCGAGTACAGGCGCGGGCCGGTGCCGCACACGGGCAGCACCCCGCCCCTCACCAGGGCCAGCAGGACGGGCAGGAACTCGGCGTCACCGGGCCCGTGGACGATCGGCGGACGGACCACCGTCCCCGGCACCCGGCCGGCCACCGCGCGCAGGGCCAGCTCCCCGGCGAGCTTGCTCCGCCCGTACGCCGACACCGGCTCCGGCGGGTCCGTCTCCCGGCGGGGCCTGCCGGGCCGCGACGGTCCGGCGGCGGCCAGGGAGGAGCAGTACACCAGGCGCGGCGGCTCGGGCAGGCCGGCCAGGGCCTCGCACAGGCGGCGGGTGCCGTCGGCGTTGACGGGGGCGTAGCCGGAGGGGCGGGTGGCCTTGACGGTGCCGGCCAGGTGGACGACGCGGTCGGCGCGGGCCTCGGCGACGGCCCGCCGCAGGCCGCGGCCGGTGGCCAGGTCCCCGTCCACCGCGCCCACCCCCGGCGGCAGCCCGGCGCGTGCGCGGTCGCGGACCAGCGCGGTGACGGTGTGGCCGTCCAGCAGCAGCCGCCGGACCAGCCGGCGGCCGACGAACCCGGTCGCCCCGGTGACGAGGTACCTCACCGGTACGCCTCCCCGGCGGGCGGGGGAGCGGGCACGAGACCGCGCCGGTAGAGGCGGTGGCGGCGGAAGAGGACGCCGCCGAACGCCTCGGCGTAGCGGTTGGCGTCGCGGTTGTCCTCCAGCAGCCAGGACAGCTCGCTCTCGGTGTAGCCGAGGCGGAACGCGGCCCGCTGGGCCTCGGCGACCAGCGCCGCGCCCAGCCCGCGCGAGCGGTGGGCCTCCTTGATGCCGGTGATGATCGCGCGGGTCCGGTCGACGCGCCGGAAGGCCAGGGCGATCCGCAGCAGGCCGACGGGCACGCCGAAGGTGGTGAGCCGGCCGCGGGCGGCGCGCAGCGCCTGGTTGGCGTCGGGCAGCCACAGGGTGAAGGCGACGGGCTCGCCGCGCACCTCGGCGAACCACAGCAGCTCGGGCCGGATCAGCGGGCGCAGCCGGCGCAGGGTGTGGGCGAACTCGCGGCCGGTCAGCGGGACGGAGGCGTAGTTCTCCGTCCAGGCCTCGGTGTAGATCTCCCGCACGGCGGCCAGGTCGTCGTCCATACGGGCCGGGTCCAGCGGACGCACCCGTACGTCCGGCGACTGAAGGGCCCACTCGGCGGCGCGGGCGACGACGGGGGGAGGGTCGCCGCCGGGCGGCATCGGGACCCGCCAGGACAGCAGGTCCCTGGCCCTGACCAGGCCGCAGGCGGTGTAGAGGGCGGGGTAGTAGGGGTGGTTGTACGGCATCATCACGCTGGGCGGGCCGTCGAAGCCCTCCACCAGCACCCCGCACTCGTCGTTGGTGGAGAAGCCCATCGGGCCGAGCATCGTGCGCAGTCCGCGCTCGCGCAGCCAGGCGGCGGCCGCGTCGAAGAGGGCGGCGGCCGCGCCGGGGTCGTCGGCGCACTCGAAGAACCCGAACACGCCGCAGTGCGGGTCGTGGCGGGCCTGGAGGCGGCAGTCCACGGCGGCGGCGATCCGGCCCACCACCCGCCGTCCCCGGCGGGCCAGGAAGAACTCGGCCGCGCCGACGTCGAAGAAGGGGTTGCGCCGCCGGTCGAGGAGGGCCCGCTGGTCCCGCTCCAGCGGCGCCACCCAGTGCGGGTCGCCGCGGTACAGGGCACGGGGCAGGGCGACGAAGGCGGTGGCGTCCGCGCGGCCCCGCACCGGGCGGACGGCGACACCGGCGGACGTGCCCGCCACGGCGGTTCCGGCGGGGGCGGTTCCGGAGGGGGCCGCGGCGGCGGTCACGCCGGGACCTCCACCGGCCGGCGGGGCCGCGCGCCCGGCGGGACGGCGGGGGCGGGGCCCATCCGGCGCGCCACCTCGGCGAAGGCGTCCAGGATGCGGGCGATGTGCCCGTCGGTGTGGACGGCCTGGGGCGTCACCCGGATCAGCGCCCGGTTCCTGGCCACGGCCGGTTCCACCACGGCGTTGGTGAACACCCCCGCGTCCAGCAGCTCCTGCCACATCCGCAGGCACCGGGCCGTGCCGCCGGTGTAGACGGGGACGACCGGGGTGGTGGAGTCGCCGGTGTCGTAGCCCAGCGACCGCAGGCCCTCCAGCAGCCGCCGGGCGTGGCCGAACACCCGCCGTCTGCGCTCCGGTTCGGACTCCACGATGTCGAGCGCGGCCAGGGCGGCGGCGGCCGAGGCCGGCGGCATCGCGGCCGAGAAGAGCACCGACCGGGCGTTGTACCGCAGGTGCTCGACGACGTCGGCGGGGCCGACGAGCATCCCGCCGACCGAGCCGAAGCACTTCGACAGCGTCCCGGTGACCAGGTCGACCCGGCCCGTCAGACCGAAGTGCTCGACCACGCCGCGGCCCCGGGCCCCCAGCAGCCCGATGTCGTGGGCGCCGTCCACCACCAGGCGGGCGCCGTGGCGCCGGGCCAGCGCCACGAGCCCGGGCAGCCGGCACAGGTCGCCCTCCATGGAGAACAGGCCGTCGGTGACGATCAGCCGGCCGGACGCCGGGTCGGAGGCGGCCAGCAGCCGGTCGAGGTGGTCGAGGTCGGAGTGGCGGTAGCGTCGGTGGTCGGCCGGGCTCAGCCGGACGGCGTCCACCAGCGAGGCGTGGTTGGACATGTCGGCGAAGACGGTGTCGCCCTCGTCGAGGAGGGCCGCGAGCGCGAGGTTGGCCTGGAATCCGGTGGTGGTCACCAGGGCCGCCTCGCCGCCGACGAACGCCGCCAGCCGCCCCTCCAGCTCCTCGTGGAGGGCGAGCGTGCCGTTGAGGACGCGCGACCCCGAGCAGGAGGCGCCGAAGCGGCGCAGCGCGCGGGCCGCGGCCTCCGTCACCCGGGGGTCGGTCGACAGCCCCAGGTAGTCGTTGCACCCGGCCATGACCACCGTGCGGCCGTCGATCTCGACCTCCGCCCCCCGGGCCGAGAGCGGGCGGTAGTAGGGCCGGGCCGGGTCGTCGGCCAGCGCGCGCTGGACCGCCGACCGCTTCTTTCCGAAGACGTCCGCCATGCTGTCCCCCGGGGGAGTTTCCGTCGGTTCTCTGGTTTCCGCGCTCCGCTCCGCGCGCGGTGCGGTCCGCGTCGGGGACGCTTCGGGTGCTTCGACCGTTCTCCGCGGACGCGGTCGCGGAGTCACGGGTGCGGGCCCGCCGGGGATCACGGCCGGCCCCCTTCCGCGCGGCCCCGCGGAAAGCACGCGGGAATCCGTGGGGCGACGGGCAGGTGGTCGAGGTCGGCGAAATTCGGCCCGGTCCGCCTCCGGGGCGCGGCGGCGAGCCGCAGCCCCGGGACGCGCCGGGCCAGGCCGCGCGCCAGCGCGACGGCCTGGGCGCGGCCCACCGCCGCGCCCACGCAGTAGTGGGCCCCCGCGCCGAAGGCGAGCAGCCGGCCGGGCGGACGCCCGGGATCGAACGCGTGGGGGTCGCCGAACACCTCCGGGTCGCGGTGCGCGGCGCCGAGGAGCACGTGCACCACCCGGCCCTCCGGCAGGACGGTCCCGGCCAGCTCGGCGGGGGCCGAGGCGACCCGGGTCACCACCCGGGCGGGCGGGTCCCAGCGCAGCACCTCGTCGACGAACCGGTCCGCGTACCCCGGGTCGCCGCCGATCCGGGCGGCCGCCCCCGGGTTCTCCAGCAGCGCCAGGAAGACGCTGCCCAGCAGGGCGGAGGTGGTCACCACGCCCGCGCCGAACAGGGTGAGGAGGGCGTCCAGCGCGTCCCCCGGTTCCGGTTCGCACCAGCGCGGCGGCGGGATCCGCCGCCGGTGGCGGTCGATCAGCGCGCCCAGCCGGTCCGTCAGGTCCGCGGCCGCGGCGTCGGCCCGGCGCACCAGGCCGGGCGTGCGCACCAGCTCCGCCGCGCGGGAGTAGTCGTGGGCGGCGGCGCCGAGCCGGTCCAGGTCGACGGGCGGCAGGTCCAGCAGCTCGGCCAGGACGGCGGCGGGCAGCGGACGGCACACGGCCGCCACCGCGTCGGCCGTCCCCTCCCGCCGCAGCCGGTCGTCCAGGGCGCGCAGGCACTCCTCGGCGCGGCGCGCCGCCACCGGCTCCAGGCGGGGCAGGAGCCGCGGGGCGACCAGCCGCGTCAGCAGGTGCCGCTTGCGGGCGTGCCGGGGCGGGTCCGTCTGGAGGGCGCTGCGGCACAGCGCGACGGTGCTCGGGCTGTGCCGCCAGCCGGGGCGGTGCGCGTCGCGCCACCGGGCGCCGATCGTCAGCCACGTCCGGCCGGTGAGCACCCGGGCGCAGTCGCGGTGGCCGGTGACCAGCAGGGAGCCCCACGGGGTCGGCACCAGCGGCCCGGCGGCGCGCAGTTCGTCGTAGACGTCCGCGAGGCCGCGCTGGTCGGTGGTGAGCAGCCAGCGGCGTACCGGGTCGAGCGCGGTGCCGTCCAGGACCGTAGGGGCCATGGGTTCTCTCTCCTCGTCGACCGGGTCGGCAGAATACTCACACAGAAATGCAGAAAAGGAACGGAACGCACAACTCGTGTGCTTTTCGGGAAAACCGCCGAATGGTCTGCGCGGGTGTGCGGGAAAAGAGCGGAGAAGATGCCGGGAACGAGAAACGGAATCGTGCTGTCGCCCATCGACGAACTCCTGTGCGCGATGCCCGGAATTCCGGAGACCATCGGGGTGGCGGCCCTGTTCGCCGGCGAGCCGCCGCACCCGGACGAGCTGCGCGCCCGGGTCGCCGGACGGTGGGGCGGCCTGCCCCGGCTGCGCCGCGCGCTGCTGCGGCCGGAGGGGCCCGCCGCCCGGCTGCGCCCGCACCGCTGGCTGCCGCTGGAGCGCTTCGACCCCGGCCGCCAGGTCCTCGACGCCGGCGAGACAGCCGAAGACGGGCCCGCCGACGACACCGCCGACGACACCGCCGACGACACCGGCGGGCCCGGTGACGCGGACCTCACCGGACTGCTCGGCCGCCTCGTCGCCCGCCCCCTGCCCGACGGGCTGCCGCCCTGGCGGCTGCGCCTGGTGCGGCGGGCGGGGGCCGGCCGGTTCGCCCTCGTGCTGACCGCCCACCACGCCCTCCTCGACGGACGCTCCCTGGAGATCCTGCTGAGTCGGCTCCTCGACGGCGACCCCGGGCGCGGCGGCCGCCCCGGCGGAGGCGTGCGGGAGGTGCGCGCGCTCCGGGCCGCCCACCCGGACGACGCGCAGGGGAGCGCGCACGCCCGGCCTCGCGTCCCCCTGGGCCCCGGCCGGGCCCTCCCCCTGCCCGCCGGAGCGGCCGCACGCCCGGAGACGGCCTGGACGGAGGTGGACCCCGCCGCGGTGCGGGCCGCCCGCCGGGCCCTCCCGGGACTGGGCGCGACCCTCAACGAGGTGCTGCTGGCGGCGGCCACGGGCGCCCTGCGCGCCGTCCACGGCCCGCCGCACCGCTGGCCCGGCGCCCCCCGCCCGCTGTTCGGGACGTTCCCGGTGGACCTGCGCACCCCGGACGGCGCCCGGGAGCTCGGCAACGTCGTCTCGGTGGTGCGGGTACCGCTCCCGGCCGACGCGGACGGCCCCGCCGAACGGCTGGCGGCCTGCCGGGGGCTGCTCGCCGCCCACGGCCCGCTGGGCGGCGCGGACCCGGCGGCGCGCCTGGTGGGCACCGCCGCCCGGCTGGGCCCCTGGGCGCTGCGCCTGCTCGCCGCGCGGGCCGCCGCGCCCGGTCAGGCGCCCGTGGCCTGCATGGCCGTCAGGTGGCCGCGCGGCCCGTGGTTCCTGGACGGCAGGCCGATGGAGCGGGTGATCCCCCTGCCCCCGGTGCAGGCGCCGGGAACGGCCGGCTTCGCGCTGACGGACTGCGGGGGCACGTACACCCTGGGCGTCGTCAGCCACACCCTGCCCGGCCACGCCCGGCTGCTGGCCGACGCCTTCGGCCGCGAACTGGCCGCGCACGTCCGGCGCCCGGCGGAGGCGCTCAGCGGTCCGACACGGTGACGGGCACTCCGTCCCGCACCACCAGCAGCGTCGACTCGCGCACCAGCGTCCCCGGCCGGTCCCGCAGCGGCCGCAGCCGCACCCGGGCCAGCACCGCCGCCAGCACGGTCCGCACCACGAAGGGGGCGAACGACGCCCCCGGGCACACCCGCCCGCCGCCGCCGAAGACGTGCCAGGACGGCACCGCACCGGTGCACCGCCTGCCGTCCGCCGCACGCGCCAGGTGCCGCTCGGGACGGAAGGCGCCCGGATCGCCGCCGAGGCCCGCCAGGGCGTCCGCCCGGCGGTGCATCTCCAGCACGTCGAAGGCCACCCACGCCCCGGCCGGCAGACGCCACCGGCCGAACTCCACCGGCTCGCGCAGCACCCGCCCGAAGACCCACGCGGGCGGGCTCAGCCGCAGGCTCTCCCGGACGACGGCCTCCAGCCACGGCCCCCCGCCCTCCTCGCCGCCCTCCCCGCCTGCGGCCTCGTCCTCGGCGCGCTCCAGCGCCGCCGGATGGTGCAGCAGCAGGTCGAAGGCGGAGGCCAGGGCCGTCGCGGTGGTCGCGTAGCCGCCCAGCAGGAAGGCGATCAGCTGGTCGGCGAGGGCGTCCCCGGCCAGCCGCCCGTCCGCGCGGGCCCGCACCAGATCGCCCAGCAGCCCCGGCCCGCCGCCCTCCCCGGCCCGCGCCCGGGACGCGGCCTCCAGGCAGCCGGCCAGCTCGCGCCGGGCGCGCAGCACCCGCCCGTAGGCGCTGCCGGGGACGTGCCGGGTCCACGGCAGCAGCAGCGAGCCGAGGGTGATCCTGCGCAGCGTCTCGGTGAGGCGGGCGACCCGCGACGCGAGCGGATCGGCCCCGGGGCCGGAGACGGGACCGGCCCCGGGGCCGAGGACGGAGCGGACCATCAGCTCCAGCACCAGGGCCCGCATCTCCTCCAGCAGCCGGACGGGCCCCTCCCGGCTCCAGCCCGCGGCCGCCCGCCGCGCGGCCTCGCCGATCTCCTCCCGCCGGGCGAGCACCCGGGGCCCGCGCAGCACCGGCATCACCAGCCGGCGGGTCCGCCGGTGCTCCTCGCCCTCGACGACGAACGGCGAGCGCGGACCCCACAGGAACTCCGCCGCCGCGTTCCACTCGGCGGCCGTGGACGCCTCGTCCGGCAGCCGGGTCACCAGCCGGGCCAGGGCCGGGTCCGAACTCCACACGGTCACCGGCCGCCGCGGCACCCCCAGCGTGTAGGTGTCGCCGTAGCGCCGCCGGCAGGAGTCCGAGAACGCCTCGGGCGCGTACAGCATCCGCAGCCCCTGGACGGCGTACGGCAGTCGGGGACCGGGCGGCAGGTCCGCCCGCCGCACCGGCGCGGTGTCCGTCATGCTCGCGGCTCCTCGGGTTCCGCGGCCCCGCGCCCGGCCGCCGGGGCCTCCTCGCAGGGGGCCAACGAGGACCGGCGCGCGAGGGCACGGACGTTCACCCCCGCGGACCCCGCCCGCGGCCCGGAGCGGCCCGCGGGGGGTTCGCGGCGGCGATGCGGGGGACCCGGTGAGCTGCCCGAGTGGCATCCGCCGGTTGGGAAGGAAGGTCACCGATGAGGTACGACGAGTTCCTCGCCCGGGTCCGCGACCTCGGGGAGTACAAGAGCCAGCAGGAGGCGGAGCAGATCGCCGACGCGGTGCTGTCGGTGCTCGCGGCCCGGATCACCCCGGGCGAGGTGGAGGACCTGGCGGCGCAGCTGCCGGGCCATCTGAGCGAGATTCTGGAGGAGAACCGGGTGGACCAGCCCGAGACGTTCGGCGTGGAGGAGTTCTGCCGCCGGGTGGGCGAGCGGACCGGCGCCCGGCCCAGGACGGCCGAGTGGGACGCCAGCGCCGTGCTGGCCCCCATGGCCGAGGCGATCTCCGGGGGCGAGCTCAACCAGGTCCTCAGCCAGCTCCCCTCCGGGTACGCCGTCCTGTTCGGCAAGCCGGAGCTGAGCGGGTAGCGGCGGACGGCGGGCCGGGCCGCGCGACCGCGCGGGGCCCCGGCGCACGGCGCGCGTCGCACCGCGTCCACCCGTACGACGGGTGTTCGCGGTGCGTCACCACTTGTCACTCTGCGCTACCGCTGTCACCGTGGGGGGCGTGACGAACGACCTCCAGCTCTCCGCGCGCACCATCCGCCTCGCAGGCCCCGTGCGGCACCGCCCGCCGTGGACCGCCGCCCTCCCGGGCGCACCCGTCCCCGCGCGGACGGTCCGCCGGGGCGGGAGGGCCGCACCGGGCGCCGAGGGGGAGACGGCCCGCTCCTACCGGGCCGAGGTCGTCGCCGAAGGGCCGGTGAACGGCACCACCGTCGCCGTGCCGCTCGGCCGCCACTCGGCGCCCAACCGCCGTCTCGCGCTGCGCTGGCTGCGGGAGCAGGCCCGCCGCGTCGCCGACGGGCTCGACCCCGATCCGGCGGCGCCCTGGATCCCGGACGGCACGCTCGCCCGCGTGCCGGAGCGGCTGCCCGACGCGCCGGCGGAGCTGCGGCGGTGGTGCGAGGACGACGCGCGGCAGCGGGCCGCGTCCGAGCTGCTCGCCGAGGGGCTGCCGTTCCACTTCGCCGTCGCCGACCACACGGGGAGCTATGCGCTGCGGGCCTGGCCCGTCGGTGTCACCACCCCGGCGCTCGGCACCTCGCCGCTGGCGTATGCGCGGCGGACCGACCAGCTCCCGCCCCGGTCGCCCGAGCCCCGCCTCCGGCCGGCGGCCCGCCGGACGGGCTCGGCCACCCACCCCTGGTGACCGGGGCGGGCCCCGTGTTCCGGCCGCGCTCCCGCGCCGCGGAGGGGCCTTCCGGGAGCGTGGCTACGATGGACCGCCCACGGAGCGGGACACGGCTGGAGGGAGGCGGGGTGAGAGGCCGGCAGGAGGGCCCCCGACGGCGCGGCCAGGGCGAGCTGGAGACGCAGGTGCTGTCCGTGCTGCGCGAGGCGCCGGGGCCGGTGGACACCGCGTGGGTGCGGGAGCGGCTCGGCGGCTCCCTGGCGTACACCACCGTGATCACCGTCCTGACCCGGCTGCTGGCCAAGGGCGTGGTGGAACGGCGGAAGGAGGGCCGGTCGTTCGTGTGGACGGCGGCCGCCGACGAAGCCCGGCTGGCCGCGCTGCGGATGCGCAGGGTGCTGGACGCGGAGAGCGACCGCCAGGCGGTGCTGGCCGGCTTCGTGGCCGAGCTGTCCCCGGACGACGAGCAGGTGCTCCGGGAACTCCTGAGGCAGGCGGAGGAACCGGAGGACTGATGTCCATGGGGGTCTTCGTCTTCCTGCCGCTGGTCCTGCCGCTGACCGCCTGGCCCATCGCGCACCTGGCCGAACGGCGGCTGCATCCGCGCACCGCCACCCTCATGCTGTCGGCCACGGCCGTCGTGCTCGCGGTGTGCAGCACGCTGTGCCTGGCGCTGCTGGTCGTGGTGGGGACGGCGCAGCTGCCGGGCAACCCGCTGCCGGACGGCTGGTCGGACCCGGAGGTGCGCGAGGCGGTCCCGTACGACGAGGTGGCGGGGAAGGCGTCCATTCCCGCCCTGGCCGCCGTGCTGGCGGTGGCGGCGAGGACGCTGTGGCGGCACCACCGGACCGGCCGCCGGGCCCGGCGGGCGCTGGAGGGGCTGCCGGGCACGTCCGTGGCGGTGCTGCCCGACCCCGTCCCCTACGCCTACGCCCTGCCCGGCCCCTGGGGGCGCGGCGGCCGTGTGGTGGTCTCCGCGGCGGTGCTCTCCCGGCTCGGCGCGGCCGAGCGCCGGGCGCTGTTCGCCCACGAGCGCAGTCATCTGGAGGCCCGGCACCACCGGTACCTGCTGGCGGTGAGGCTGGCGGCGGGGGCCAACCCGTTCCTGCGGCCGCTGCGCACGTCCGTGGCCTACACCGTGGAGCGGTGGGCGGACGAGGCGGCGGCCCGTGCGGTGGGCAGCCGGCGGACGGTGGCCCGCGCCATCGGCAAGGCGGCGCTGGACTCCCGCGGCGCTCCGGCGGTGACGCTGGCGGGGGCCGCCGGACCCGGGCCGGTGCCGCGCCGGGTGGCGGCCCTCCTCGCCCCGGCTCCGGCGCCGCGCGCCTGGCCGCCGGTGTTCACGGCCGCCGGACTGGCGGTGTGGACGGCCGTGGCCGGTGCCGCGTTCTCGGCGCTGTCCTCGGCGAACTCGGCGGTCACCCTGTTCCTGGTGCTGAGGGCGGCCACCCCGCTGTGACGGGCCGCCGGGGCGCCTTCGGCGGCGGCCCCGGCGGGAGGGGACGGGCGCGCCCGCAGGGCCGGGCGCGCCCCTGGAAGGACCTCTCGGTCAGCCCTCTTCCCCGTCGTCCTCGAAGAAGTCCCCCACTTCGTCGACGATTTCGGCCGCCACCATCCCGCCGGCGACACCGACCGCGAGTCCCGCGGCGCCCGCGGCGATCGCGGTGCCCATGCCGGGGCCGGAGCGGTGCTCGCCGTGATGCTCAGCGTGGTACTCGCCGTGGTGCTCGCCGTGGTGCCCGTACGGTGCCGGGAAGCCGTGCGCGGGGCGGTTCTCCACGAGCTGCCGCACCCAGCCGTCCACCTCGGCGTTCCAGTCGCGGACGTCCTGGTGGCCGACGGTGAAGCGGGTGAGCGCGTCGTGCCCGCCGGAGAGGAGCCCGCCGCGCTTGTCGGCCTCCAGCACCACCTCCATCCCGCCGGGGCCGGCCAGGAAGGTCACCTCGATCTCGTTCACCGCGTGCGCGTACCGCGGGGACGGGGTGATCTCGATCTCCTGGTAGAAGGGGAGGGTCTGCCCGGTGCCGTGGATGCGCCCGTACTCCAGGTCGGCGGACCGGAACCCGAAGCCGAGCTGCCCGAAGGCCTCCAGGACGGCCTCCTGCACGGGCAGCGGGCGGACGGCCAGGGGGTCGAGGTCGCCCTTGTCCTTCGCCCCGGCGACCGCCAGCTCGGTGCGCACTCCGAGGACGACGCCCAGCGGCTGCCCGTGCAGCTCGGTGACGGGGGTCTCCCACGGCAGCGTCACGGTGAACGGGACACCGTGCTCCGCGCCCTCGGGCAGGCGGAAGCCGCCGCCGACGGTGAAGCGGTCGAAGACGACCGTGCCCTGGTGCTCCCCGCCGTCCGTCTCGGCCTCGACGCGGGCGACCAGTTCCAGGGTGATGTGCTCGATGTCGAAGTCGGCGCTGCCGCCCCTGAGGTGGACCCGGCCGGTGAGGCTGCCGCCGGGCAGGAAGGGGCCGGGGTCCAGGACCGTGTCCACCGTGGGGCCGCCCACGCCGAGCGAGCCGAGCAACCGTTTGAACACCATCGCGGCGTTCACTCCTTGTCGTGTCGTGCTGCTGTGGGGATGCGGGAGGGGTCCGTCACCTGGCCGGGGCCAGCGCGGCGAGGGCCTGGGCCCAGCGGACGTACTCCAGGTCGGCCAGGTCGGCCACCGTCTTCACGCCGAACGCCTCCTCCAGCAGTTCGCCGTCGCGGTCCGAGACCCCCCTGAGGGCCGATACCGGGGCCTGGAGGATCTCCGGCAGGGACTTGTCCGCCCATGCCTTGTCCAGCACCTTCTCCAGATCGATCGACGCCATGGTCTTCCTTCCGGTGACGTGGGGGGCGAGCGGCGTGCGGCCGTTCCGCCGGAGGCAGGCCCGCACCGCCCTCCCCAACTTCTACATGCGTGTAGAAGAATAGGGGGGAACCGCCCGCCGTGGGGCACGGGGCCGGACGCCGACCGGAGGAAAGTCCGGAAAGCTTCGGCCACCCGAAGTGACGCCGCGCTTCCGGCGGGTGTTTTGCCGACCATTTACTATGGCCTGAGGGTGTCGGTACTCTCCGGACATCCCGACTATCAGCCGAGAAAGGGCAACACACCCACCATGGGCGAACCCCCCAGTACCAGCCGTGCCACCCGCGGCCGCTCCACGACAGGTGAGCGAACGGAGGTGGCACGGTGACCGAAGTCCTGCTCCTTCTGGTGGCCCTCGCACTCGTCCTGGGATGCGCCGTCTTCGTGGCGGCCGAGTTCTCCCTGACCACGGTCGAGAGGGGCGCACTGGAGCGGGCCGCGCGTGATGGGGAGCGCGGAGCCGACAGCGCCCTGAAGGCCGTCCGGCAACTCACCTTCCAGCTCTCCGGCGCCCAGCTGGGCATCACCGTGACCTCCCTGGTGATCGGCATGCTCGCCGAACCGTCGCTGGCCGTGCTGCTGCGCGGCCCCCTCCGGGCCGCCGGACTGCCCGCCGGGGCGGTCCCCCCGGTCGCCACCGTGCTCGGCGTCACCGCCTCCACGGTGGTGCTGATGGTGCTCGGCGAGCTGGTGCCCAAGAACTGGGCGATCTCCAGCCCCCTGGCCGTGGCCAGGGTCGTCGCCGGACCGCAGCGCGGCTTCACCGCGGCCTTCCGTCCCCTGATCCGCCACCTGAACACCACCGCCAACCGCCTGGTGCGCCGCCTCGGCCTGGAACCCGCCGAGGAGCTGGCCTCGACCCGCACCCCCGACGAGCTGGCCTCCCTGGCCAGGCGCTCGGCGAAGGAGGGCATGATCGAGGAGGACTCCGCCGAGCTGTTCGTGCGCACCCTTCACCTGAGCGAGCTGACCGCGGAGAACGTGATGACCCCCCGGGTGGACGTCAAGGCGCTGGAGGCCCATGCCACCGCCGCCGACGCCGCCAACCTGACCCTGGCCACCGGACTGTCCGTCTTCCCCGTCTACCGGGACACCCTGGACGAGGTGATCGGCACCGTCCACATCCGCGACGTCCTCGCCCTGGAGGCCGCCGCCCGCCCCCGGACCCCCGTCACCGAGCTGCTCACCGAGCCGCTGCTGGTGCCCGAGACGCTCCCCGTCGACCGGCTGCTGGAGCGGCTGCGCAGCCGCCGCACCATAGCGGTCGTCGTCGACGAGTACGGCGGCACCGCCGGTGTCGCCACCGTGGAGGACATCGTCGAGGAGGTCGTCGGCGAGGTCCGCGACGAGCACGACCCCCAGGAGGAGCCCGCGCTGAGCTCCGTCGGCCCGGCCTCCGACGGCCGCGAGTGCTGGGAGGCCGACGGCGGCGTCCGCCTGGACGAGCTGGAGCAGATCGGCCTGACCGCGCCCGACGGCCCCTACGAGACCGCCGCGGGGCTCCTGGCCACCCTGCTGGAGCGCATCCCCGTCCCCGGTGACGCGGTCGAGGTCGACGGCTGGGAGCTCCACGTCCTGGACGTGGACCACCACCGCGCGGACCGGATACGCATCACCGCCCCCGCGCCGAGCGAGCCGGACGTGCGGGAACTCGTCGAGGAGGGGGCCCGGTGACCACGGTCCAACTGATCATCGGCGCCCTGACGCTGCTGACCAACGCCTTCTTCGTCGGCGCGGAGTTCGCGCTGGTCTCGGTGCGCCGCAGCCAGATCGAGCCGCACGCCGAGAGGGGCGCCAAACGCGCCCGCACGGTGCTGTGGGCACTGGAACACCTCTCCGCCCTGATGGCCACCGCCCAGCTCGGCATCACCGTCTCCTCGCTGGTCCTGGGCGCGGTGGCCGAACCGGCGATCGCGCACCTGCTGGAGCCGCCCTTCGCGGCGGTCGGCGTCCCCGACGCGCTGGTGCACCCCATCGCCTTCGTCATCGCCCTGACGCTGGCGACCTACCTGCACATGCTCGTCGGCGAGATGGTGCCGAAGAACATCGCGCTGGCCGCCCCGGTCCGCACGGCCCTGCTGCTGGGGCCGCCCCTGGTGGCCCTCACCCGGGCCCTGCGGCCGGTGATCTTCGGCATCAACGCCTTCGCCAACGCCCTGCTGCGGCTGCTGAAGGTGGAGCCCAAGGACGAGGTCGCCTCCGTCTTCACCGACGAGGAACTCGCCCGGATGGCCGAGGACGCGGACCGGGCGGGGCTGATCGAGCCCGGCGGCCACCAGCGGCTGAGGGACGCCCTGGAACTGGGCCGCCGCCCGGTGGGCGAGATCCTGGTGCCCCTCCACGAGATGCACACCGTCGGCCACACGGTCACCCCCGACGAGCTGGAGCGCACCGCCACCACGGCCGGCTACTCCCGGCTGCCGGTCACCGGACCGGGCGGGACGGTGCTGGGCTACCTCCACGTCAAGGACGCCCTCGGCGTCGTCCACCGGGACAGGCCGTTCCCGCCCGAGGCGCTGCGCAGGGTCGTGCGCGTCCGGGCCGACACCCCGATGGACGACGTGCTGACCACCATGCGCGCCGCCGGCACCCACCTGGCCGCCGTCACCGGCGACGGGGACGCGCTGCTCGGCTTCGTCACGATGGAGGACGTCCTGGAGCAACTCGTCGGGCCGGCCCCCGCCGCCGCCTGACCCGGCGGCCCCGTACCGGCTGGGAGCCCGGTCGCGCGAACCGCGCGGCCGGGCTCTCGCCGTGGCGGGACCGGGCGGACGCGCCCGGAGCCGGTAATGGGTGGTGTGCGCCCTGCCGTCGTGCGAGCATCTGCGGATGCCCGCACTCGCCGACGATCTCGGCCACCTCTTCTACACCGTCACCGGTGGCGGACCGCCCGTCGTGCTCGTGCACGCCGGCATCGCCGATCACCGCATGTGGGACGCGGTCGTGCCGGCCCTCGCGGAACGGTACACAGTGATCCGGTACGACCTGCGCGGCTTCGGCGAGTCCCCACCCCCGACCGGGCCGTTCCGCGAGACCGACGATCTGCGCCGGCTCCTGGACCACCTCGGCCACGAGCGCGTCCGTCTGGTGGGCGCGTCCTGGGGCGGCCGCGTGGCCGTGGACTTCGCCCTCGCCCACCCGGGCCGGGTGGGCTCCCTCGCGCTGTTCGCCGCGCCGCGGCCGGACCACCGCTGGTCGGCGGAGGTGATCGCCTGCGACGAGGCCGAGGCCGCGGCCCTGGAAGCGGGCGACCTGGACGCCGCCGTCGGGGTGAACCTGGACATGTGGCTGCGCGGACCCGTCCGCGACTGGGACGACGTGGCCCCGGGGCTGTCCGACCGGCTCCGCGGCCCTCTGCGGACGGCCCTGGCGAACCAGACCGTCGTGGAGGGGTACTCCCAGGACCCCGCGGCCGGTGACCTCGCCTCGATCTCCGTGCCCACGCTGGTGGGAGTCGGCAGGCTCGACGTGGCCGACTTCCAGGACATCGCCCGCCGGTACGCCGAGGAGATCCCCGGCGCCACCCTGGTCGAGTTCGCCACCGCGGCCCACCTCATCGCGATGGACGCGCCCGCCGAACTCGCCGCGGTACTGGGTCCGTTCCTCGACGGGACGCCGTGAACCGCGGCCGGGTCCGGCGGCCCTGAGGATCCCCCGGGCGGCCGCGCGGGCGGAGGCGTGCCGGTCCCGGCCCCACGAGGCCCGGTGGTGCCGGGCGGCCGTCGGCGTGCCCGGCCACGGCGACCGGCCGAGGGATGAGGAGTACGGCCGGATCACGGCCGGGAACCGGACAGCGCACCGAGGTTCTCCCGGCACCTCGCCTGGCATCACCGCGTCCGGCGAGCATCGGCCGGAATGGACGCGTCTGCCACCGCATCACCCTTTCGGGTGGATGTGTGTGCTCTTGTGTGCCTGATGGGGCCCCAGGGGGACACACTGCGGAGATCAACCCGGGCGTTGTCAACACACCCCTCTCGCAGCCTGGTTCGCGCGTTCCCCGCTCGGAGGGAGCGGTGCTGACAGGGTGTCGCTTGTTGACTCTCTTTGGCGTTCGGGTGGATGTCGTGATATGAAACGCTGGCTCGTTCGTTAACTCAGTTTCCGTATGATGGGTCGCGTTCTGTAACACACAAATCGCGGACCGGCCCGGTGCGGGCGCGGTGACGTCCGCCTTCGGACCGGACGCCGCGCCCCGAGATCCGGAAGCAGTCACCAGGAAAGAGGGGGGTCTCATGACCCAGTCCAACCCCGGCCCCCAGCAGTGGGGCCCCGGCCAGCCGCAGCAGCCGCAGTACCACGGGATGCCGCCACAGCAGCCGATGCCTCCTCAGAAGAAGTCCAGCGTGGGCAAGATCATCGGATTCGGCTGCCTCGGTGTCATCGCCTTCTTCGTCCTGATCGGCATCGTCGCCGCGGCTCTCGGCGGAGGCGACGACACCGGCGCGGAGAAGAAGCCGCCCGCGTCGTCGGCGCCGGAGGAGTCCGGCGACGGCGGGAAGAAGGACGAGGACGCCAAGGGCGGGAGTGCCAAGGAGGAGGGTGCCGAGGAGGCAGAGGAGGACGCCGCGGCGTCGCCGATCGCGGTCTCGGCGGAGGCCACCGACTTCCAGCCGACCATCCTCGCGCAGGGGGAGGACTACACCTCCGTCCTGGTCACGGTGGTGAACAACAGCGCCGAGAAGGTCAGCGTCAACCCGCTGTACTTCCAGGTCACGGGCTCGGACGGCACGAAGCGCACCGTCGAACTCGGCGTGGACGAGCGGCAGATCGACACGGTCGAACTCGCCGAGGGCGAGAAGGCCACCGGCACCGTCACCGTGAAGGGGTCCATGGCCCCGAAGGCGGTCACCTTCAGGAACGGCTTCATCGGCGACTCGGTCAGGGCGGACGTCAAGTAGCAGCCGGCCGGCCGCGGCCCGTCCCGGGTTCCCCCGGAGGCGCGGAGGCGCGAACCCTCCGCCGGGCACTCGGCCGGCTCCCCGCACAGGGCGGCACGGGGAGCCGGCCGAGTGCCCGGCGGTCCTCCACGGGGCCCGTGCGGCGGGAGTCCCACCGTCGCCGGACGCACGTCAGGGAGACCCTCGAACACACCGAGCCCGCCACGACCCCTCGCCGGAACCGCCCCCGCCCCCTCGTGCCCCGGATCCGGGCCGCGGGGGGAACGCGGACCACCGCACCGACGCGCCCGTGGTCAGGTCACCGACCGCTGCGGCCCCCGGCTCCGCCGGGGCTGCCCGTCCCGGCCTCCGAGGACCCGGCTGTCCCGCCGGCCATCGCCTCCGACCACGCGGCCAGCGCTTCGAATCCCTGTTGGGTCCGGGCGTCCTTGGCGGGGGTGTGCACGATGATCGTCTGCTCCGGAGACGCGGTGATCCGGAGTGCCTGCCAGTCCAGGGTGAGCTCTCCGGCGACGGGGTGGCGGATGCGCTTGCGCCCCGAGGTCACGCCCTGCACCCTGTGCCGTCCCCACCAGCGCCGAAAGTCGGGGTCACGGGCGGACAGCTCTTCGACCAGGTCGTCCAGCCGGGGATCGTCCGGGTAGCGGGTGGCATCCATGCGCAGTCGTTCGACGAAGCCGCTGGCGGCATCGGACCAGTCGACGTACAGCTCCCGTACCCGAGGTTCGAGGAAGACCATGCGGGCCAGATTGCGCCGCTCGGGATCGACTTCGGAGAAGTCGAGGAACAGCGCGGCGCCCATGGCGTTCCAGGCGATGACGTCCATACGGCGGCCGAGTACGACGGCCGGGACGCGGGCCATGCTGTCGAGGAGCGTCTGCGTCTCGGGCGTCACGGTGTCGGCCGGGGGAGAGGCGCCGAGGGGGAACGCCGCACGCGCACAGGAGTGCAGGTACTCCCGCTCG
Organism: Streptomyces glaucosporus; assembly: GCF_039533345.1. Lineage (NCBI taxonomy): Bacteria > Bacillati > Actinomycetota > Actinomycetes > Kitasatosporales > Streptomycetaceae > Streptomyces > Streptomyces glaucosporus. Next base: position 66,374 of record NZ_BAAATJ010000025.1, on the reverse strand, counting down.
GCCCGGGTGAGTTTCAGCGCCTGGGCGATGCTGCCGAGCACCGCATCGGACGCATGGGTCATGCGCCCCTGCTCCAGACGGGTGTAGTAGTCGACGCTCACGTCGGCGAGTTGGGCGACTTCCTCACGGCGCAGTCCGGGGACGCGGCGAATCCGCCCGGTTTCGCGCAATCCCACGTCCTCGGGGGACAGAGCCGCCCTCTTGGCCCTGAGGAACTGCCCCAAGACGAGATGCCGTCGCGATACCGCACCCACGCTCTCGATTATGGGCCATGGGACGCGCATGCCTGCCGGGGGAGCGTTCGGCTCCCGCGGGAGCGGCTGTCCCCGCTGCGGTGTCTCCTCCACCGGATCAGCCCCCGTCCGCGGCCCAGGCCTCCTCCGGCGCCAGGACGCCGCGCGGCACCGCGCCGGACGGAGCGACGCGGGGCGGGAGGCGGCGAGCGCGAGGAGCACCGCCATGACGGCGGCCACCTCGTGGTCCTCCGCGGTGCCGCGCACCACCCGGATCACCGCGATCTCGCCGGCCGGCCAGGGCAGGGGAGGCCGGCGCCGGCGGACCGGGAGTCCACGGCGGTGTACGCGCCGCCGTAGGCCTTGCGCGGGATCAACTGGACGCGTGGCACGGCGGCGTTGCGGTACGCGTACAGCAGTTTCGCGCGGTGCCGGATGATCCCGCCGTCCTGCACCACGGGGTGGACCGGGTTGTGCCCGGCCAGTTCGGCCGTGTGGCCGGTGGCCGGGCAACTGATGTGCGCGACCACCGGCGCGCGCTGCCCGGCCACCGGTACGGACAGGCAGGTCACCCGTTCACGTTCGGTGAAGGACAGGTCCAGGGACTCTCCGGCGTGCGTCAGCGGGCACAGGGCGGTGAAACCCGAGCCGAGCAGGAACTCCACCTGCGCGGCGTAGATTCCGGCGTCCATGCCACCGGTGTCGTCGTACGGCGTCAGCGGGCAGGCGATCATGCCCTCCCGGCGGCCGGCGGAACCGGCAAGTCCCGTTCCCTCCCCTTTGCCGGTCGCTTTCACCGGTCACCCGGATGCGTCCGGCCGCCCTGATGCGGCCGGTGGCGTGCGCCGTCGCGGCCGGACACGGCGGCACACGGCCCGGATCAGGCCCGGGCGGGAACGGCGGCCCTGACGACCGCCTCGGCGACAGTGGTGTCCTGGACGACGTCCCCACCGGACACGCCGACGGCGCCGATGACGTTGCCCTCCTCGTCGGTGATCGGCAGGCCGCCGCCGAAGGTCACCAGGCCGGCGTTGCTGTGCTCGATGCCGTACACCGGGCCGCCGGGCTGGGAGATCTCACCGATGACGGAGGTGGGCATGCGGAAGAGCACCGCGGTCTTCGCCTTCTTCAGGGCGATGTCGATCGAGCCGAGCCAGGCGTTGTCCTGACGTGAGAACTGGACCAGGTGCCCGCCGTCGTCGACGATCGCGATGTTCATGTCCACGCCGATCTCTTCCGCCTTGGCGATACCCGCCTCCACGCGGGCAAGGGCCTCCGCACGGGTGATCGCAGTCATGGACGAGCCTCCTCGGGTTTTCCCGACGTCAACGGGATTCCGGATTCACTGATGACGGCCGGCCGCCTTCCGCCCGGCCGGGCGCGGCTTCACGATGCCCCGGGCGCACAAGGCTTCACCAGTGAGGATTCCTCCGGGGAGACGCGTTCCAGGGACCGGGAGTCCCAGGAACGGCTTCCCCGTGCGACCGGCCGCCCGGTCACCGTCTTCCCTGGCGCGAACCCGTCCACGATGCTCACCGTCAAGCCGGTGCGAGCAGAGTGGCCGCCTGTGCACCACTCCAGCGGACGTGACCCACCGCCCGTTGCCGACCGGCAGGAACGGCCGCAGCCGTTCCCACTCGGCATCCGCCGGATCACCCCGGCCCATGCCCACACCGGCGACCCGGACGCGAAGCAGTCACATGACCGGCCGGACAAGTCCCGGTCGCAAAGACGCGGGCGGGCGGACTGGTCTCAACCGCCGGGCGGTACCAGGGAGGCCCGTACAGGCGCGTACAGCGGAACCCCGGACCCGTACAACGGAGCCGTGGCGGTGCGTCACCGCTTGCCGCCCGGCGTGACCGCGCGCCACTGTGGTGGCGCGGCGGACGCCGTCCCGCCGTACCCGTCCCGGCCACCACCCCGTGTACACCCCCTCCCGGTGGCCGGGACGGGAACCAGGGGACGGCCCGGGCGCCCGGAGAAGGCCGCTAGAACACCAGCACCGCCACACTGCCCAGGTAGACGGCGGTGAGCAGCACCCCGTCGAAGCCCAGCCCCAGCCAGCCGCGCCGCTGACGGAGGATCAGGCCGCCCAGCAGCACGGTGGTCATCACCAGGGCCGCGCTGATGAGGAACAGCTCGTCGGAGCCGGCCGCGTGGAACAGCGAGCCGCCGCGGAACGCCACGTCGCCCACCACGAGGTTGAGCGCGTCCAGGCAGTTCCCGCCGATGATGGCCGCGACGGCCAGCGTCACCGCCCCGCGCCGGACGGCCGCGACGGCCGCCACCGTCTCGGGCAGGGCGTTGACCACGCCCATCAGGACCGCGCCCACGAAACCCGCGCTCAAACCGGTGGAGTCCAGGACGCGCTCCGCCGCCCGCGCCACGGCCCAGCCGCCCACCGCGACCAGGGCTGCTATCACCAGGAACTCGGCCCACAGCCCGCCGCCGCCCCGCCCGGGCGCCTGCTCCTCCTCCGGCACGTCCGGCAGGGTCTCCCGGGTGCGGACCGCGTGCCACATCGGCTCGCCCTGCTCCCGGATGAGCCGGATGCCGCCCCAGTACAGGGCGATCATCACCGCCGACGCCGGATGAACCCCCCACAGCGTCACCTCGGGACTGAAGGAGGCCATCAGCGCCACCCCCAGCAGCCCGACGAGCAGGCAGCCGAACAGCATGTTCCGCACGGAGGCGGCGGCGTGTTCGAGGTTGGCCCGCCGGTGGAAGGCGTCCGCGACCACCACCGCCAGGGTCTGCGCCGCGATCCCGCCCACCGCGTTGCTGTACGCCAGGGAGGGCCGGTCGGCGACCGCGCTGACCGCCGTCATCACGATGCCCGACAGGGAGGTGACCAGCCCGAAGAACACGGCGCCGAACAGCGCCTCGCCCCACCCCGTCCGGTCGGCCAGGACGTCCCCGAGCGTGGCGAGGCGGGCACTGCACACCACCGTGACGGCGGCGGCCAGGGCGAAGACGGCGATGCTCCAGCCCAGGCTCCACGTTCCTGTCAGTACCGAGAACACCCGGCCCTTCCTTCCCCGAGAGCGTCGACGGCGACATACGGCCGGAACCCGCATACCCGGTCACGGGGCCGCCATGGCGGAGGGCGGGAAAGGGTGGACCGGACACGGTGACGGGTGTTCAACTGAGCGTCGTGGTGCCCGCAGGGCGAGAGGAACCCGAGGGGGAGGAGCGGCATGGCGTACACGGGGGAGATGCGGCTGTCGGACGGGACCGGGGTGCTGGTGGAAATCGCCGACACGGAGGCCGGGGGCATCGACCGCGTGGGCCGGGCGTCGTCGGTGGCACGCGGCGCGTCCGAGACCCTGCAGGAAGCGCTCGCACACGTCAGGCCGGCCCTGGACGCCGTGGCCGGGAGCGTGCGGGGCATGGTCCACCCGCCCGAGACGGTACGGGTGGACTTCGGCATCAAACTCTCGGCCGAGGCGGGCGTGGTGATCGCCAGGGCGGCCACGGAGGCCAACTTCACGGTGAGCCTGGAGTGGCGGACGCGGGACGACACGGCACGGCCGTCCCCCGGCGAGCCGTCCGCCGCCGCGGAGTGAGGGGGCCCGGCGCATGGCGGTCCACCGGGACGGCGGCGGGCTGGAACAGGGCCTGGCACGCCTGCGCACCGCGTCGGGCGAGGTGGCCGGCGCGGGATTCCTCATCGGCGCCGACGTGGTGTGCACCTGCGCCCACGTGGTGGCGAGGGCACTGGAGGCGCCCACCGTCCCGCAGGAGGCCCCCCGGGACGCGGTGGAGATCGAGTTCCCCCTGCTCGGAACGGGACGCGGCACGGCCGTCCGCGCCCGGGTCGTGACGTGGCGGCGGATCGAGGAGGACGGCACCGGCGACACCGCGCTGCTGCGGCTGGAGCACCCGGTGCCGGGCACCCGGCCGGTCCCGCTGGTGGACGGCACACAGGTGTGGGGGCACGGCTTCCGGGTGCTGGGCTTCCCCCGGCACGCCGAGGACGGGGTGTGGGCGGCGGGCACGCTGCGGGGCCGCCAGGGCACGGGCTGGCTCCAGATGGAGACCGGCGCCGGGGGGCAGCACATCACGCACGGCTTCAGCGGGACCCCCGTCTGGGACGACGAACAGGGCGGTGTCGTCGGCATGACGGTGGCCGCCGGGCGGGGATCCGGAGCGACCACCGCCTACCTGATCCCGTCCGCCGAACTCGTCGACGAGCGGATCCTGCACCCCCGCTGCCCCTTCGTGGGACTCGCGTCGTTCGGCGAGGAGGACGCGGAGTTCTTCCACGGCCGCGAGGACGACACGCGGCGGCTCCGGGAAGCCGTCCGGCGGCACACGCTGACCCTGGTGGCCGGCCCCTCGGGAAGCGGGAAGTCCTCGCTGGTGCGCGCCGGGCTGCTGCCCGCCCTGCGGACGGACGGCATGACCGTCTCCGAGGTGCGTCCGGTCGCCGGGGAGCGGCCCGCCGCGGTACCGGCCCGCGCCCTGCTGCCCCTCCTCGAACCGGACCTCGGCGGGATCGACCGGATGGACAGGGCGAGGGAACTGGCGCGGCACATCTCCCCGGACGGCCCGGACCGGCCCTTCGACCCCGCCGCGGCGGCGGAGTTACGGGCGCGGGTCCTGGCCCGCGCCGGGCGCGACGGCCACGTGCTGTTCGTCGACCAGTTGGAGGAGTACGCCGCCACGGCACCGGACGCCGCCCGGGAACTCCTCGGACTCCTCGTCGCGCTCGCGGGGGAGGCGGACCGCGGCCGGAAGGGGCGGCTGTGCGTCGTCGCCACCGTCCGGGCGGAGTCCCTGGAGGCCCTGACGACCTCCCGGACGGCCGGGCTGCTCAGCGGCGCCGTCCAGCTCCTCTCCCCGCTCTCCCCGGAGGACCTCCACCGGGCGGTCACCGCTCCGGTGGACGCCGTGCCGGGAGTGTGGTTCGAACCCGGACTCCCGGAGAGGATCGTCGCCGACGCGGCCGGCGAACCCGGGCGGATGCCGCTGGTGGAGTTCGCCGCCACCCGGCTGTGGGAACGCCGGGACCGCTCGATGCTCACCCACGCCGCCTACGAGGAGATCGGCGGTGTCGCCGGGGCGCTGGTCGGCTACGCCGAGGACGTCTTCCGCACGCGCGTCACCCCGGACGAGGAACCGCTCGCCCGGAGGCTGTTCGCCCAGCTGGCGCGCCCGGACGACAGCGGCGGCTACACCCGCAGGCCCACACCCGCCAGCGACCTCGACCCCGGACTGCGCGCTCTGGCACGGCGGTTGAGCACCACCAAACTGGTGGTCGTCGGGCGCTCCGCCGACGGGGAGGAGGTCGTCGACCTCGCCCACGAGGCCCTCACCCGGCTGTGGCCCCGCCTGCGGCGGTGGCTCGACGACTCCCGTGACTTCCGGTCCTGGCAGGAGGAGCTGCGCCGGGACCTGGGACGGTGGGAGCGGGACGGCGGGACCGACCGCCTGCTGGGCGAGCGGGACCTGGCCACGGCCCTGCACTGGCTGGAGCGGCGTCCCGGGGACGTCTCCGCCGCCGAACGCGACTACATCCTCCTCAGCCGCGGCCACCAGCGGCGCAGCCTGCGCCGGCTGAGGGCGACCGTGGCCGCCCTCGTCGTCCTGGTGCTGCTGGCGGCCGGCCTGTCCGTGGCCGTGTGGCGCGACAACCTGCGCGCCGAGGAGCAACTGCGCACCCAGGCGTCCCGCCTGCTCGCCGACATGGCCGACCGCTACGCCCGCGACGAACCGGGGACCTCGCTCCAACTGGCCCTCGCCGCCTGGACCGCCCGCGAGACGACCGAGGCGTACGGGGAGCTGCTGCGCCAGTACATGCGAGGGCAGTGGCTGACCCGCAGCCGTCCCGCCATGTGGCCCGGCGCCTTCACGAGCATGGACGTCACCCCGGACGGCGGGACGGCCGTCATCGCCTCGTCGCCCGGGGGCGGGACGGCACTGACCGTGGTGAAGGACCCGCTCGGCGACCACCCCCGCCACTGGCGGCTGCGGAACGTCCCGACGGACGAGTGGAGAAGCGCCCTGAGCCCCGACGGCAGCAGCTACGCCCTCGCGACGGCGGACGGCAGGGTGCGGGTGTGGGACCTGGCGGAGGAAGGGGACCGCCGTCCCCGCGTCCTGGGCTCCGGGGAGGAGCGGGAGAGCCGGACGACCAGCGCGTTCGTGGACTACAGCGGCGACGGCAGGCGGCTGCTGCGGGCGCTCGTCCACGGTCCCGGCGCCCGGAGCGAGCACGGAGGCCGCGTCCTGTCGGTGTGGGACCCGCACACGGGACGGGCCCTGAGAGCCGCCCCCGGCCTGTTGCCGGAGGAGTCGGAGGTGCTCGGGGCGGCCTTCGGGCCCGATGACGGCACGGTGATCGTCGCCGACAGGGAGACGACGGTGCTCAAGGACTTGCGTACGGGCCGCCGGCTGCGCGCCTTTCCGGCCCCGGCCAACGGCATCGCGGGGGGCGGGGAGGTGCTGTGGAGCGGCCCGGGCGGCGAGAAGCCCGGATCGGCCAGGAACCTGGCGCGGAACCGGGTGGTCTCCCTGCCCGCTTTCGTCCACGACAAGGACGTCACCGGCGAGTACGCCTTCACCCTGGAAGCGGACGGCGGGGGCTACTACTACGACCTGGGCCTGGCGAGCCTGCGCACCGGCGAGAGTCACCGCACACGGATACTCCGGAACGGCTCCGGGACCTACCCCGAGGACAGCGTCGCCGTCGTGCCGGGCGCGGACGGAAGGCCGGTGGTCCTCTTCGCCACCGCCGACGCGCTCATGACCGCCAGGGCCGACCCGGTGGAATCCCTCCGGGTGGGAGTGAAAACCCCGGGGGAACGGAACGGGCGGCTGTCCCCGGACGGCAGGTACCTGGCGTACTACGGGAGCGACGGCGACATCGAGATCGTCCCGGCCGCCCGCACCGACGTCACGCTGGCGAAGGCGGAGAAGGCGCTCGCCCCCGGTGCCGTGCCCGTGTGGACCGCCGACTCCGAGCGGGTGGTGCTGCAGGGGCCCGGCGGCGGGCTGACCGCCTTGCCGGTGCGCGACCCGGACGGCCGGGTCGACCTGTCACGGGCCCTGGGGACATCCGGCGAGAAGCCACCGCGGATGGAAGCCGTGGAACCGCTGCACGGCAGCCGGATCGCGGTGCTCACCGAAGAGGACGGCCTCGTGCTGGTGGACGCCGCGCGAGGGACCCGGCGGGCCCCGCCCGTCATGGTCGGGCCGCAGGGCGCCGGAGGACGGGAGAAGGGCCCTTTCGCGCAGACCGGACAGCTCCGGGCCCGGCCCGGGAGACCCGACGAGATCGCTGTGGTCACCGACGCGGACCGCCGGCAGGGGCTGGTGCGGATGTGGAACCTGCGCACGGGAGAGCTGGTCCGCACCCTGAAGACCGGCAGGGTCCAGGGGGACTACGACTTCGGCGACAGGACCGCGGCCCGCATGCTGTTCACCCCCGACGGGAAACACCTGCTGACGGCGGGCGAGGACGGCTTCCTGCACCGCTGGGACGTCGACCGGGGCAGGCGCACGGGACGTCCGTTCGGCATCGGTGACCTGGACGTCCCCATCGGCCACGGGCACGACGGCATGCTGGCCGTCCTGGGAGGCGAGGCCGGCCTTGATCTCAGGGACCCCGGGACGGGCGACACCATCGCGTCCCTCTCCGGGCCGGTGTTCCTGGACGCCGTCATACGGGGCCACCGCCTGATCATCGCCGGAGCCGACGGATACCAGGAGCTGGACCTGCGCGGGGAGAAGATGTTCGAGCACCTCTGCGCCGCCGTGGGGCGGGACTTCACCGGGGCCGAGAAGGACCTGCTGCCCGACGGCGCCCCCGGCGCCCTTCCGCCCGACTGCGCCCGGAAGGGGGGAAGTCGACCCGGAGGGCGCACCTCCCCGGCCCCGGAATCCCCTGAAGGCGGGAACGCCGGGCAGCCGTAACGGTTCGGCCTCCGGGCCGCCGATACGGTCCGGCCATGGTCGGGAACGGGGCGGGCGCCGGCCCGCCGTCACCGAGCTGCGGCTGTCCGCCTTCCGGCGGCACCGAGGGCTGCGCGTCCCCCCGGCCCCGCTCACCCCGGCGACCGGGGCAGCGGGAGCGGCAGGCCCACGGTGCCGGAGGCGTACGAGGCGCCGGCGCGGCTCGGCGGCGGCGAGAGAGCCCGGGCGAGGTCTTCGGCGGGGTGCGCGGCGGCCCGTCGGCGTACGTGCCGCGCGGGGCGCCCCTGGACGGGCAGGGCAGGCGCGGCTTCCGGACCGGGTGCACGGTGGACGGGCCCGCCGGTCCGGTCCGGCCCGGCCTCGCCGTCCGGACCGAGCCGCGCCGGCGCCTCGCGGGCGATCGGCTGACCGGTGCGGACGGCCGGGCGCTGCTGTCCACGGCGCTGCGCGCGGTCCAGGTGCAGTGGCGCACCGCGGGCGCGGACCGGACGGCGCGTACCGCGCTGCCCGCGGGACGGCGGCGGAGGTGCGGGCAGGGTCCGACCCGGAGCCGCCCCGCCGGACGCCGTGCGCGGGCGGCGGGGTGCGGCTGGTAGACCTGAGCGCATGAGTGCGGAACGGGACGGCGAGGGCGGCGGCGCGCGGGGCGGCGGCGGGCGCGGGGGCGGACGGCCCGCCGGGCGGGTGGGCGAACTCCAGGGCCGGCTGGCCGAGTTCGCCGCGGCACGGCGCTGGGAGCCGTACCACACCCCGAAGAACCTGGCGATGGCGCTGGCCGTGGAGGCCTCGGAGCTGGTCGAGGTCTTCCAGTGGCTGACTCCGGAGGAGTCGGCGCGGGTGATGGGCGACCCGGACACGGCGGCCCGGGTGGAGGACGAGGTCGCCGACGTCCTCGCCTACCTGCTGCAGTTCTGCGAGGTGCTGGGGATCGACGCGCTGGAGGCGCTGGCCGCGAAGATCGACCGCAACGAGCGGCGTTTCCCGGTGCCCGGGGCGGGCGGGGGAACCGGCGAGACGGACGGTCCCGGGGGAGGGGACGGACGGGCCAATCGTCACTCTGCGGAGTGATGGCGTTCTCCACAGTGCCGATTTTCTCCACAGTTTTCCCGAAACCCCTAGCCAGACGGCGAGATGGGTATCACTCTGGGTAGCGGGGAGTCACGGAGGGAAAAGGTGGATGGATGCGGTACCACTCATTGAGGACACGCGACAGGCGCTCGCCGGCAGTAAGGAGGCCTCTGACGTCGTTACCGAGGCGTGGCAGGCGCAGGCGCTCGCGGAGGCGGTAGGCGGCCATCTGGTCGTGAGCGGCCCGCCGGAGGTGAGAGCCCAGGCCGGCGGCCTGCGCGAGGCGAGCGGACGGGCCTGCGGTTCGCTGCGCGGCCCGGGGCAGCGGACGGACGGGGCCCGCGCCGCCCGCCTGACGGAGGTCCGCGACCCGCTCGCCGCCCTCCACGACCTCGGCGGGCTGCTGGACGAGGCCGGGGGCGCGCTGGTGAGGGTGGCGGTCGGGGCCGAGGAGGAAGGGCTCTACTGGCGGTGCATAGAGGGCATCGACGCCGCCGACGAGTGCGGCGACCGGGTGGCGGAGATCCTCAGACGGCTCGCCGACCGGCCGCCGTCCGCCCCCGGGCCCCGCGCTCCGGGGCCCCGCGCGCCCGGGCGCGGACATCCGGCCGGACCCGGCCTCCGGGCCGGGTCCGGCCGGCGGTGCGGGGGAAGGCGAGGTGACGGTGCAGGATAGAGGCCATGGATCTGCGTATCTTCACCGAACCCCAGCAGGGCGCCTCCTACGACACCCTCCTCAAGGTCGCCAAGGCCACCGAGGATCTCGGCTTCGACGCCTTCTTCCGTTCCGACCACTATCTGCGCATGGGCGACGGCGACCCGATGCCCGGCCCCACGGACGCCTGGACGACCCTGGCCGGCCTGGCCCGTGAGACCCGGCGCATCCGGCTCGGCACCCTGATGACCTCGGCCACCTTCCGGCTGCCCGGCATCCTGGCCATCCAGGTCGCGCAGGTGGACGCCATGTCCGGCGGACGCGTCGAGCTGGGTCTGGGCGCCGGCTGGTTCGAGGCCGAGCACACCGCGTACGGCATCCCCTTCCCCAAGGAGAAGTTCGCGCGGCTGGAGGAGCAGCTGGAGATCATCACCGGGCTGTGGGAGACCGAGCCCGGCAAGAAGTTCAGCTACGAGGGCGTCCACTACCGGCTGACCGACTCGCCCGCACTGCCCAAGCCCGCCCAGAAGAAGGTGCCGGTGCTCATCGGCGGCCACGGCGCCAAGCGCACCCCCGCCCTGGCCGCGCGGTTCGCCGACGAGTTCAACATCCCCTTCGCCTCCATCGAGGACAGCGAGCGGCAGTTCGGCCGGGTGCGGGAGGCCGCCGAGGCCCATGGCCGCTCGGCCGGCGACCTGGTCTACTCCAACGCCCTGGTCGTCTGCGTGGGCCGGGACGACGCCGAGGTGGCGCGCCGCGCCGCGGCCATCGGCCGCGAGGTGGAGGAGCTGAAGGAGAACGGCCTCGCCGGCTCCCCGGCCGAGGTCGTCGACAAGATCGGCCGCTACGCCGAGATCGGGTCCTCCCGGATCTACCTGCAGGTCCTGGACCTCGACGACCTCGACCACCTGGAGCTGATCTCCTCCCAGGTGCAGAGCCAGCTCTCCTAGCACCGCGAGGCCGCCGTGAGCATCCCGTCCGCGCCCCCGCTCGCCGACGCCCTGGAGCGCGGCCCGCTCGTCCTCGACGGCGGGCTGTCCAACCAGCTCCAGGCGCAGGGCTGCGACCTGTCCGACGAGCTGTGGTCGGCCCGGCTGCTCGCCGACGACCCCGCACAGGTCCAGGCGGCCCACGCCGCCTACCTGCGGGCGGGGGCACGGGTGCTCATCACCGGCAGCTACCAGGCGTCCCACCCCGGCTTCGCCCGGCGCGGCCTGAGCCGGGCGGAGACCGACGCCCTGCTGCGGCGCAGCGTGGCCCTGGCCCGCGCGGCGGCCGCCGCCGTCGCACCGGGGGAGCCGGTGTGGGTGGCCGCCTCGGTCGGCCCGTACGGGGCGGTGCTCGCCGACGGCAGCGAGTACCGCGGCCGGTACGGGCTGAGCGTGGCCGAGCTGGAACGCTTCCACCGCCCCCGGATCGAGGCCCTGGCCGCGGCCGGCCCGGACGTCCTGGCGCTGGAGACCGTGCCGGACGCCGACGAGGCCGAGGCCCTGCTGCGGGCCGCGGCCGGCTGCGGGGTGCCCGTGTGGCTGTCGTACACCGTCGCCGCCGGGCGCACCCGCGCCGGCCAGCCGCTCCCGGAGGCCTTCGCCGTCGCCGCCGGGAACGAGCAGGTGATCGCGGTCGGCGTCAACTGCTGCGATCCGCGCGACGCGGGGGAGGCCGTACGCCAGGCGGTGTGGGTCACCGGGAAACCCGCGGTCGCCTACCCCAACAGCGGCGAACGCTGGAACGCCCGGCGCGGCGCCTGGGAGGGGGAGACGCTCTTCGACCCGGCCGAGGCGCACGCCTGGCTGCGGGACGGCGCCCGCCTCGTCGGCGGCTGCTGCCGGGTCGGCCCGGAGGAGATCGCACGGCTGGCGCGTGAACTGGGGACGGCGGGCCGGGCTCCCTGACGGACCGGACTCCCCGGATGGACCGGACGCCCCGGGTGGGCCGGACGCCCCGACAAGCCGTGTCCGGCCCACCCGGGCACGGACCCGCGGCGTACCCTGGCGCGCCCAACTCCCCGGTCCTAGACTGCACTTGGCGGGTCCTGCCGACCCGCACGGGCCTGACGCCCCGCACGGGGAGCCAGGCGGACCGGCCCGGCCTGCGGTCCCGGCGAGTCCTACGACAGCCGGACCGGACGCAGCAGGCCGCACCACGGGGCCGGCGACCCCGGCGAGATCTCGGACCGGTGAACGACCGGCCCGGGCCGGGACATGCGCGCATGCGTCGGCGCGGGGGGCTCGACCCAACCGGAAGATCCGGACCGAGGCCGCCCCGCGCCCCGATCCGGACGCGGACACGAAAGGCAGGGATCGGTGGACGCGACCGTCGTCATCGCCGTTCTCGCCGTCACCGGCGTGCTGTCCGTCCTGCTCTCCGCCGTCAAGGGCCTGCTGGACCAGCTTCCCGAAGTGATCGACTCCGCCGGCCGGGCCCGCGACGCCTGGCGCCGCTTCAGAGGGGCCGGCGACCCGCGGCCCCTGGCGGAGCGGAACGACGGGCCGCCCGCGGCCGGATAGCCGCGGCGGCACCGGAAAACCGGTGGGCACGTCCGTTCCCACCGGGACATACTCGCTCGGGTGTTCCTGACGATGACCACCACCGGCAGCGCCGAGCGGCCCGCCACCGACCTCGGGTACCTGCTGCACAAGCACCCCGGCCGGGCGCAGGAGTTCTCCACCTCCCACGGCACCGCGCACGTCTTCTACCCCGAGGCGGGGCAGGAGCGCTGCACGGCGGCGCTCCTGCTGGAGATCGACCCCGTCGCGCTGGTCCGCCGCGGCCGGGGAAGGGGACGCGGCGGCGCGCCCGACTCCGCGCTGGCCCAGTACGTCAACGACCGCCCCTACGCCGCCTCCTCGCTGCTGGCGGTGGCCCTGGGCGCGGTGTTCTCCAGCGCCCTCAAGGGCCAGTGCAGGGCCCGGCCCGAACTGGCCGGGCGGGCACTGCCGCTGCGGATCGAGGTGCCCGCGCTGCCCGCCCGCGGCGGCGCCGACCTGGTGCGCCGGCTCTTCGAACCGCTGGGCTGGACGGTGGAGGCTGAACCGGTGCCGCTGGACGCGCGCTTCCCCGACTGGGGCGACTCCCGCTACGTGTCGCTGGTCCTCGACGGCGAGGCGCGGCTGGCCGACGCGCTGCGCCACCTGTACGTCCTGCTGCCGGTGCTGGACGACGCCAAGCACTACTGGGTCGCCCCCGACGAGGTGGACAAGCTGCTGCGCGCCGGGGAGGGCTGGCTGGAGCACCACCCCGAGCAGAGGCTGATCACCACCCGCTACCTGACGCGCCGCCACCGCCTCACCCGCGACGCCCTGGAACGCCTGGAGCTCGCCCGGCTCGCCGAGGCCGACGGCAGCGAGGCCGAGGAACTGGACAACGCCGTCGACGAGGACGCCGACACCGAGGAGCGCCCCGCTCCGCTGGCGGTCCTGCGCCGGGAGGCGATCACCGCCGCGCTCCGCGAGGCCGGCGCCGCCCGCGTGCTCGACCTGGGCTGCGGGCAGGGGCAGCTGGTGCAGGCGCTGCTCGGGGACGCCCGGTTCACCGAGGTGGTGGGCGTGGACGTCTCGACGCGGGCCCTGCAGACGGCCGGGCGGAGGCTGCGCCTGGAGCGGATGTCCGAGCGGCAGGCGGCGCGCGTCACCCTCGTCCAGGGCTCCCTGACGTACACCGACCCCCGGCTGAACGGGTACGACGCCGCGGTGCTCAGCGAGGTTATCGAGCACATCGACCCGCCGCGGCTGCCGGCGGCCGAGCACGCGGTCTTCGGCGCGGCCCGGCCGGGGACGGTCGTCGTCACCACGCCCAACGCCGAGTACAACGTGCGCTGGGAGACCCTGCCGGCGGGCCGCGTCCGCCACCCCGACCACCGCTTCGAGTGGACGCGCGGCGAGTTCCGCGCATGGGCCGGGAAGGTCGCCGAACGGTACGGGTACGCCGTGGAGTTCCGGCCCGTCGGGGACGACGACCCGGAGGTCGGCCCGCCCACCCAGCTCGCCCTGTTCACCCTCGCCCGGGCCCCGGAGGGGGCCCCGCCCGCACCGGCCACCAAGGAGGCAGCCGCATGACGGACCGCACGACGGCTCCCCCGGCGGCGCCCGCGGGGACCCCCGCCGCACCCGCCGCGAGGACCCTCGCGGTGCCCGACCTGTCCCTCGTCGTACTGGTCGGCACCACCGGGGCGGGCAAGTCCACCTTCGCCCGGCGCCACTTCAAGCCCACCCAGGTCGTCTCCTCCGACTTCTGCCGCGGCCTGGTCGCCGACGACGAGAACGACCAGAGCGCCACCGGCGACGCCTTCGACGTCCTCCACTACATCGCCGGCAAGCGGCTGGCCGCCGGACGCCTGACCGTCGTCGACGCCACCAACGTCCAGACCGAGGCCCGCCGGCAGCTGGTGAGGCTGGCCCGCGAGCACGACGTGCTGCCCGTGGCGATCGTCCTCGACGTGCCCGAGCGGGTCTGCGCCGAACGCAACGCCGCCCGCCCCGACCGCGCGGACATGCCCGCCCACGTCATCCCGCGCCAGCGGCGCGAACTGCGCCGCTCCCTGCGCTCCCTGGAGCGCGAGGGGTTCCGCAAGGTGCACGTCCTGCGCGGCGTGGAGGAGGTGGAGGCCGCCCGGATCGAACTGGAGCGCCGCTACAACGACCTGCGCCACCTCACCGGCCCGTTCGACATCGTCGGCGACGTCCACGGCTGCCGCGCCGAACTGGAGGCCCTGCTGGGGAAGCTGGGCTACACCGTCGAGCGCGACGCGGCAGGCCGCCCGGTGGACGCCTTCCACCCGGACGGCCGCACCGCCGTCTTCGTCGGCGACCTCGTCGACCGCGGACCGGACAGCCCCGGCGTGCTGCGGCTGGTGATGGGCATGGTCGCCGCCGGGCACGCCCTGTGCGTCCCCGGCAACCACGAGAACAAGCTCGGCCGGTACCTCAGGGGGAAGGGCGTCCAGCGCACCCACGGGCTGGCCGAGACCATCGAGCAGCTTCAGAGGGAGGCCGACGCCGACCCGGAGTTCCCCGCCCGGGTGGCCGCGTTCGTCGACTCCCTGGTCAGCCACTACGTGCTCGACGGCGGCGCGCTGGTCGTCTGCCACGCCGGGCTGCCCGAGAAGTACCACGGCCGCACCTCCGGCCGGGTCCGCTCCCACGCCCTGTACGGCGACACCACCGGCGAGACCGACGAGTTCGGCCTGCCCGTGCGCTACCCGTGGGCCGAGGACTACCGGGGCCGGGCGGCCGTGGTCTACGGCCACACGCCCACCCCCCGCGCGACCTGGCTGAACAACACCATCTGCCTGGACACCGGCTGCGTCTTCGGCGGCTCCCTGACCGCCCTGCGCTGGCCCGAGCGCGAACTGGTCGACACCCCCGCCGAGCGGGTCTGGTACGAGCCGGTGAGGCCGCTGGCCGGCGACGCGCCCGGCGGACGCGAGGGGAGGCCCCTCGCCCTGGCCGACGTCCACGGCCGCCGCGTGGTGGAGACCCGCCACGCCGGCCGCGTCGCCGTGCGCGAGGAGAACGCCGCCGCCGCGCTGGAGGTGATGAGCCGCTTCGCGATCGACCCCCGGCTGCTGCCCTACCTGCCGCCGACGATGGCGCCCTGCGCCACCTCGGGGCTGGAGGGGTACCTGGAGCACCCGGCCGAGGCGTTCGCCGAGTACCGCGCCGCCGGCGTGGAGAAGGTGGTGTGCGAGGAGAAGCACATGGGCTCCCGCGCCGTCGTCCTGGTCTGCCGCGACGCGGACACGGCGGCCGAGCGGTTCGGCGCGGCCGGCGGGGAGACGGGCTCGCTCTACACCCGCACCGGGCGGCCATTCTTCGACGACCGGGCCCTCACCGAGCAGGTCCTCGCCCGTGTCCGCGCCGCCGCCGACGCCGCCGGACTGTGGGAGGAGCTGGACACCGACTGGCTGCTGCTGGACGCCGAGCTGCTGCCCTGGTCGCTGAAGTCGGCCGGGCTGCTGCGCCGCCAGTACGCCGCGGTCGGCGCCGCGGCCGGGGCTGTCCTCCCGGGCGCGCTGGCCGCGCTGGAGGCCGCGGCGGGACGCGGGCTGCCCGTGGACGGGCTGCTGGCGCGGCAGCGGGAGCGCGCGGCGGACGCGGCGGCGTTCACCGAGGCGTACGGCCGGTACTGCCGCCCGGTGGACGGGCTCGACGGCGTCGAGCTCGCACCGTTCCAGATCCTGGCGGTGCGCGGCCGCAGCCTGGCCGCCGTCCCGCACGACACCCAGCTGGCCTGGCTGGACCGGCTCGTCGCGGCCGATGCCACCGGGCTGCTGCGGAGCACCGGCCGCCTGGTCGTCGACACCGGCGACGAGGCGTCCGTCGCCGCCGGCACCGACTGGTGGCTGGAGCTGACGGAGGCCGGGGGCGAGGGCATGGTCGTCAAGCCGCTGGGCGCGCTGGTGCGCGGCGCGGACGGGCGGCCGGTCCAGCCGGGGGTGAAGTGCCGGGGCCGCGAGTACCTGCGGATCGTCTACGGCCCGGAGTACCTCCGCGAGGAGAACCTGCGGCGGCTGCGGGTGCGCCACCTGGGCCACAAGCGGTCGCTCGCCCTGCGGGAGTACGCGCTCGGCCTGGAGGCGCTGGACCGGCTGGCCGGCGGCGAGCCGCTGTGGCGCGTCCACGAGGCGGTCTTCGCCGTCCTGGCCCTGGAGTCGGAGCCGGTCGACCCCCGGCTGTGACAGGCCGGGGCGCCGGCCGGCGTACACCCGTCCGGAGCCCGTCACAGGGCTCCGGACGGGTGTACCGGGCGGTGGCGCGGTGAGGATGGAGGCATGGGATTCCACGTCGACTCCGAGACCGGGCGGCTGCGCCGCGTCATCCTGCACCGTCCCGACCTGGAGCTGAAACGGCTCACCCCGTCCAACCGGGACGACCTGCTCTTCGACGACGTGCTGTGGGTGCGGCGGGCACGCCAGGAGCACGACGGCTTCGCCGACGTGCTGCGCGACCGCGGCGTGGAGGTCCACCTCTTCGGCGACCTGCTGGCGGAGACCCTGGAGATCCCCGCCGCCCGTTCCTTCGTCCTGGACCGGACCTTCCACGAGAAGGAGTACGGGCCGCTGGCCGCCGACCACCTGCGCGCCGTCTTCGACGGGATGTCCGGGAGCGAGCTCGCCGAGGCGCTGGTGGGCGGCATGACCAAACGGGAGTACCTGGAGCGGCACCCGGAGCCGGTCTCCGTCCGCTTCCACGTGATGGACCTGGACGACTTCCTGGTCGCCCCCCTGCCCAACCACATGTTCACCCGCGACACCTCCGCCTGGATCTACGACGGGGTGGCCATCAACGCCATGCGCTGGCCCGCCCGCCAGCGCGAGACCGTCCACTTCCAGGCCATCTACCGCCACCACCCCCTGTTCGCCTCCACCGGCCGCGGCTTCCGCGTCTGGGCCGAGGGGCAGGGCGCCTATCCCTCCACCATCGAGGGCGGGGACGTCCTGGTGATCGGCAACGGGGCGGTCCTCATCGGCATGAGCGAGCGAACCACCCCGCAGGCGGTGGAGACGCTCGCCCGCGGCCTGTTCGCGGCGGGCTCGGCCCGGACGATCGTGGCCCTGGACATGCCCAAGAGCCGTGCCCTCATGCACCTGGACACGGTGATGACGATGGTCGACGGCGACACCTTCACCCAGTACGCGGGTCTGGGCATGCTGCGCTCCTACACCATCGAGCCGGGCGCGGCGGAGACGGAGCTGAAGGTCACCGACCATCCCCCCGAGCACATGTACCGGGCGATCGCCGCCGCGCTCGGCCTGGACGGCATCCGCGTCCTCACCGCCACCCAGGACGTGCACGCCGCCGAGCGGGAGCAGTGGGACGACGGCTGCAACGTGCTGGCCGTGGAGCCGGGCGTCGTCATCGCCTACGAGCGCAACGTCACCACCAACACGCACCTGCGCAGGAACGGGATCGAGGTCATCACCGTGCCCGGCAGCGAGCTGGGCCGGGGCCGGGGCGGACCGCGCTGCATGAGCTGCCCGATCGAGCGGGACGCGGTGTGACGGGACGCGGTGCGGCGGGTCACGGTCGGGCGGGTCACGGCAGGGCCCGGGCGCGGCAGGGCCCGGTGCCGCGGGGACGCCGGGGGATGCCGGAGATACGACACCCGGACGCATAGTGATGCGATTCCTCGTATAGACTTCCGTTTCTTCCGCCGTACCCGACAGTCTGCTAGGAGCCCCCATGGCGATCGATCTCACGGGCCGCCACTTCCTCAAGGAGCTGGACTTCACCCCCGAGGAGTTCCGCGGCCTGGTCGGCCTGGCCGCCGAACTGAAGGCGGCCCGGAAGACGGGCACCGAGGAGCAGCGGCTGCGCGGCAGGAACATCGCGCTGATCTTCGAGAAGACCTCCACCCGCACCCGCTGCGCCTTCGAGGTCGCCGCCGCCCAGCAGGGCGCCCACACCACCTACCTGGACCCGGCCGGCTCCCAGATCGGCCACAAGGAGTCGGTCAGGGACACCGCCCGGGTGCTGGGGCGGATGTACGACGCCATCGAGTACCGCGGCAGCGGCCAGGAGACCGTCGAGGAGCTGGCCGCCCACGCCGGGGTCCCCGTCTACAACGGGCTCACCGACCAGTGGCACCCCACCCAGATGCTCGCCGACGTGCTCACCATGACCGAGCACAGCGACAAGCCCCTGACCGGGATCGCCTACGCCTACCTCGGCGACGCCCGCAACAACATGGGCAACTCCTACCTCGTCACCGGCGCCCTGCTGGGCATGGACGTCCGCATCGCCGCGCCCCGGAGCCTGTGGCCCGAGGAGAGCGTGATCGCCGAGGCCCGCGCCCTGGCCGAGCGCACCGGCGCCCGCGTCACCCTCACCGAGAAGATCGAGGAGGGCGTCCTCGGCGCGGACTTCGTCGCCACCGACGTGTGGGTGTCCATGGGAGAGCCCAAGGAGGTGTGGGAGGAGCGCATCGAGCTGCTGCGCCCGTACGCCGTCACCATGGACGTCCTGCGCGCCACCGGCAACCCCGACGTGCGGTTCCTCCACTGCCTGCCCGCCTTCCACGACCTGGGCACGGCCGTCGGCCGGGAGATCCACCAGCGGTACGGACTGGAGTCCCTGGAGGTGACGGACGAGGTGTTCGAGTCGGAGCACTCGGTCGTCTTCGACGAGGCCGAGAACCGCATGCACACCATCAAGGCCGTCATGGTCGCCACGCTCGCGGGGGCCTGACCCGCGCCGGCGGTTCCCCCGTGCCGCGCGGTGCCGTCCGGAGGGGAGACGGCACCGCGCGGCACCCGGCGGCGCCGGACGGGGTCACCGCCGCATCGGCAGTTCCACCAGGCCGGCGAGCTCGGCGTCGGTCGCCGGGCGGAGCGTGGACAGGACGTGCCGGGCCGCGGGCAGCCCGGCGGAGGAGTCCCCCGCCACGGTGTGGACCAGCCCGTCACGGCGCAGCACCAGCTCCCACCGCTCCAGGCCGTCCTCGTGGCCGTACCTCACCAGCAGCCGGCCCCCGCCGTCGTCCGCGCAGCGGACCGTCTCGCCGAGGGGCACGGGGCAGCCGCGCCGGTCGGTACGCCGGGTGTCGTGGCCGGCGCGCTCCACCGACAGGTGCAGCCCGGCCGCACCGGGCCGCGCGTACGAGGCCCCGAAGCCGTCCTCGCCCGCGCCCACGCCGTCCAGCGCGTAGCCGGGAGGAGGGTCGCCGACGCGCAGCAGGGCGCGGTCCACGCCGTTGGCGGCGATCCACTCGCCGAGGGAGGGCGTCCGGTTCGCGTCCCACACGACGTACGACCAGCCGCCCGCGAGGACGGCCGCCGCCGCCAGCGAGGCCGTCCGGGCCCGTGCGCCCGGCAGGGAGAACGCGGCGGCGAGTGCGTGGCAGGCGCCGCCGAAGGGGAACAGCAGGTGGTCGACCTCCAGCCCGCCCTGCCGCCGCGTCGCCAGCGCCGCCGCCACGGCCCCGATGACGCAGACCGTGCCGAACACGTGCACTCCCGCCGCCCACAGCCACCGCCCGCGCCGGTCCCGGGCGGACGGCGGGAACGGGCGGAAGGCCGCCCCGAGCACCACGAGCAGGGCCGTCCCCGGAACCGCCGTGACGACGAGGACGCCCCCGACGACGCCGGCGGCCTCACCGCACGTCCGAGGCTCGAAACCGCCGGCGAAGACCGCGACGAGCACCGCCTGGACCTGGAGGACGGTGAGGAGGCAGCCCGCGACGAAGACCGATGCCAGGCGGGCGGCCGCCGACCGCCGCGTTGCGTTGTCCGCGACCATGCCCCATGACCACGCGGCGGCGGCGCCCGCGGTTCCCGCCCGGGGCGTCAGTCCCCGTCCGCCCAGACGTCGGCCAGGGCACGGGCCCGGTCGTAGGAGGGCAGCTCCGGCGCTTCGGCCGACGGGTCGGCGATCGAGGCGGCCAGCCCCACGGCGTGCCGGAGGGCGGCGCGGAACAGCAGCGACCCCAGGCTGATCCGGGCCGCGCCCCACTCGGCCAGCCGCTCGTACGTGTGCCGCCCGGGGGAGAAGAGGACGTTCAGCGGCGCGTCCAGCTCGCCGGCCACCGCCCGGATGCCGTCCTCGTCGGCGAGGGCGGGCACGAAGACGCCGTCCGCCCCGGCCTCCCGGTACACGCGCGCCCGGCGCAGCGCGGCGGCCGCGGTGGGCTCGGCGGCGAGCCAGTGGGTGTCGGTGCGGGCGTTGACGAACAGCGCGGGCGCGGCCTCCTTCACGGCCGTGATCTTCTCCGCGTGCCGGGCCGGATCGGCGAGACGCCCGTCGGGCAGCCCGTCCTCCAGGTTCACCCCGGCCACCCCGGCCTCCGCCAACTCCCTCGCCAGTGCGGCCACTTCACCGGGGTCCTCGGCGAAGCCGCCCTCGATGTCGACGCTGACGGGCACCGGCAGCCGGGCCAGCCGCCGTCCGAGAGCCAGGGTCTCCTCCCGCGCGGCCCCCGCCGCGTCGGGCAGGCCCGCGGCGGCGGCCACCCCCAGGCTGGTGGTCCCCACGGCGGGGAAGCCGTGCGCGACCAGGGCGGCGGCCGAGGCGTGGTCCCAGGCGCAGGGCAGCAGCAGCGGGCGCTCGCCGCGGTGGAGCGCACGGAAGACGGCGGACGTGTTCACCATCGGTGGTCCTCCCCCCGTGCGGCGCCGGCCCCGCCGGCGAGCCCCGCCTCGTCCAGGCCCAGCAGGTCGCGCAGCGCTCGCCGGCCCTCGCCGGTGACCCGCAGGGCCCGCTGGGTGCCGATCCGTTCGCACCAGCCGGCGTCCAGGGCGTGGCGGCACAGCGCGGCCCCGGCCGCCCCGGCCAGGTGCGGGCGGCGTTCGGTCCAGTCCAGGCAGGCACGGGCCACCGGCCGGCGGCCGCCCGGCAGGGCCGTGAGGTCGATGCCGAGCGCGCCGAACCACCGCAGCCCGTCCCCGGTCACCGCGAACCCGGTGTCCTGCCGCACCAGGCCGCGCTCCAGCAGCGCGTCGGCGATCGCCACCCCCAGCCGCCCCGCCAGGTGGTCGTAGCAGGTGCGGGCCCGCGCCATCGCCGTGCTCGCGGAGGCCGTCCGCAGCGAGCGCGGGGCGGGCGGCGGACCGGCGTGCGCGGCCAGTTCCTCCACCAGCCGCGCGGCTGCCGGGCCGGCCAGCCGCACGTAGCGGTGCCGGCCCTGCCGCTCCTCGGCCAGCAGCCCCCCGGCCACCAGCCGGTCCAGGTGCCCGCTGGCCGTGGCCGGGGCGACGCCCGCCAGCCGGGCCAGTTCACCGGCCGTCCAGGCCCGGCCGTCCAGCAGGGCCAGGCAGAACTGCGCCCGGGTGTCGTCGGCGAGGAGCCCGGCGAGCCGGGCGAGCCGCGAGCCCGGGTGCTCGGGGCGGCGTGTGCGGTGGGCTGGGCCGGGGGAGTCCATGGCGTCCATCATGCGTCCCGGTCGTTTCGGCGGGCGCCGAAACGACCGGGACGGGCGCGCGCCTCGCGGGCCGTCCCGCCGGGCGGTCTCAGAGGGTCGACTGGCGGACGGACACGCTGTAGCCCGAGGACGGCGTCGCGGTGGCCGTGATCTGCGAACGGAAGGAGTCGCTGGTGAAGGTCACCGTCAGCCTCCGCGGATCGCCGCGCTCGGTCGACACGGTGAAGCCTCCGGCCGGCACGGCCGAGACGAGGCAGACCCCGTCGCCGAACCGCAGGGACGCCCGCCCCCCGGTGGTCCGGTACGTGCGCACCTGGGCGCCGGCCGCGCGGCAGCCGTCCCCGTCCCCGGCGTCGGTCGCGGTCGCGGACGGGGTCGGGGCCGGGGAGGGCCGGGCGGCGGGGGAGGCCGGCGCCTTCGGCGGAGGGGGCGGCGGGGACGGGCGCCGGGTGGCCGGCGGCATGGACGCGGGGGACCTGCTCGGCTCCGGACTCGCCACCGGCGACGAGACGACCGTCCCGGGGGTGTCACGGGCGACCGGCGGGGTGGGCCGGGTCGTCCCGACCACGAACTGGACGGTGAGGTTCACCGCCGTCACGCTGAGGGACGTGCACGACAGCCACAGCAGTACGTAGCGCAGGGAGCGGGGCACCGTCCCATGGTGCACGACCCCCCGCACGGGCCGTCGCCGGGGCGGAGGTTGCGGGTCCGGCGCGGGCACCCGTTACCGTCCCTGGCCATGGCATCGGTACTTCTGGTCGAGGACGACCCCGTGATACGGGCGAGACTGATCGACGTCCTCTCGCGCCACGACCACGTGGTGCGCAGCTCCCCCTACGGATTCGAGGCCCTGCGGGAGGTGACGCGGCAGCCGCCGGACGCGGTGGTGCTCGACCTCGGGCTGCCGGACCTCGACGGCGTCGACGTCCTGCGCATGCTGCGCAGCATCTCCCAGGTGCCGGTGCTGGTCGCCACCGCCCGCGACGACGAGGCCGAGATCATCCGACTGCTCAACGCAGGCGCCGACGACTACCTGGTCAAGCCGTTCTCGGGCGGGCAACTGGCGGCCCGGCTCGGGGCGGTGCTGCGCCGGGCCTCCGCCGCGGCCCACCCGGCCGCCCCGGTGGAGCCCCACGGCGGCGTGATCCGCGTGGGCGGCCTCGCGATCGACCGGGAGGCCCGGTCGGCCGTCCTCGACGGGAAGGAACTGCGCCTGACCCGGCGCGAGTTCGACCTGCTGGCCTACCTCGCCGAACGCGCGGACCGGGTGGTGCCGCGCCGCCGCGTCCTCGCCGACGTGTGGCGGCAGCCCTACGTCGAGGAACAGACCCTCGACGTCCACGTGTCCTCCCTGCGCCGCAAGCTCGGCGAGCGGGCACGCCGCCCCCGCTACCTGCACACCGTGCGGGGCGTGGGCATCAAGCTGGTGACGCCGGGATGAGACGGACACTGGCGGGGGTCGCGCTGGCCGTCACCTCCATGGTCGCGCTGTCCTTCCTGATCCCCCTGGCCCTGCTGGTGCGCTCCGAGGCCGAGTCCCGGGCGGTCACGGTGGCCGAGCAGCGGGCGGCGGCGCTGGCCCCCGTGCTCGCCCTGACCACCCGCCCCGACGACGTCCAGCAGGCCGTGAACGAACTCGACGGCGCCGGCCGGCTGAGCGTCCACCTCCCCGGCGGGCGCCTGATCGGCGCCGCGTACGCGCCCGCCGACGCGTGGCGGCGGGCGGCCCGGCAGCACAGGACCTTCGCCCTGGACACCCCGGACGGCTGGGTCTACCTCCAGCCGGTGGTCCTCACCAGGGACCGGGTGGCCGTGGTCGAGTCCTTCGTGCCCCGCGCCGAACTCGACCGGGGCGTGGTCACCTCCTGGGTGGTGATGTCGGTCCTGGCGCTGGGCCTGGTGGCGGGCTCGGTGCTGGTCGCCGACCGTCTGGGAGCGCGGGTCGTCCGCGCCTCGCGGGACCTCTCGGACGCCGCCAACGCCCTGGGCGAGGGCGACCTGAGGACGAGGGTGGACCCCAAGGGCCCTCCCGAACTGCAGGAGGCGGGAGCCGCCTTCAACTCCATGGCCGACCGCGTCATCGAACTGCTCGCCATGGAACGCGAACTGGTGGCCGACCTCTCGCACCGCCTCAGAACGCCCCTGACGGCGCTGCGCCTGGAGTCCGAGCGCGTCTCCACGGCACTGGGCCCCGACGACGCCGAACGCCTCGACGCGGCTATCACCCACCTGGAGGGCGAACTCGACTCGATCATCACCGCGGCGCGCGCCCCCCTGACGGGCGGCCCGGACCCGTCCGGTCCGGCGGTGCCGTGCGAGGCGTCGCGCGTGGTGTCCGCGCGGGTCGAGTTCTGGTCGGTCCTGGCCGCGCAGCAGGGCCGGGACTGCACGGTGACCGTGACGGACGAACCCACGCCCGTCCTGCTGCCCGAGGAGGACCTGGCGGCGGCCGTCGACGCCCTGGTCGGGAACGTCTTCCGGCACACCCCGGAGGGCACGGCCCTGGCAGTCGGCGTGGACCGCACGGCGCACGCGGTGGTGGTGACCGTGGACGACGCCGGCCCGGGCATCCCCGACCCGGGACGCGCCCTCGCCCGGGGGGAGAGCATCGGCGGCTCCACCGGCCTCGGCCTCGACATAGCGCACCGCGCCGCCGACACCGGCCGCGGCCGGCTGGAGATCGGCCGCGGCCCGCTGGGCGGGGCACGGGTGCGGATGGAACTGGAACTGGCCCCGGAGCGCGTCCCGCAGGGCCGGCGCGCCTCCCACGGGCGGCGGCGCAGGCACTGGCCCCTGTGGCTCCCCGGGGCGGTGAAGGGCGGCGGCCGCTGACCGCCCGGCCCCCTCCGGGGCCCGCCGGCCGGGGGCCCGCCACCCCCGGAGGGCGGCCCACCTTAGAGCTTCCTTAGCTGTTCCTCAGCGCACCCGCAAGATCGCTCACCCCGCTGACCAGGGCCGTTACGGTCCTCTCGGACGTCGCACCAGTGCGAGTCGGCAACGGAAGAACGGAGCGAATCTGTGAAGGTGAAGCAGCAGCGGGGTCGGCGGGCGCGCAGGCGGCCGATGCTCCTGAAGGCGGCCATCGGAGCCGCCGCCCTGTCCGTGGCCGCCGGCACGGTCGTCGCGCTGCAGCCCGAGGCGGACGCCATCCCCGCGCCTTCACTCCTCAGCGCGGCCCAGGCGAAGGCCCTCGCGCACCGGCTGGAGGCGAAGCTCGGCGACGAGGCGGCCGGGGCGTACTACGACCCCGCCACCAGGAAGCTGGTCGTCAACGTCGTCGACGGCGCCGACGCGGTGACGGTCCGCAAGGCGGGGGCCGTGGCGAAGGAGGTCGAGAGCACCTCCGAGGAGCTCGCCCGGGCCAAGTCGTCGCTGGACCGCACCACGCGCACCCCGGGCACCTCCTGGGCCGTGGACCCCCGCACCAACAAGGTGCTGGTCACGGCGGACTCGACCGTGACCGGAGCAGAGTGGCGCGCCCTGAAGAAGCGGGTCGGGGCGCTGGGCGACAGAGCGCGAATAGAGCGTGTGGACGGCGTCTTCAAGCCCTTCGTCGCCGGCGGGGACGCCATCACCTCCGGCGGCTCCCGCTGCTCGGCCGGGTTCAACGCCCGCAAGGGGGACGAGTTCTTCATCGTCACCGCGGGGCACTGCACGGACAAGGGCGCGACCTGGAACAGCGGGGGCTCCTCGCGGCAGCGGGTGGGAACGGCCGTGGAGAGCAGCTTCCCCGGCGACGACTACGCGGTGATCAAGTACGAGAACCCCGCGGTCCCCCACCCCGCCGCCGTGAACCTCTACGACGGCCGGACGCAGGAGATCAAGAGCGCCGGGCAGGCGTTCGTCGGCCAGAAGGTCCAGCGCAGCGGCAGCACCACGGGCCTCCACGGCGGCACCGTGACCGGTCTGAACGCCACGGTGAACTACCCGCAGGGCAGGGTCCACGGCCTCATCCGCACGAACGTGTGCGCCGAGCCCGGCGACAGCGGCGGAGCGCTCTTCGCCGGCGGCGTCGCCGTCGGCCTCACCTCGGGCGGCAACGGCGACTGCGACAACGGCGGCACCACCTTCTTCCAGCCCGTCACCGAGGTGCTGGAGAAGTTCGGCCTGACCGTCGACCTCGGAACGCGGGCGCCGGCGGACGGCGGCACCGACGCCCCGAAGCCGCCCGCGTCGGAGAAGCCCGCCGAGCCCACGCCCACGCCGGAGCCGGGCACCGGGAACACGGTCGCGCAGCGGGTGCTCGGGCTGGTCAACGCGGAGCGCGCGAAGGCCGGCTGCCGGCCGCTGACGCTGGACGCGAAGCTGACCGGCGCCGCCCAGAAGTACGCCGAGACCATGGGCGGCCGCGGCGTGCTGTCCCACACGGGCCCCGGCGGATCCACCATGGCCTCGCGGATCAACGAGGCCGGGTACTCCTGGTCCGCGCTGGCGGAGAACATCGCCCGGGGGCAGAAGACCCCGGAGCAGGTGATGAACTCGTGGATGAACAGCCCGGGCCACCGCGCGAACATCCTCAACTGCGCCTACCAGGACATCGGCATCGGGATGAGCGAGAAGCCGAAGGGCCCCTGGTGGGTCCAGAACTTCGGCAAGCGCCGCTGAGCCGCCCGCCCCGCACGGGGCGACGGGGGAAACGGAGGCCCGGCTCCTGGGGGAGCCGGGCCTCTGCCGTGTCGCGCCGTCAGATGTCGCGGAACGTCTCGATCTGCGCGCCCACCGAGTTGAGCCGCTCGGCCAGGTCCTCGTAGCCGCGGTTGATGACGTAGACGTTGCGCAGGACGGACGTGCCCTCGGCGGCCATCATCGCCAGCAGGACGACCACGGCCGGGCGCAGCGCGGGCGGGCACATCATCTCGGCCGCGCGCCAGCGGGTGGGGCCCTCGACCAGGACGCGGTGGGGGTCCAGGAGCTGGAGGCGCCCGCCGAGCCGGTTGAGGTCGGTCAGATAGATGGCGCGGTTGTCGTAGACCCAGTCGTGGATGAGGGTCTTGCCCTGGGCGCTGGCGGCGATGGCCGCGAAGAAGGGCACGTTGTCGATGTTGATGCCGGGGAACGGCATCGGGTGGATCTTGTCGATCGGCGCCTCCAGCTTGGAGGGCCGCACGGTGAGGTCGGCCAGCCGGGTGCGGCCGTTGTCCGCGGGGTACTCCGGGCCGCGGTCGTGGTCCAGGCCCATCTCCTCCAGGACGGCCAGCTCGATCTCCAGGAACTCGATCGGCACCCGGCGGATCGTCAGCTCCGACTCGGTGACGACCGCGGCGGCCAGCAGGCTCATCGCCTCGACCGGGTCCTCGGAGGGGGAGTAGTCCACGTCCCGGTCGATGCGGGGGACGCCGTGGACGGTCAGGGTCGTGGTGCCCACGCCCTCGATCCGCACGCCGAGCTGCTCCAGGAAGAAGCACAGGTCCTGGACCATGTAGTTGGGGGAGGCGTTGCGGATGACGGTGACGCCGTCGTGCCGGGCGGCGGCCAGCAGGGCGTTCTCGGTGACGGTGTCCCCGCGCTCGGTCAGGACGATGGGCCGGACGGGGCGGACGGAGCGGTCCACCACGGAGTGGTACCACCCCTCGGTGGCGGTGACCTCCAGGCCGAAGTGCCGCAGGGCGCTCATGTGCGGCTGCACGGTGCGGGTGCCCAGGTCGCAGCCGCCGGCGTAGGGGATGCGGAAGCGGTCCATCCGGTGGAGGAGCGGGCCGAGGAACATGATGATGCTGCGGGTGCGGCGGGCCGCCTCGGTGTCGATGGCGTCCAGGTCCAGCTCGGCCGGGGGCACGATCTCCAGGTCGGAGCCGTCGTTGATCCAGCGGGTGCGCACCCCGATGGAGTTGAGGACCTCCAGGATGCGGTAGACCTCCTCGATCCGCGCGACCCGGCGCAGCAGGGTGCGGCCGGAGTTCAGCAGGGAGGCGCACAGCAGGGCGACGCAGGCGTTCTTGCTGGTCTTGACGTCGATGGCGCCCGACAGCTGCCGTCCCCCGACGACGCGAAGGTGCATCGGCCCGGAGTAACCGAGCGAGACGATCTCGCTGTCCAGCGCTTCGCCGATCCTGGCGATCATCTCAAGGCTGATGTTCTGGTTGCCGCGCTCGATGCGGTTGATCGCGCTCTGGCTGGTGGCCAGCGCCTCCGCGAGCTGGGCCTGGGTCCAGCCCCGATGCTGACGGGCGTCTCGGATGAGCCTGCCGATGCGCACGAGGTAATCGTCGGTCATGAGGGTGATGTTATCTCAGATATGAGATGTCAACTCGTCGGGCAGTAGTGTTTTGCTCTTTTCTGCTTATTTTCACCCTTTTGCCGCGCCTCGGAGGGTCCAAGGGTGGCTTTCCGGCCATCATCCGGTCGCCGTCCGGCTGTCCTGTCGCCGTCCGGCCGTCCCGCCGCGACTCCACGAGCACATCGTCGCGCCCCCGCGGCCGGTCCGCATCCTGACGGCCGCAGGGGCGCGGGGTGGAGGGAGGCCCGCGGGGCGCGGTCGGTCCGGCAGCCGGGCCCGCTCCGGGCCGGCGGCGGTCCCGCAACCGCCGGCCGTGCGGTCCGGCGCCGCCCGCGGGCATCCGCGAGCGGCACGGCCGCCGCGGCCGGACCGGCGGCGGGGCGGCTCAGCGCAGTTCCTGGAAGCGGACCAGGTTGCCGGCGGGGTCGCGGAAGGCGCAGTCGCGGATGCCGTACGGCTGCTCGGTCGGCTCCTGGACGATCTCGGCGCCGCTGGCCCGCAGCTTCTCGAAGACGGCGTCGAGGTCCTTGGCGGCCAGCACGATCCAGCCGTAGGTGCCCTTGGCCATCATCTCGGTGATGGTGCGGCGCTCGTCCTCGGTGATTCCGGGGTCGGCGGCCGGCGGCGCCAGGAGGATGGAGGTGCCGGGCTGGCCGGCGGGGCCGACCGTGATCCAGCGCATCCTGCCCTGTCCGACGTCGCTGCGGACCTCGAAGCCGAGCACGTCGCGGTAGAAGGCGAGGGACGCGTCCGGGTCGTCGTGGGGGAGGAAGCAGGTGTGAATGGTGATGTCCATGACGATGACGCTAGCCGCGGCCCGGCGGCCGGCGCTTCTCCGTTCCTGACCGGTTCGGCCGTCCTTTCCGCCGCGCACGGCGGTTTTCCCGCCGTCCCCGGGACGGCCGGGCCGCGGCGGGCACTCGGCCCCCGCCGCGGCAGGTCGTCCGGGTGGGGGCATGACCGGGGAGCGTCGATGTACTAGAGTTATCTCGACATCGAGATATCTGCCGAGGGACGTACCGCCGCCGCGTCCGCCGACATCGCCGCAGGGGCACACCGAACTTAGGTGAACCTCAGCGGAGAGGCCGGGGGCCAAGGCGGCAGGATCGCGGTGGTACGCGCGAACTCATGCACTGAAGGAGACTGTCGTGTCGGCGAACAGCTTCGACGCCCGCAGCACGCTGCAGGTGGGCGACGAGTCGTACGAGATCTTCAGGCTGGACAAGGCGGAGGGCTCCGCCCGTCTGCCGTACAGCCTGAAGGTGCTGCTGGAGAACCTGCTCCGGACCGAGGACGGCGCGAACATCACCGCCGACCACATCCGTGCGCTGGGCAACTGGGACGCCTCCGCGCAGCCCAGCCAGGAGATCCAGTTCACGCCGGCCCGCGTGATCATGCAGGACTTCACCGGCGTGCCCTGCGTGGTGGACCTGGCCACCATGCGCGAGGCCGTGAAGGAGCTGGGCGGCGACCCGTCCCGCATCAACCCGCTGGCGCCCGCCGAGCTGGTCATCGACCACTCGGTGATCGCCGACGTCTTCGGCGCCCCGGACGCCTTCAAGCGCAACGTGGAGCTGGAGTACGGCCGCAACAAGGAGCGCTACCAGTTCCTGCGCTGGGGCCAGACCGCGTTCGACGAGTTCAAGGTCGTCCCGCCCGGCACCGGCATCGTCCACCAGGTGAACATCGAGCACCTGGCCCGCGTGGTCATGGTCCGCGACGGCAAGGCCTACCCCGACACCCTGGTGGGCACCGACTCGCACACCACCATGGTCAACGGCCTGGGCGTCCTCGGCTGGGGCGTCGGCGGCATCGAGGCCGAGGCCGCGATGCTCGGCCAGCCCGTCTCGATGCTCATCCCGCGGGTCGTCGGCTTCAAGCTGACCGGCGAGCTGCCCACCGGCACCACCGCCACCGACCTGGTGCTGACCATCACCGAGATGCTCCGCGAGCACGGTGTCGTCGGCAAGTTCGTCGAGTTCTACGGCGAGGGCGTCTCCGCGGTGCCGCTGGCCAACCGCGCCACCATCGGCAACATGTCGCCGGAGTTCGGCTCGACCGCCGCGATCTTCCCCATCGACGCCGAGACCATCAACTACCTGAAGCTCACCGGCCGCACCGAGCAGCAGATCGCCCTGGTCGAGGCGTACGCCAAGGAGCAGGGCCTGTGGCTGGACCCGGCCGCCGAGCCGGACTTCTCCGAGCACCTGGAGCTGGACCTCTCCACGGTCGTCCCCTCGATCGCCGGCCCCAAGCGCCCGCAGGACCGCATCGCCCTGGCCGGGGCCAAGCAGCAGTTCCGCGCCGACCTGCCGAACTACATCAAGGCCGGCGTGACCGGCGGCGACGACCGCAAGCCGGGCGTCCCGCAGCAGGAGCAGCCGGCCGGTGTGGAGTCCCCGGTGGACGAGGCGAGCGCCGAGTCCTTCCCGGCCAGCGACGCCCCCGCCTACGGCCACGAGGACAACGGCGCCGGCGCCCCGCGCCACTCCGCCGCCGCCTCGGCCGAGGGCCGCCCGAGCAACCCCGTCCGGGTGACCGCCGCCGACGGCTCGTCCTACGAGCTCGACCACGGCGCGGTGGCCATCGCGGCCATCACCTCCTGCACCAACACCTCCAACCCGTACGTCATGGTCGGCGCCGCGCTGCTGGCCAAGAAGGCCGTCGAGCGGGGCCTGACCCGCAAGCCGTGGGTGAAGACCACCCTGGCCCCCGGCTCCAAGGTCGTCATGGACTACTACGACCGCGCCGGCCTCACCCCGTACCTGGAGAAGCTGGGCTTCAACCTGGTCGGCTACGGCTGCACCACCTGCATCGGCAACTCCGGCCCGCTGCCGGAGGAGGTCTCCAAGGCGGTCAACGACAACGACCTCGCGGTGGTCTCGGTCCTCTCCGGCAACCGGAACTTCGAGGGCCGCATCAACCCCGACGTCAAGATGAACTACCTGGCGTCCCCGCCGCTGGTCGTGGCCTACGCCATCGCCGGTTCGATGGACATCGACATCACCAGCGAGCCGCTGGCCACCGACTCCGAGGGCAACCCGGTCTACCTGCGGGACATCTGGCCGTCCGAGTCGGAGGTCGAGGAGGTCGTCGCCTCCACCATCGGCCAGGAGATGTTCGGCAGCAGCTAT
The DNA here is from genome assembly GCF_039533345.1 of Streptomyces glaucosporus. Lineage (NCBI taxonomy): Bacteria > Bacillati > Actinomycetota > Actinomycetes > Kitasatosporales > Streptomycetaceae > Streptomyces > Streptomyces glaucosporus. The sequence goes on along the minus strand of NZ_BAAATJ010000025.1, from coordinate 35,294 downwards.
TCCGACGTCTTCGCGGGCGACGCCCAGTGGCAGGCGCTGCCGGTGCCCACCGGCGACACCTTCGAGTGGGACCCGGAGTCCACCTACGTCCGCAAGCCCCCGTACTTCGAGGGCATGGGCATGGAGCCGGAGCCGGTCCAGGACATCGCCGGCGCCCGGGTGCTGGCCAAGCTGGGCGACTCGGTCACCACCGACCACATCTCCCCGGCCGGCGCCATCAAGGCCGACACCCCGGCGGGCAAGTACCTCCTGGAGCACGGCGTCGAGCGCCGCGACTTCAACAGCTACGGCTCTCGCCGCGGCAACCACGAGGTCATGATCCGCGGCACCTTCGCCAACATCCGCCTGCGCAACCAGATCGCGCCCGGCACCGAGGGCGGCTACACCCGCGACTTCACCCAGGAGGGCGGGCCGGTCTCCTTCATCTACGACGCCTCCCAGAACTACCAGGCCGCGGGCATCCCGCTGGTCGTCCTGGCGGGCAAGGAGTACGGTTCCGGCTCCTCGCGCGACTGGGCCGCCAAGGGCACCGCGCTGCTGGGCGTCAAGGCCGTCATCGCCGAGAGCTACGAGCGCATCCACCGCTCGAACCTGATCGGCATGGGCGTGCTGCCGCTGCAGTTCCCCGAGGGCCAGTCGGCGGAGTCCCTGGGCCTGACGGGCGAGGAGACCTTCTCCATCAGCGGCATCACCGCGCTCAACGAGGGCGAGACCCCGCGGACGGTGAAGGTGACCACCGACACCGGCGTGGAGTTCGACGCCACCGTCCGGATCGACACCCCCGGCGAGGCGGACTACTACCGCAACGGCGGCATCATGCAGTACGTGCTGCGGTCGCTGATCCGCAAGTGAGCCCGGTGACCGGACGCCGCCTCTGAGGCGGCGGCGGACCCGTGAGGACGGGGCCGTACCTCCCTTGGTGGGAGGTGCGGCCCCGTCGCGTTTCCCGGAGGTCTCAACTCGGGAAAGACTGACGCCCGAACCTGCACCGATCTTGCCCTGGAAGGGGGAGTGGACTATACCTGTCGGCGTCCGAGCGGTCGTATCAGATGACCGAGGGTCAGGGGGAGGGTGGGTATCGGGGAAGGCCCGTACAGCTCCGCACAGACCCGGCGCACATCCCGTACAACTCAGCGTCGACTCACCGGCGGTACCCGGGGACCCCGGCACACCGCCCGAGTCCTGGAGAAGGCGAGGACACGAGCATGGGATCCACCGATGTCAAACGTCGTGATCTGATCAAGAGGGCCGGCGCGGCCGGCCTGGTCGCCGTCCCCGCCATGAGCGCGCTCTCCGCCTGCGCGACCGGCGGCGGCGACGGGGACGGCAAGGTGGCCAAGGGCGAGAAGACCGAGAGCAACCCCCTGGGCGTCGACAAGAACGCGCCCCTGGACTTCGTCATCTTCGACGGCGGCTTCGGCACCCAGTACGGCAAGGACGCCGCGAAGGTCTACGAGAAGAGCTACGGCAAGGTCAAGCTGACCGCCACGCAGAAGATCCGCTCGGTCCTCCAGCCCCGGATGGTCGGCGGCAACCCGCCGGACCTCATCGACAACTCCGGCGCCGAGCAGATGGACGCCGCCACCCTGATCGCCAAGGACCAGCTCGCCGAACTCTCCCCGCTGCTGGACGCGCCCTCCATCGACGACCCGGACACCAAGGTCCGCGACACGCTCCTGCCGGGCACCGTCGAGATGGGCCAGTACGGCGACGAGAAGGTCTGGCGCCTGAACTACGCCTACACCGTCTACGGCCAGTGGTACTCCAGGAAGCTCCTGGCGGACAACGACTGGGAGTACCCGAAGACCTGGGACGAGATGCTCGCCCTGTGCGCCAAGGCGAAGAAGAAGGGCATCGCGGGCTGGACCTACGCCGGCCAGCACCCCTACTACATCCCCTTCACCCTCTACCCGTTCATCGGGAAGATCGGCGGCCCGGACGTCCTCAAGAGCATCGACAACCTGGAGCCGAACGCCTGGAAGCACGACGCGGTCAAGAGCGCCTTCGAGGCCTACTACGAACTGGCCGCCAAGGGCTACATCCTCAAGGGCACCCCGGGCCTGGACCACATCCAGTCCCAGACCCAGTGGACCAAGGGCAAGTGCATCTTCATCCCCAACGGCTCCTGGGTGGAGAACGAGGCCGCCGACACCACCCCCGCGGACTTCGACATGGCCGTCGGCCCGGTCACCGGACTGGACGGGTCCGACAAGATGCCCTTCGGCACCCTGTGGGCCCAGGCGGGCGAGCCGTTCATAGTGCCCGCCCAGGCCAGGAACCCCGCGGGGGGCATGGAACTGCTGCGCATCATGCTGAGCAAGAAGTCCGCGCAGAACTTCTCCCGGCTGGTGAAGTCCCTCACCTGCGTGGCCGGCGCCACCGACGGCATGGAGATGTCCCCGGGCCTCGCCTCGTCCAGCCAGGTGCTCAAGGAGGCCGGGGACAACGTCCTCAACCCGCGGATCTTCGACTGGTACCAGACCCTCCACAAGGAGCAGATCGGATCGGTCCTCGCCGAGCTGCTGGCCGGCCGGACGAAGCCCGCCGAGGCCATGGACAAGTGCCAGGAGTACGCCGACAGGACGGCGAAGGACGACTCGGTCAAGAAGTACAGGCACGCCTGAAGGCCGCCCGGGCCCCGGTCGGCGGGCGCACCGGGGCACCCGGGACAACCGGACACGGAGATGGGACGTAGTCGGCATGGCCAGTGACAGCCGTACGGTGGCCCGGGCCACCAAGGAACCGGGACCACCACCGGCGGGGAACGGCGGCAGGGGAAGCGGGCTGCGCACCTCCCCGCACTACCGGACCTACCTGAAGTACCGCTTCATCGCGGGATTCCTCGTGGTGCCGCTGGTGCTCTACGGCATCCTGGTCGTGTCGCCCTTCTTCCAGACCTTCTACTACTCGCTGACCGACTGGACGGGCCTCAGCAGCGACTTCGCCTTCGTCGGCCTCGACAACTTCGAGCGCCTGATGGACGACGAGATCTTCCACAAGGCGCTGTGGCACAACGTCCTGCTGCTGCTCGTCCTGCCGGTCGTCACCCTGGGGCTGGGACTGTTCTTCGCCTTCATGCTCAACGTCGGCGGCCGGCACCGGAGGGGCGAGGCCGTCGCGGGCGTCCGCGGCTCCCACTTCTACAAGATCGTCTACTTCTTCCCGCAGGCCCTGTCGATCGCGATCGTCGTGGTGCTGTGGAAGTACATCTTCAACCCCCAGGGCGGCCTGCTCAACGGCGTGCTGACGGCCCTCGGGCTGGAGGAGTGGCACCAGAGCTGGCTGGGCGACCCGCGGCTGGCCTTCTGGTGCGTCGTGGCCGTGATGGTGTGGTCGAACGTCGGCTTCTACGTGGTGCTCTTCTCCGCCGCGATGGGATCGATCCCCCGGGAGATCTACGAGGCGGCCCTGCTGGACGGCGCGGGCCGGGCCACCACGTTCTTCCGCGTCACGCTGCCGCTGATGCGCGACACCGTGCAGACCGGCTGGGTCTACATGGGCATCATGGCGCTCGACGCCTTCGCCGTGGTGCACATCCTGACGGTGAACCAGGGCGGTCCCGCCTACTCGACCATCGTCGCGCCGGTCTACCTCTACAACAAGGCGTTCCAGGACGGCCAGGCGGGCTACGCGACCGCGGTCGCCGTGGCCCTGCTGATCGTCACCATGGTCTTCTCGGTGGCGGCGATGGCCCTGGGACGCACCAAGGACCGGATCGAGTTCTGACAGGACGAGCGGGGAGAGCAACCGATGACCACTGCCGGACCGTCCCCCTCGCTCCGGCCGGGGGACCCCGAGGAGACCGCCGTCGCCCTCACCAAGGGCACGGCCGGCCCGGCCGCCGGACCGGGCGGCGCCGCCGGGAGGCCGGAGAGCGGCGGCGAGGGCCGCACCCTCAACGTCTTCTCGCACGCCTTCCTGGTCCTGTGGGCCGTCATGGCCGCGGGACCGCTGCTGTGGGCGGTGATGAACTCCTTCAAGTCCTCCGGGGCCATCCTGGAGGACCCCTGGTCGCTGCCGACGAAGCTGCACTGGGAGAACTGGTCCTTCGCCTGGAACGAGGCGAACATCGGCCAGTACACGATCAACTCGGTGATCGTGGTGGCCGGCTCCGTGGTCGGCACCATGCTGCTGGGCTCGATGGTGGCCTACGTCCTGGCCCGCTACGACTTCCCCGGCAACCGGCTGATCTACTTCCTGTTCGTCGGCGGCATGGCGTTCCCGATCATCGTCGCCCTGGTGCCGCTGTTCTTCGTGATGAAGAACTTCGCGCTGCTGGACACCTACCACGGCCTGATCCTGGTCTACATCGCCTACTCGCTGCCGTTCACCGTCTTCTTCATGGCGGCCTTCTTCCGCACCCTGCCCACCTCGATCGCGGAGGCGGCGGAGATCGACGGGGCCTCGCACACCCGGATCTTCTTCCAGGTCATGCTGCCGATGGCCAAGCCCGGCCTGATAAGCGTGGGGATCTTCAACTTCCTGGGGCAGTGGAACCAGTACCTGATCCCCCAGGTGGTGCACGTCGGCGACGCCGACCGCTACGTCCTCACCCAGGGCCTGGCCAACCTGGCGGCGCAGACGGGCTACCGGGGCAACTGGGGCGGGCTGTTCGCGGGCCTCACCCTGGCGGTGCTGCCCATCCTGGTCGTCTACGTCGTCTTCCAGCGCCAGGTGCAGGCGGGCCTGACGGCCGGGGCCCTGAAGTAGCGCGGGGACCCGCCCGGCCCCGCTCCCGCGCCGAGAGGCGGCCACCGCGAGTGCGGTGGCCGCCTCTCGGCGCGCCCGCCCGCGGGACGCTGTCACTGTCGGTGAAAGCCCGGCTTCCCGCCGTTCACTCCGCTCAAGGTCTTGACGGAGGATAACGCTTCAGGCTGTTCTTAGAGTTCACGTGTTGGAGACAAACCGTACCCCGTTGGAGTGGTGCGGCAGGCGGGCAGGTGGTCGAGCCTCCCGTCGAGGCGGGAGTGGATGGGTCGTGGAGACTCCGGGGTCGCAGTCCTCACTGCACCGGGCCAACCTGGAACGGGTGGTACGGGCCGTGCGCATGGCGGGCTCGCTCACCCAGGCGGAGATCGCCCGGACCACCGGACTGTCCGCCGCGACGGTCTCCAACATCGTCCGGGAGCTGAAGGACAACGGGACGGTGGAGGTCACCCCGACCTCCGCCGGCGGCCGCCGGGCCCGCAGCGTCTCGCTCTCGGGCGACGCCGGGATCGTCGTCGGCGTCGACTTCGGCCACTCGCACCTGCGCGTGGCCATCGGCAACCTGGCCCACCAGGTGCTCGCCGAGGAGTCCGAGCCGTTCGACGTGGACGTCTCCGCGGCCCAGGGCTTCGACCGGGCCGAGCAGCTCGTCGAGCGGCTGATCGCCTCGACCGGCTTCGGCCGCGAGAAGGTCATCGGAATGGGCCTGGGCGTCCCCGGCCCCATCGACGTGGAGACCGGGGCGCTGGGCTCGACCGCCATCCTGCCGGGCTGGGCCGGGGCCAACCCACGGGAGGAGATGGCCGCCCGGCTCGGCGTGGAGGTCCACGTCGACAACGACGCCAACCTCGGCGCGCTCGGCGAGCTGGTGTGGGGCAGCGGGCGCGGGGCGCGGGACCTGGCGTACATCAAGGTCGCCAGCGGCGTCGGCGCGGGGCTGGTGATCAACGGGCAGATCTACCGCGGACCGGGCGGCACGGCGGGGGAGATCGGCCACATCACCCTGGACGAGTCCGGGCCGGTGTGCCGCTGCGGCAACCGGGGCTGCCTGGAGACGTTCACCGCGGCCCCCTACGTCCTGCCCCTGCTGTACCCCAGCCACGGCCCCGGCCTGACCATGGCCGAGATGGTCCGGCTCGCCCGCTCGGGCGACCTGGGCTGCCGCCGGGTGGTGGCCGACGTCGGACGCCACGTCGGCAGCGGCGTCGCCAACCTCTGCAACCTGCTCAACCCCAGCCGGGTGGTGCTCGGCGGCGACCTCGCCGAGGCCGGCGAGCTGGTGCTCGACCCGATCCGCGACTCCGTGTCCCGGTACGCCATCCCCAGCGCGGCCCGGCGCCTGAAGGTGGTGCCCGGGGCCCTGGGCGGTCGCGCGGAGGTGCTGGGCGCGCTGGCGCTGGTGCTGAGCGAGATGGGCGACTCGACGCTGCTGGACGGTTCCCTGAACACCGTGGGCGCCGTGCCCGCGGTCGCCGCGCCGGCCGGGGCCTGAAGCCCGGCGAGGGCCCGCTCCGGGCCCGTCCGGGGTCCGGAGCGGGCCCCGCCCGTCCCCTCCGGGCCGCCCTCCGGCCACGGAAGGCGGCCCGGAGGGGGCGGGGAGGTGAACCACACGCGAAGAAACAGCCGTCCGGCACCGGCGGGCAGGGCGTGAGAGCGCTCTCATCGCCACTCTGCGTTCATTTTGTTCACGCAAGGCATCGTTGCGTTCTCGTTAAGGATTTACTTCTTGACGGCAGTGGTCACTACGAGTTGACTTCCTGCCACCTCGGCCGCAGTGACGCGGCCTCGTCAGGGAGGTTCCTGGATGAACACGCAACTGCGCCGTGCCGCTGTGGCCATGGCCGCGACCGCCATGGCCGTCTCTCGCCGCCTGCGGCAGCGCGAAGGAGGCCGGAGACAACAACGGCTCGGGCGGCGGCGAGAAGAAGAAGGACGGCCCGCTGACCATCGGCCTGCTGCTGCCGGAGGACCAGACGGCCCGCTACGAGAACTTCGACAAGCCCCTGATCGAAGAGAAGATCAAGGAGCTGTGCGCCGACTGCAAGGTCAGCTACGTCAACGCCAAGGAAGACGCGTCGACGCAGCAGCAGCAGATGAACTCGATGATCACCAAGAAGGTCGACGCGATCATCCTGGACGCCGTGGACTCCAAGTCCATCGCGGGCTCGGTCAGCAAGGCCGCCGACGCCGGCATCCCCGTCGTCGCCTACGACCGCCTCGCCGAGGGCCCGATCTCCGCCTACACCTCCTTCGACAACGAGAAGGTCGGCAAGGTGCAGGGCGAGGCCCTGCTGGAGGAGCTGGGCGACAAGGCCGGGGACGGCCAGATCGTCATGATGAACGGGTCGCCGACCGACCCCAACGCCGGCCAGTTCAAGAAGGGCGCCGAGTCCGTCCTCAAGGGCAAGGTCAAGGTGGGCAAGTCCTACGACACCACCGGCTGGAAGCCCGAAGAGGCCAACAAGAACATGAGCGGCGCCATCGCCTCCCTGGGCAAGAAGAACATCGTGGGCGTCTACTCCGCCAACGACGGCATGGCGGGCGGCATCATCACCGCCCTCAAGAACGCCGGCGTCGACCCGCTGCCGCCGGTCACCGGCCAGGACGCCGAGCTGGCGGGCGTCCAGCGCATCGTCGCCGGAGAGCAGTTCATGACGGTCTACAAGCCGTTCAAGCCCGAGGCGCACACCGCCGCCGAGATGGCCGTGGCCCTCGCCCGGGGCGAGAAGCCCAAGACGGAGACCACCGTCGACAGCGCCACCACCAAGGACGTTCCCGCGACCCTGATCGAGCCGATCGCGGTGACCGTGGACAACCTCAAGGACACCGTCATCAAGGACGGTCTCTACACGGTCGAGGACATCTGCACGTCGGAGTACGAGAAGGCGTGCGAGAAGGCCGGCCTGAAGTAGTCGGCCCGGCCCGTCCCCCGGTCCCGCCGGTGCCCGCGCCTCCTCCCGCCCCGTCGGAGTCGCGGGCACCGGCCGGTCATCCCCCCGTGCTCTTCTAGGAGTTGGTTCACGTGTCCGCTACGCCTGTACTGGCGTTGCGCGGAATCTCCAAGCGCTTCGGTGCCGTTCAGGCGCTCACCGATGTCGACCTGGAGGTCCACGCCGGCGAGGTCGTCGCCCTCGTGGGCGACAACGGCGCCGGAAAGTCCACCCTCGTCAAGACGATCGCCGGCGTCAGCCCCGCCGACGAGGGCGTCTTCGAGTGGCAGGGCCGCCCCGTCGAGGTCAACCGGCCGCACGACGCCCAGGAACTGGGCATCGCGACCGTCTACCAGGACCTCGCCCTGTGCGACAACCTCGACGTCGTCGGCAACCTGTTCCTCGGCCGCGAGATCAAGCGCGGCGGCGTGCTCGACGAGATCGAGATGGAGCGCCGCAGCCGGGAGCTGCTCGACACCCTGTCGATCCGCATCCCCAGCGTCCGCATCCCCATCGCGTCCCTCTCCGGCGGCCAGCGGCAGACCGTCGCGATCGCCCGCTCGATGCTGGGCGACCCCAAGCTCGTCATCCTCGACGAGCCCACCGCCGCCCTCGGCGTCGAGCAGACCGCCCAGGTGCTCGACCTGGTCGAGAGACTGCGCGAGCGCGGCCTCGCCGTCATCCTCATCAGCCACAACATGGCGGACGTCAAGGCGGTCGCCGACAAGGTGGCGGTGCTCCGGCTCGGTCGCAACAACGGCGTCTTCGAGGTCGCGAACACCACGCAGGAAGAGATCATCTCCGCCATCACCGGCGCCACGGACAACGCCGTGACCCGCCGCAAGGCGCGTACCGCGGGAGCCGACCGTGAGTGACACCAACCTTTCCAAGACCCCGGCCGCCGCCACCGCGGGCGGCAGCGGCGTGGCCAAGGACGCCGTGCCCGCCGTCGACCCGCGGCTGCTGGTGCGCGAGGAGGGCCTCGCCGGCTACTGGACCGACTTCAAGCGGAAGATGCGCTCCGGCGAACTGGGATCCGTCCCGGTCGTGGTCGGCCTGATCATCATCTGGGCCATCTTCCAGTCGATGGACTCGGCCTTCCTCTCGGCGGAGAACCTCTCCAACCTGTCGGTCTACATCGTCGGCACCGGCCTGATATCCGTCGGCATCGTCTTCGTGCTGCTGCTGGGCGAGATCGACCTGTCGGTCGGTTCGGTCAGCGGTCTGGCCTCGGCCGTCTTCGCCGTACTCGCCGTCAACAACGGGGTGAACGAGTGGCTGGCGGTCCTCGCGGCCCTGGCCACCGGCGCGGTGATCGGCGCCCTCCACGGCTTCTTCTTCGCGAAGATAGGCGTGCCCGCCTTCGTCGTCACCCTCGCGGGCCTGCTCGCCTGGAACGGCCTGATGCTGAAGGTGCTCGGCACCACCGGCACCATCAACCTGAAGAGGGACGGCCTGGTCGGCACCCTCTCCAACCACACCTTCAGCGACATCTCCGTCGCCTACGGCACCGCGGCGGTCGCGGTCGGCGTCTTCTTCGTCACCCAGTTCCTCGGCGCGCGGCGGCGCACGGCGGCCGGCGTCCCCGCCCGGCCGGTCAGCGAGATCATCGTCCGCACCGCGCTGCTGGCCGTGCTCGCCTTCGGCGCCGCCTACATGCTCAACCAGTACCGGGGCATGCCGCTGGCCCTGCTGATCTTCCTGGTCGTGCTGGTCGGGCTGGACTTCCTGCTGCGGCGCACCTCCTACGGCCGCAAGGTCTTCGCGCTGGGCGGCAACACCGAGGCGGCCCGCCGCGCAGGCATCAACGTCGAGTTCGTCCGCATCTCGGTGTTCTCCATCGCCGGCACCATGGCGGCCTTCGGCGGACTGATGATCGCCTCCCGCATCCTGGCCGCCAACCAGGGCGCCGGCACCGGCAACCTGCTGATGGAGGCCATCGCGGCGGCCGTCATCGGCGGCACCAGCCTCTTCGGCGGACGCGGCAACGTGTGGTCCGCGCTGCTGGGCATGCTGGTGATCGGCTCGATCGCCAACGGCATGGCGCTGCTGGGCATCGCCGCCGCCATCCAGTACATGATCACGGGTGCCGTGCTGCTGGCCGCGGTCGTCATCGACTCGGTCTCCCGGCGCACCCAGCGGTCCGCGGGCCGCGGCTGACACACCGTCCCCCCGCAATCCGCATCTGCATCCGCACCGCCTCCGCCCGGCGCCGGGCCCCCTTTCCGGGGGCCCGGCGCCGGGCGCACCGCGTACAGGACGCGGAAGGGGGAAACCGGGTGTGACGGGGATCGCGCCGCCCGCCGTACTCCTGCGCGAGGGGAACATTAGACTCATCGGATCGGCACAGGCCCGTACGGCTCGACCAGCAAGGAGGCACGGGTGGCTCTGCTGACCCGCATCACGGGACCGCGAGATCTCGACCGGCTCAGCCCCGAACAGCTCGATCAGCTCGCTGGGGAGATCCGGACCTTCCTCGTCGACGCGGTCTCGAAGACCGGCGGCCACCTGGGCCCCAACCTGGGCGTGGTGGAGCTGACCATCGCACTGCACCGGGTCTTCGACTCGCCGAAGGACAAGGTCCTCTTCGACACCGGACACCAGAGCTACGTGCACAAGCTGCTCACCGGGCGGCAGGACTTCTCCCGGCTCCGCGCCAAGGGCGGCCTCTCCGGCTACCCCTCGCGGGCCGAGTCCGAGCACGACGTCATCGAGAACAGCCACGCCTCGACGGTGCTGGGCTGGGCCGACGGCCTGGCCAAGGCCAACCAGGTGACGGGCCGCAAGGACCACGTCGTCGCGGTCATCGGCGACGGCGCGCTGACCGGAGGCATGGCCTGGGAGGCGCTGAACAACATCGCCGCCGCCAAGGACCGCCCCCTGGTGATCGTGGTCAACGACAACGAGCGGTCCTACGCGCCCACCATCGGCGGTCTGGCCAACCACCTGGCCACACTGCGCACCACCGACGGCTACGAGCGCTTCCTCGCCCGCAGCAAGGAGCTCCTCAACCGCACCCCGGTCGTCGGCAGGCCGCTGTACGAGACGCTCCACGGCGCCAAGAAGGGCATCAAGGACGTCATCGCCCCGCAGGGCATGTTCGAGGACCTGGGCCTGAAGTACGTCGGCCCCATCGACGGCCACGACATAGCGGCCCTGGAGTCGGCCCTGACCCGCGCCAAGCGCTTCAACGGGCCGGTCATCGTCCACTGCCTGACCGAGAAGGGCCGCGGCTACCAGCCGGCCGTCCAGGACGAGGCCGACCGTTTCCACGCCGTCGGCGTCATCCACCCCGACACGGGCCTGCCGGTGTCGGCCGCCGGCCTGGACTGGACCTCGGTCTTCGGCGAGGAGATGGTCAGGCTCGGCCACGAGCGCCCCGACGTCGTCGCCATCACCGCCGCGATGCTCCAGCCGGTGGGCCTGCAGAAGTTCGCCGACACCTTCCCCGACCGCGTCTACGACGTGGGCATCGCCGAGCAGCACGGCGCCGTCTCGGCGGCCGGACTGGCCACCGGCGGGCTCCACCCGGTCTTCGCCGTCTACGCCACCTTCCTCAACCGGGCCTTCGACCAGGTGCTGATGGACGTCGCCCTCCACAAGTGCGGGGTGACCTTTGTCCTGGACCGGGCCGGGGTCACCGGCACCGACGGCGCCTCCCACAACGGCATGTGGGACATGTCGATCCTCCAGGTCGTCCCCGGCCTGCGGATCGCCGCCCCGCGCGACGCCGACCAGCTCCGCGCCCAGCTCCGCGAGGCCGTGGACGTCGACGACGCCCCCACCGTCGTCCGCTTCTCCAAGGGCGCGGTCGGCCCGGCGGTCGCGGCGGTCGGCACCGCCGGCGGCATGGACGTGCTGCGCGCCCCGGAGCTGGAGGAGGGCGAGCGGCCCGACGTGCTGCTGGTCTCCGTCGGAGCGCTGGCCCCGATGTGCCTGGAGGTCGCCGACCTCCTCGACAAGCAGGGCATCTCCACCACCGTGGTGGACCCGCGCTGGGTCAAGCCGGTGGACGAGGCGCTGCCGCCGCTGGCCGCCCGGCACCGCGTCGTCGTCACGGTGGAGGACAACATCCGGGTGGGCGGCGTCGGTTCGGCGATCGCGCAGGCGCTGCGCGACGCGGGCGTGGACGTGCCGCTGCGCGACTTCGGCATCCCGCCGAGGTTCCTGGACCACGCCTCCCGGAACGAGGTGCTGGCCGAGATCGGCCTGACCGCCCCGGACATCGCCCGCCAGGTCACCGGCCTGGTCGCCAAGCTCGACGGCCGCCTCGACGGCGGGAGCCCCGCCGAGCGGGCCGCGGGGGCCACCCGCGACTGACGTCCCACCGGGTCCGTCGCGGCACCCCCGGAACCCGGGGCGTGCCGCGCCGGGCCCGGTCCGTTCCCGGCGGCCCCGGCCGGGCCGCCGGATAGGTTGTGCCCATGCCGACAGCCGCTGAGCCGCCGCGATCCACGGCCCCCCGCGGGCCGGAGACGACGACCGCGCGGGTGCCGGGCCCCCGTGCCCGGCTGCGGGACGGCGCCGCCGTCCGGTGGTCGCCGTCCCGCTCCGCCGCGGGCCCGCGGCCGTTCTGGCCGGTCCTGCTGCCGGTGCTGGTGGCGCTGGCCGCGCTCACCCGCATCCCGTCGTTCCTGCGCCCGGTGTGGAACCCCGACGAGGGCTTCCTCGCCACCCAGGCCCGGATGCTCGCGGACGGCGGCGTGCTCTACGACACCGTCGTCGACCGCAAGCCGCCGCTGCTGCCGTGGCTGTACCAGGGGGCGTTCGCCGTCTTCGGCGACGAGTCGCTGTGGCCGCTGAAGGCCGCCGCCGTGGCGGCGGTGGCGGCCACAGCCGCCCTGCTGGCCTCCCTCGCCCGCCGCCGCTGGGGCGACCGGGCCGGGCGGAGCGCCGGGGTGCTCTACGTCCTGGCCTCGGTCTGCCTCGGCCCCGAGGACGCCCAGGCGGCCAACTTCGAGGTCTTCACGGTGCCGTTCATGGCCGCGGCCGTCTGGTGCGCCGACCGCCGGCGCTGGGCGGCGGCCGGCCTCGCGGTCGCCGGGGCGTTCCTGGTGAAGCAGACCGGCGGCGCCGTGCTGCTGCCCGTGCTGTTCCTGCTGTGGCGGTCGGTGCCGCGCGGCCGGGAGCGGCGGGCCGCGCTCGCCCTGCTCGCCGCCGGCACCGCGGCCCCCGTCGTGGCGGCGGCCCTGGCCACCGGGTGGCGGAACTTCCTGTTCTGGACGGTCACCGGCTCCGGCTCGTACGCCTCCTTCACCGGCTCGGAGCTGCACGTGCTCGGCCGGGGCCTGGGCAACACGGCCATCGTGGCCGCCGGGTGCGCCGGACTGCTGGTGCCGCTGGCAGCGGTGCTGCGCGGGCGGGTGCCGGGCCGGTGGAGCGTCCTCACGGCCGACCTGTGGGTCTGGCTGGCGGCGTCCGCGGTGGCGGTGCTCTCCGGCTTCCACTTCTTCGGGCACTACTACCTGCAGCTCCTGCCGCCGCTGGCCCTGCTGGCCGCCGGGGCCCTGCGCCTACTGCCCGCCGGCCGGCTGCGCGCCGCGGGGCTGTGCTGCGCACTGTCGTGCTCGGCGTTCCTGGGGTGGGCCGCCGTGGCGGACGACACCGAACTGCGGCACGCCCGGCGGGTGGCCGCCGCCGTCCGCGAGCACACCGCGCCGGACGAGGAGGTGCTGCTCTGGGGGATGCACCCGGAGGGCTACTGGCTCGCCGACCGCGCCCCGGCCAGCCGGTACCTGACCGCCGGGCTCCTCACCAACTTCAGCGGCGGCCGGGACGGGAACCGGGTGGGGCAGCAGTACGGCGTCGAGGGAAGCTGGCGGGTCTTCCGCGCCGAACTGGAGGAGGACCCGCCGAAGGTGATCGTGGACGACTCCCGCGGCAAGCCCTACGCCCCCGCCCGGATGCCGGCCCTGCGCTCCTTCCTCGCGGCCCACTACGAGCGGGTGGAGCGGGTGGACGGCGCGGTGGTGTACGTCCGCGACGACGCCTCCCGGTGAGGCCGGCGGGCGGCGCTCAGCGCACCGAGCGGGGCCCGGCCACCTCGGCGCCCAGCGCCGTCACCCGTTCCCGCAGCTCCCGGTCGGCGGTGACCACCACACAGCGCCGCCCCGCGCCCTCGGCCGCCACCAGCTCCACGATCCGGTCGTCCCCGCTGCCCGGGGCGGCCACCACCCGGACCCCGGGCACGGAGGCCACCCCCCGGGCCGCGCCCTCCACGACGAGCACCACCTCCTCGCCGCCCTCCCGGGCGGCGAGCCGGTCCCGCAGCCGCTCGGCCGCGCCGTGCCGGTCCCGCCACCAGCCGTCGGGCACCGAGCCGACGACGTTGGCGGCGTCCACGACCAGAAGGGTGCGCCCACGCATGCGCACCAGGGTGCCACGCGCACGGCGGAGGGCGCCCGCCCGCACGGGGTGTGCGGACGGACGCCCTCAGGAGCGGCTGCGGTCAGCGCGGGACGCCGGCGACGCCCGGCTCCAGGAACCGCTTGCCGTTGACGCGCTCGGAGACGCCCTCGCGGTCCAGGTACGGCGTGATGCCGCCCAGGTGGAAGGGCCAGCCGGCGCCGGTGATCAGACACAGGTCGATGTCCTGCGCCTCGGCCACCACGCCCTCGTCCAGCATCAGCCGGACCTCCTCGGCGATCGCGTTCAGGGCGCGCTCGCGGACCTGCTCCTCGGTGAGGACGGTGTCGCCGGTCTCGAAGAGGGCGGCGACCTCCGGGTCCAGCTCCGGCTTGCCGGAGTCGTGGACGTACAGGTTGCGCTTGCCCGCCTCGACGACGCGGCCCAGGTTCTCCGAGACGGCGAAGCGGTCGGGGAACGCGGCGTGGAGGGTGCCCGCCACGTGGTGGGCCACCGCCGGGCCGACCAGCTCCAGCAGCACGATCGGCGACATGGGCAGGCCCAGGGGGGCCAGCGCCCGGTCGGCGACCTCGACGGGGGTGCCCTCGTCGATGGAGCGGAGCACCTCGCCCAGGAAGCGGGTGAGGATGCGGTTGACGACGAACGCCGGGGCGTCCTTGACCAGGACGGCCGTCTTCTTCAGCGACTTGGCGACCGCGAAGGCCGTCGCCAGCGAGGCGTCGTCGGTCCGCTCGGCGCGGATGATCTCCAGCAGCGGCAGGACGGCCACGGGGTTGAAGAAGTGGAAGCCCACGACCCGCTCGGGGTGCCTGAGCTTGCTCGCCATCTCGGTGACCGACAGCGAGGAGGTGTTGGTGGCCAGGATGGCGTGCTCGGGCACGACCGCCTCGACCTCGGCGAACACCTGCTGCTTGACGCCCATCTCCTCGAAGACCGCCTCGATCACGAAGTCGGCGTCCGAGAAGGCCTCGGCCTTGTCCAGCGCACCGCTGACCAGGGCCTTGAGGCGGTTGGCCTTGTCCTGGTTGACGCGGCCCTTGAGCAGGAGCTTGTCGATCTCCCCGTGGACGTAGGCGACGCCCTTGTCGATCCGCTCCTGGTCGACGTCGGTCAGGACGACCGGCACCTCCAAGCGGCGGACGAACAGCAGCGCCAGCTGCGAGGCCATCAGGCCGGCGCCGACGACGCCGACCTTGGTGACCGGGCGGGCCAGCGACTTGTCGGGGGCGCCGGCGGGCCGCTTGGCGCGCTTGTTCACCAGGTTGAAGGCGTACAGGCCGCTGCGCAGCTCGTCGCCCATGATCAGGTCGGCCAGCGCCTCGTCCTCGGCCGCGAAGCCCTGGCGCAGGTCGCCGTTCTTGGCCGCCGCGATGATGTCCAGCGCGCGGTAGGCGGCCGGGGCCGCGCCGTGCACCTTGGAGTCGGCGATGCCGCGCCCGCGGGCGACGGCCTGGTCCCAGGCCTCGCCGCGGTCGACGTCCGGGCGGTCGACCTCGATCTCGCCGCGGAGCACCGAGGCGGTCCAGATCAGGGACTGCTCCAGGAAGTCGGCGCCGTCGAAGAGGGCGTCGGCGATGCCCAGCTCGTGGACCTGGGCGCCCTTGAGCTGCTTGTTCTGGTTGAGCGAGTTCTCGATGATCACCGAGACCGCGCGGTCGGCGCCGATCAGGTTCGGCAGCAGGGTGCAGCCGCCCCAGCCGGGCACCAGGCCGAGGAAGACCTCGGGCAGGGAGAAGGCGGGGACGGCCCGCGAGACGGTGCGGTAGGTGCAGTGGAGGCCGATCTCGACGCCGCCGCCCATCGCCGCGCCGTTGTAGTACGCGAAGGTGGGCACGGCCAGGGAGGACAGGCGCTTGAAGATGTCGTGGCCGCCCTTGCCGATGGCCAGCGCGTCCTGGCGGTCGCGGATGGCCTCGACGCCCTTGAGGTCGGCGCCGACGGCGAAGACGAACGGCTTGCCGGTGACGCCGACGCCGACGATCTCGCCCCGGGCGGCCTCGGCCTCGACCTGGTCGATCGCCTTGTCCAGGTTGACCAGCGACTGCGGACCGAAGGTGGTGGGCTTGGTGTGGTCGAACCCGTTGTCCAGGGTGATCAGCGCGAACCGGCCGGCGCCCTGGGGGAGGTCGAGGTGGCGCACGTGCGCGCTGGTGACGACCTCGTCGGGGAAGAGCGCGGCGGCGCCCTTCAGAAGCTCAGCGGTGCTCACTTGCCCTCCCAGTGGGGGTTCTCCCAGATCACGGTGCCGCCCATGCCGAAACCGACGCACATGGTGGTCAGGCCGTAGCGGACGTGCGGCTGCTCCTCGAACTGCCGCGCGAGCTGCGTCATCAGGCGGACGCCCGACGAGGCCAGCGGGTGGCCGAACGCGATGGCCCCGCCGTACTGGTTGACGCGCGGGTCGTCGTCGGCGATGCCGTAGTGGTCCAGGAAGGCCAGCACCTGGACGGCGAACGCCTCGTTGATCTCGAACAGGCCGATGTCGCCGATGGACAGACCCGCCTTGGCGAGCGCCTTCTCGGTGGAGGGGACCGGGCCGATGCCCATGACCTCCGGCTCGACGCCCGCGAAGGCGTAGGAGACCAGGCGCATCTTGACCGGCAGGCCCAGCTCCCGCGCCACGTCCTCGGCGGCGATCAGGGAGGCGGTGGCGCCGTCGTTCAGGCCGGCGGCGTTGCCCGCGGTGACCCGGCCGTGGGTGCGGAAGGGGGTCTTCAGCCCGGCGAGCTGCTCCAGGGTGGTGCCGGGGCGCATCGGCTCGTCGGCCGTGGCCAGGCCCCAGCCGGTCTCCCCGCCCTCGGGGCTGGTGCGGCGGACGGCGACCGGCACCAGGTCGGCCTGGATCTTGCCGTCGGCGTAGGCCTTGGCGGCCTTCTCCTGGCTGCGCACCGCGTACTCGTCGGCGCGCTGCTTGGTGATGTGCGGGAAGCGGTCGTGGAGGTTCTCCGCCGTCATGCCCATGAACAGGGCGGACTGGTCGACCAGCTTCTCGGAGACGAAGCGCGGGTTGGGGTCCACGCCCTCGCCCATCGGGTGGCGGCCCATGTGCTCGACACCGCCCGCGACGACGACGTCGTACGCGCCGAAGGCGATCGACCCGGAGGTGGTGGTCACGGCGGTCATGGCGCCGGCGCACATGCGGTCGATGGAGTAGCCGGGCACCGTCTTCGGCAGCCCGGCGAGGATGCCGGCGGTGCGGCCGAGGGTGAGGCCCTGGTCGCCGATCTGGGTGGTCGCGGCGATGGCGACCTCGTCGATGCGCTCCGGCGGCAGGCCGGGGTTGCGGCGCAGCAGCTCGCGGATGCACTTGACGACCAGGTCGTCGGCGCGGGTCTCGTGGTAGATGCCCTTCGGGCCCGCCTTGCCGAACGGGGTGCGAACGCCGTCGACGAAGACGACGTCCCTAGCGGTACGAGGCACGTTGGCTCTCCTCCAGGGGTGCGGTGGTACGCCGTACGGCGTGCTTCCCGGAGCTTATGCTACTTACCGGTAACCCTCAGGTGGACAGCCGCCTCCCCGAGGAGTCGCACATCACACTCGCCACGCTCCGCCGCGCCCCGGTTCCGCTGCGGAGCGGCGAAACGGGCCCGCCCCCGGATGGGGGACGGGCCCGGAGGGCGACGCGCGCCCGCGTCAGACGTTGTACATGCCCTGGAAGACGACGAAGCCGAGGACCATGCCGAGGACCAGGCCCGCCGCGGGAACCAGGATGCCGGCCATGGCGAGCCGCTCGCCCTTGGACTTGGCGATCGCACCGCAGATGATGCCCGCGATGCCGAAGAGCGGCGGGCAGAAGATGAGCGCCACGCAGCCCAGCACGATCCCGACGATGCTGAGCGTGTTGGAGTTGTTCGGCGGCTGCGGCTGCGGCGGGTACGGCTGGTTCGGATAAGACATGCTGTCCCCCTCGTTCGTTGGCGGTCGCTCACTCTACGTGGCGCCGCCGTCCGAGTGAAGCCCGGTTCCACCACCGCGGTGCGCAGCCGGGGCCCGTCCCCCGCCCCACCGCCGGGGGAAGGCCGGGGAGGCGGCCTACTCCTCCGGCGGGGCGGCCGACAGGGCGACCGCCAGCAGTTCCGCCGTCTGCTCGATCTGCCATTCCCGCGCGCCGTACCCGCGCAGCGCCTCCGCCACCGCCCCGGGGGTCGGATCGGCCGGGGGTTCCCAGCACAGCCGCCGCACGGTGTCGGGGGAGAGGAGGTTCTCCTGGGGGAGGTCCAGCTCCTCGGCGCGTCCGGTCACCGCTGCGCGCGCGGCCGACAGCCGGGCCGCCGCGACCGGGTCCTTGTCCGCCCAGGCGCGGGGCGGCGGGGGGCCGCTGGGGGCCAGGGCGGGCGGCGGCAGCTCGCTCTCGGGCAGGGCGCGGGCGCGCTGGACCGCCGCGTGCCACTGCTCGAGCTGGCGCCGCCCCATCCGGTGCCCGTACCCCGGCAGCGCGGCCAGCGCCTGCACGGTGGCGGGCATGGCCAGCGCCGCCTCCACGATGGCCGCGTCGGTGAGCACCTTGCCCGGCGAGACGTCGCGCCGCTGCGCCACCTGGTCGCGGACCGTCCACAGCTCCCGCACGACCGCGAGCTGGCGGCGCCTGCGGACCTTGTGCATGCCGGAGGTGCGGCGCCAGGGGTCCTTGCGGGGCGCGGGCGGCGGGGCCGCGGCGATGGCGGCGAACTCCTGGCGCGCCCAGTCCAGCTTCCCCTGGCGCTCCAGCTCCTCCTCCAGGGCGTCGCGCAGGTCGACCAGCAGCTCCACGTCCAGGGCCGCGTACCGCAGCCAGGGCTCGGGCAGCGGGCGGGTGGACCAGTCCACCGCGGAGTGGCCCTTCTCCAGGGAGTAGCCCAGGACGTTCTCGACCATCGGGCCGAGGCCGACCCGGGCGAAGCCCGCGAGCCTGCCGGCCAGCTCGGTGTCGAACAGCCGCCTGGGCTGCATGCCTATCTCGCGCAGGCAGGGGAGGTCCTGGGTGGCGGCGTGGAGCACCCATTCGGCGTCCTCGACCGCCTCGCCGAGGGACGTCAGGTTCGGGCAGCCGATCGGGTCGATCAGAGCGGTCCCCGCGCCCTCGCGGCGCAGCTGGACGAGGTAGGCGCGCTGTCCGTAGCGGTAGCCGGACGCCCGTTCGGCGTCGACCGCGACGGGCCCGCGCCCCGCGGCGAAGGCGTCCACGACCTCGGCGAGGGCCTCGGGCGTGGCGATCACGGGGGGAACGCCCTCGCGCGGCTCCAGCAGGGGGACCGGCGCCGGACCCGCGTCCCCGGAGGGGAGCCGATCCGTGCTGCTTATGGAGGTCTCTTGGGCGTCGGTCACGCGACAAGGGTATCCGTGTGCACGCGATACGCAGCGCCCGCCGACGGAACGTGACGTCGGCGGGCGCCGCGCACGGCGTCCCCGGCGGGGGCCGGGGACGCCGTGACGGGGTCGGGGTCCGGGCCGCCGGGGCCCGGACCGCGGGAGCGGGTTCGGTGGGGGTCGGCGGACGGGTGGGCGGTCAGTGGATGATGCCGGTGCGCAGGGCGACCGCGACCATGCCCGCGCGGTCGCCGGTGCCCAGCTTGCGGGCGATCCGGGCGAGGTGGCTCTTGACGGTCAGGGCGGACAGGCCCATGGAGACGCCGATCGCCTTGTTCGACTGGCCCTCCGCCACCAGTCGCAGCACCTCGATCTCCCGGCCGGACAATTCCCGGTAGCCGCTGGGCTGTCCGGGTGCGCCCGGCGGGCGGCGGTGCATGCGGGCGGCCGCGGTGGCGCCGATGGGGGTGGCGCCGGGACGGCCGGGGTGGGGGGGAGCGCCGCGGGTGCCGGTGACGACGTAGCCCTTGACGCCGCCCGCGAGGGCGTTGCGCACGGCACCGATGTCGTCGGCGGCGGAGAGGGCGAGGCCGTTGGGCCAGCCGGCCGCCCGGGTCTCGGAGAGCAGGGTCAGGCCGGAGCCATCGGGCAGGTGGACCTCGGCCACGCAGATGTCGCGTGGATTGGCCACTCGGGGGCGGGCCTCCGCGATCGACGACGCCTCGATCACGTCCCGCACCCCGAGCGCCCACAGGTGGCGGGTGACGGTGGAACGGACGCGGGGGTCGGCGACGACGACCATGGCCGTCGGCTTGTTCGGGCGGTAGGCGACCAGGCTTGTGGGGTGCTCAAGAAGAACGGACACCGGGCCTCCTGGGGAGTGGAGAGCGGACGGAAGCCGACTGGGGGGAGTCGGGATGGGCCCTGTGAAGGGGCCACAGAGTCCTTCGGCAGTTCCGGCGTCCGGCTTTAGGGAATGATCACGAATGAGTGAGTGATAATTCCGGCAAATCGGACACAGGGTCGACCCGGGGACCGCCACGCCGGGCAAAGGAGTCACCGGCCTCACCCGGTGGGGGGGCCGCCCCCTCCGCACGGCCTCCCCGCGTCCCGCCGCCCGCCCCGCCCCGCGCAGGGACGGACCCCGCCCCTTTCGGGCGGGCGCGGAGTCACCGGAGCGGCTGCGGGCCGCGGCGCTGCGGCAGGGGCACGATGGCCGCGCCGTCCCCGCCCTCCGGCGGCAGCCCCGCGCACTGGCACAGCAGGTCGCACCAGGCGGCCAGATGCCCGGCCACCGCGTTCACCGCGCCCTCCCGGGGAGTCCACGAGGCGCGGATCTCGATCTCCGCGCGCGGCGCGCGGTCGCCCAGCTCCCCGAAGGAGTGCGAACTCACCCGCGTCACCGTGCCGCCCGGCGCGTCGTACGCCGCGCCCCGCGCCGCGAGGGCGCCCGTCAGCCACGACCAGGCGACCTCGGGCAGCAGCGGATCCGCCACCACCTCCGCCTCCAGGTCGGCGCGGGCCAGGGTGACCACCCGGAAGGCGCCCCGCCAGGACTCCTGGCCGTCGGGGTCGTGGAGCAGCACGAAGCGCCCGTCGGCCAGCTCCTCGCCGTCCACCTCGACCGACGCCTCCAGGGCGTGTGCGAACGGCGCCAGCCGCCGGGGCGCCGGCAGCGGCCCGAGCCGCACCTCCGGCCGCGCCCGCGCCGCCTCCAGGGCCGCCACGGCCTGCCGGAAGGGGTGCGGGGCCTCCCCGCCGCCGGGACCCTCCGCACCGTCCGCCAGGTGTGCTCGCGCCGCTGCCATGGGCGGCAGCGTAGGCGGAACGGGTGCCCCGGGCGGGTAGGGACACGTGCGAGACTTCTGCCTGTGACCGCCGACGACCGTACCCCCGCCCCGACCTCCCCCTCCGCCCCGGAGGCCGCCCGCTCCGGAGCCGCCGTCGCCGACTCCGCCTTCCTGCGGGCGTGCCGCCGCGAGCCGGTGCCGCACACCCCGGTGTGGTTCATGCGGCAGGCCGGACGCTCCCTGCCGGAGTACCGCAGGGTGCGCGAGGGGATCGGGATGCTCGACTCCTGCATGCGCCCCGATCTCGTCACCGAGATCACCCTCCAGCCCGTCCGCCGCCACAAGGTGGACGCGGCGATCTACTTCAGCGACATCGTCGTCCCCCTCAAGGCCATCGGCATCGACCTGGACATCAAGCCGGGCGTGGGCCCCGTCGTCGACCGGCCCTTCCGCACCCGCGAGGACCTGCGCCGGCTGCGCCCGCTGGAGCCGGACGACGTGGCGTACGTGACCGAGGCCGTCGGCGCGCTCACCGCCGAGCTGGGCGCCACCCCGCTGATCGGCTTCGCCGGGGCCCCCTTCACCCTCGCCAGCTACCTCGTGGAGGGCGGGCCGTCCCGCAACCACGAGCACACCAAGGCGATGATGTACGGCGCCCCGGACCTCTGGGCCGACCTCCTGGACCGCCTCGCGGAGATCACCGCCGCCTTCCTGAAGGTGCAGATCGAGGCGGGCGCCTCCGCCGTCCAGCTCTTCGACTCCTGGGCCGGCGCCCTGGCCCCCGCCGACTACCGCGACTCGGTGCTGCCCGCCTCCGCCAAGGTGTTCGACGCGGTCGCCCCCTACGGCGTCCCCCGCATCCACTTCGGCGTCGGCACCGGCGAGCTGCTCGGACTGATGTCGCAGGCCGGCCCGGACGTCGTCGGCGCCGACTGGCGGGTGCCGCTGGACGAGGCCGCCCGCCGCATCGGACCGGACAAGGCCGTCCAGGGCAACCTCGACCCGGCGGTGCTCTTCGCGCCGCGCCCGGCCGTCGAGGCCCAGGCGCGGCGCGTGCTGGACGCGGCCCGGGACCTGCCGGGCCACGTGTTCAACCTCGGCCACGGCGTCCTGCCCGACACCGACCCCGACGCCCTCACCCGGCTGGTGGAGTTCGTGCACGAGCAGACCGCCCGCTGACGCCCCGGGCCGCCGCCCCGCTCAGTCCCCGCCGTCCGCACCGTCCTTCCCGGAGCCCCCGGCCCCGCCGGTCCCGCCGCCCGCCGGCGGGACCGGCTCCGGCGGCGCCGGGGAGGCGGCGCGGGACGGGCCGCGGACTCCTCGCGGCAGACGGCGGACGCCCCGCGACAGACCGCGCCACACCAGAGCCGCCAGCAGGGCCGCCGCGGCGAAGGGCAGCACCGCCCCGATGACGACGACGGTCCAGCGCAGCACCGTGACGAACGCGTCCCAGCCGGCCGCCAGGGCGTCGCCGAAGCCGGGCCCGGCGTCCTCTCCGGGCTCCCCGCCCGGCTCGTGCAGGGACAGGGCGACCGTCGCCATCCCGGTGCGCTTCCGCAGGGACTCCAGCCGCGCCTGGAGGGACTCCAGGTCGGCCTGCCGGGTGCTCAGCTCGGACTCCAGGGTCACCACGTCGGACAGCTTCTCCGCCTCGTCCATCAGCTCCCGGACCCGCTCCACGCTGGCCTTCTGCGTCCTGATCCGGCTCTCCACGTCCACGACCTCGTCGGTGACGTCCTCCGCCGTGACCTTCCGCCGGACCGGCTTCCCGAGCCCGGCCAGGTCCTCCAGCACCTCCTCGTACTCCGCGGGCGGGACCCGCAGCGTCACCCGGGAGCGCTCCCGGCCCCCGGAGTCCCGGTCGGTGGACTCGTCGGCGACGTAGCCGCCCGCCGCCTCCACCGTCCGGCGGGCGCCCGCCAGCGCGCCCGGCACGTCTCCGACCTCCACGGTCAGCGAGGCCGTCCGGACGATATGGGTGGCGGCGGGGCCGGGCGCCTCGGCCGCGCGGCCCGCGGACGCCTTCTCCGGCCCGCCCTCCCCGGCGTCCCGCTGCGCCGCCGCCCCCCGGTCGGCCGAACTCGCCGCCCCGCCGTCGCCCGCCGCCCCGCAGCCGGCGACCGCCACGGCGGCCAGCACGGCGGCGGCCAGCAGCCTCGGACGCGACCGCAGCGACCCGCGGAAGGAACCGGACGGCGGTGTGCCGCGTGTGAACATCCCATCCCCCAATACGTCTGCCGATGACGGAAGTTGGACGGACGCCCCGCCGGGCCGGTTTCCGGTCCCCGGTCGCGATGCGGTCACGGTCCGGACGCGGAGGGGCCACCTCCGCCGGACGGGCGCAGGTCTGCGAGAGTGGAGACATGGACGTCATCGTCATCGGCGGCGGCATCTCCGGACTCGCCGCCGCCCACCACCTCCTCAAGGGCGGCGCGCGCGTGACCGTCCTGGAGTCCACCGGCCGGCTCGGCGGCAAGCTGCACACGGGACGCATCGCGGACGTCGACGTGGACCTGGGCGCCGAGTCGATGCTCGCCCGCCGCCCCGAGGCCGTCGAACTGGCCCGCGAGGTCGGCCTCGGCGACGCCCTCCAGCCGCCCGCGACCACGGCCGCGGCGGTGTGGACCCGCGGCGGGCTGCACCCGATGCCCACCGGGCACGTCATGGGCGTGCCCGCCGACCCGGCCTCCCTGGCCGGAGTGGTCTCCCCCGAGGGCATCGCCCGCGCCGCCGAGGACGCCGACCTGCCGCGCACCGGAGTCGGACAGGACGTGGCCGTCGGCGAGTACGTCGCCGCGCGTCTCGGCCGTGAGGTCGTGGACCGGCTCGTGGAACCCCTGCTCGGCGGGGTGTACGCCGGGGACGCCTACCGGATCTCGATGCGCGCCGCCGTCCCCGGGCTGTACGAGGCGGCCAGGCGGGAGCGCTCCCTGCTGGCCGCGGCGCGCGCGGTCCGGGAGCGGACCGCCGCGCAGCACCGGGAGGGCCCCGTGTTCATGGGCATCGAGGGCGGCGTCGGACGGCTCCCCGGAGCCGTCGCCGACGCCTGCCGGGCGGCCGGGGCGGAGATCCTCACCGACGTGTCCGCGACGGAGCTGCGCCGCACCAAGCGGGGCTGGACGGTGACCGCCGGCGGCCGGGACCGGGACGCGGACGCGGTGGTGCTGGCCGTCCCGGCGCCGGCCGCCGCACGGCTGCTGGCCGGGGAGGTCCCGGCCGCCGCCGCCGAACTGGAGACCGTCGAGTACGCCTCCATGGCCCTGGTCACCCTGGCCTTCCGCCGCCGGAACCTCACGAAGGCCCCGGAGGGCAGCGGCTTCCTCGTCCCGCCCGTGGACGGGCACGCCGTCAAGGCGTCCACCTTCTCGACCAACAAGTGGTCGTGGGTCGCCGCCCAGGACCCGGACCTGTTCGTCCTCCGCACCTCCCTGGGCCGGTACGGGGAGGAGGAGGTCCTGCGGCACGACGACGACGAACTGGTGGACCTGTCCCTGCGGGACCTGAAGTCCGCGATCGGACTCACCGCCCGCCCGGTGGCGCGCACGGTCACCCGCTGGGAGAACGGACTGCCGCAGTACCCGGTGGGCCACCCGGACCGCGTCGCCCGCGTCCGCCGGGACCTCGCCGCCTACCCCGGCCTGGCGGTGTGCGGGGCCGCGTACGACGGCGTGGGCATCCCGGCCTGCATCGCCAGCGGCCGCGCCGCCGCCCGGACGGTGCTGAGGACCGCCGGGACCCGGTCGCCCGGCCCCGGAACGGGCGCGTGAGAATGGCCGTATGACTGCTGAACCCCGCAAGACGCCCAACGCGGGCAAGAAGGCCAGGGACCTCAACGAGGTCATCCGCTACACCCTCTGGTCGGTCTTCCGGCTGCGCGAGGCCCTCCCCGAGGACCGCGCCGGCCACGCCGACGAGGTCCAGGAGCTGTTCGACCAGCTCGCCGCCAAGGACGTCGTCGTGCGCGGCACCTACGACGTCTCCGGGCTCCGCGCCGACGCCGACGTGATGATCTGGTGGCACGCGGAGACCGCCGACGCGCTCCAGGAGGCCTACAACCTCTTCCGCCGCACGAAGCTGGGGCGCGCCCTGGAGCCGGTGTGGTCCAACATGGCGCTGCACCGCCCCGCCGAGTTCAACCGGTCGCACGTCCCGGCCTTCCTCGCCGAGGAGGAGCCGCGGGCGTACGTGTGCGTCTACCCGTTCGTGCGGTCCTACGAGTGGTACGTGCTGCCCGACGAGGAGCGCCGCGGCATGCTCGCCGAGCACGGCCAGATGGCGCGCGGCTTCCCGGACGTCCGCGCCAACACCGTGGCCTCCTTCGCGCTGGGCGACTACGAGTGGCTGCTGGCCTTCGAGGCCGACGAGCTGCACCGCATCGTCGACCTCATGCGCCACCTGCGCGGCTCCAAGGCCCGCCTCCACGTCCGCGAGGAGGTCCCCTTCTTCACCGGCCGCCGCAAGCCGGTGGCGGAACTGGTGGCCGGCCTGGCCTGACCGGCCCGCCGCACCCCGTGCGCCCCTTCCGCGCCGCGACGAGCCGGGACGGGGGAGGGGCGCACGACCGCGCGCCGCCCGGCACACGGCCTCCCTGGACGGGCGGGGAGGCCACGCATCCGGATCACGGCTGTTCCTCCAGCACGAGAACGACACGGACCGGGAGATCGGTGTCCTCCTGAACGACGCCGGCGGTCAGCATCCGGCCGTTCAGGGTCCACTTCCGGAACGCGATGTACTCGTCGGTGTCCTCCGCCGTCCCCTCGGCCTCGGACAGGTGGGCCGAGAGCGCGGACGACTCGATCTGTGGGAGGAATCCGGCCAGGGCCTGCTCCCCCTCCGCGTAGACCGCCTCCAGATCCTCGAAGTAGCCCGTGTCCTCGTCCACGTCCCGCATCCAGACGGTGAACTCGACCCGGACCCCGCCCGAGTAGCGGTGGAACCAGCCGATGACGCCGCTCTTGCTCCAGGACGTCTCGAAGCCGCCCTTCGGCCGCCCCCCGGCCTCCCAGCCCCGGGCCCCGAACTGCGCCGCCACGCCCTCACCGGTCAGCGGGGTGAGGGCCCGGATGCCTTCCAGCACCCCGACCGCCGCGGCCATCGGCCCGTCCCGCTCCGTTCGTGCCAAGAGTTCCCCGCCTCCGTTCCCATCCGGCCGGATGTCGGCAGAGTACGGGCCCGGACGAGGCCGGCAAGCCGGGGGCCGGGCGCCGGGGACCGCAGCCGGAGCGTTCTCAAGCGTCTCCTGCGGGGCGGAAGAAGCGTGCCCCGGCGTCGACGGTGACCGTCACACCGGAACTGGACCTGAAACGAGCCGTGTCGTTCCGGAGGTCGATCGACACGAAGGGATCGGAGTCCTCCAGATAGACCGCCCACAGCAGCTTCCTGCGCGGATCGAGCCGGGCGATGAACCCCTCGGAACCGTAGGACCCCTCGCCACAGCACAGGAAACCCCCGCCCCGGCCCACCTGCTCCTCCACTGTCGGATCGACGGCCGTGACCCAGTCCGGCCGAGCGTCCAGGAAGGCGTCGAGGCTGAACTCGTCCGCGATCAGCAGTCCGCCCGGCGCGGCCGGGTCGACGACGACGTCCCATGCGCGCCCGGTCGCGTCGTACGCGCCGTCGCGTACCGGCAGACGTCCCTCGCTCCAGAGCCTCGATATCGCACTGGTTTCCTCCCGCATGCCGCTCCCGGTCTGCCGGATCCGCTGAGGGACTGCTCCGATGACGAGGCGATGAGGGGATCAGCGGTGCCGCAGGGCCCTTCAGCCAGGTCACTGCCGGTACCAGTCTCCCGCGTCGGCCTCCAGGGAGCGCCTCACATACTCCTCGAGCGAGGACGCGACCACGCACCGCTCGTCGGTTTCGTGGTCCCACACGAAGACGCCGTCCCCGCCCCGGCCGACAGCGAAGGCGAACTGGTCCCCGCCTCCGTTGTCCCCGAAGAACAGCAGGGAGCCGAAGGGGCGGTAGAGCCGGGCGAACGAGGGGCTGCGACGGAACGCCAGGTTGTCCGCCGTGATGCGCCCGGTGGACCACACGACAGAGGTGCCGTGGGAATCGACCACCCCATCGGTCTCCAGCAGCAGCTCTACCAGGTCCGAAGGGAGGGGATGTCCGAGCCGGCGCTCGGCCTCACCGATGTGGGTCTCCCGGACCGGAGGGCGGAGTTCGGCCCCCGAACCGGCTCCTGCCACCAACTCGCGCCACATGCCGCTCCCCGAAACTCCGGACGGAACTGCGCGCAGCCTACCGGGCACGCGGCATGAGCCGGTCGTCGCCGGCGACAAGCCACGTCCCGTGCGGGAGAACCGCCGTTCACAGCCGGAGTACCGCGGGCGACGGGGGCAAGGGGGATGCCGCGGTGGCCCCGGGTCCGTTGCCCGGTCGCGTCGGCCGCGGAGATCCCCTTCCGCGCCCTCCGGCTGCCGAGGACGCCTTCACGGCTGCCGCGTGTCAGCCCGCCGTCGCACCGCGCGGCCCCAGCCACTCGACCACCCAGCTCCCCTCGGCGAAGAACTGCTCCAGGGACGCGCGGTCTTCGACCCAGTAGTCCCCGTATCCGCGCCGGAACCCCCTGTCGTGCGCCAGGAGGACCAGGAAACTCGGCGGATCGTCGGGAAGTTCCCGGACCTTGACGAACTTCCCGGAATGGTCGCCCGAGGAGATGCGTCCCACCCTTCCGACCTCGATCACCGGCACCTCCTCATGTGACGGGCGGCCCCTCGGCCGTACGGCCGAGGGCATACGGTTGCCGCCGCCTGCCGCTCCCGGCCCGGGCGACGACTCCCTGTCTGCGCCGCCCGCGTCGGGTCGTTCAACGGGAGCGATCACATCCCAGGCTCCTCCAGGGGCGGGAGCGGACACGAACTCGCTCAGGCAGTGCTCCGTCTCGGAGTGCGGATCGTGCCCCTCGGGCCAGAGGGAATCGCACTCGGGACAGAGGAGGAACCGCTCCCCGGTGTCCTTGCGGCGGAACGGGCGGAGCCAGTCCTGTCCGCAGTGCACGCAGGCGACTTGCTCATCCATGAATGCCTCCTCGGCGAACTCTGAAGCCGGGCACGTGGTCCGGGTGCGTCTCCAGACCGGCAGCCGCCTCCGGAACGGAGGGGACACGGCCGGCGAGCGGGCACGATCTCACTCGGCGCCCCATGGCTCAACCCCCGGCGTCCCGCGGGAGAACCGCCCGCCTCGCCGTCCGGCCGGAGGCCGCGGGGCGCCGAGCCGCACCATGTGCGGGCCGCCGAGTTCCGGAAAGTTCCGTTCAGTCCTCGATGACCGGCCTGACCGGCGAGAGGAACGGATCCGGACGGTCCCGGAGCTCACCCCTGGCCATGACGCGGACGCGGAACGCGCCCTGCCCCGGCGGGACGTCCATGTCGGCGGAACGCTCGTAGAGCAGGCCCCAGGAGCCGGGGAAGCGGGCGGCGATGTGGCGCAGAAGGGCTTCGAGCTCCTCGGCCTCGTCGCGGCGGCGGTTCACCAGGCCGTTGACCAGGACGAAGTGTTCGCCGTTGTAGACCTTCAGCGCGGCCTCGCCGGTGGCCCAGGCGATCCGTGCGATCCGCGCCTCCAGCTCGGCGATGCCCGCCTCAAGGCTTCCCGTGTCCGACTCCTCGGGAGACTCGGCGATCCCGAACCAGCCGTGAAACTCGTACATGTCCTCGCTCCAGCAGGGTCG
The DNA here is from genome assembly GCF_039533345.1 of Streptomyces glaucosporus. Lineage (NCBI taxonomy): Bacteria > Bacillati > Actinomycetota > Actinomycetes > Kitasatosporales > Streptomycetaceae > Streptomyces > Streptomyces glaucosporus. Next base: position 6,540 of record NZ_BAAATJ010000025.1, on the reverse strand, counting down.
TGTCGGTGAGGAGGCCGGTCCGGGGAAGGACGGCCCCACGCCTTCGGTCCGCCGATGACGCCGGGGCCGGGCCGGGGCCGCCGTCGCGGCGTGCGTGCGGGACGCGGCCGGAACGTCAAGCCGAGTCCCGCGCCACCAGCTCGGTCATCCCCAGAGGCTCCATGACCGGGACCATGCGCTCCAGATACCACCCGAAGTCGCAGAACCGCGAGGACCGCGAAACGGTTCTGCGGTTGACCTCGATCATGAACGACCTCCTTTTCCGGCCTCGATGGAAAAGGAGGTCGCCGCCTGTCCCGTGTTCGCCCAGGAACAAGGAGATGCCGAACGAGGTTCGCTCCGGGTCGCTGTTGCCTCCGATGGCGATGACCTCCTCGAGTCGCGAGCCGTCCGCCTTCTTCCAGTCGTACATCCCGTCGTCGTCCAGCACGTAGGAAACCAGTCCGCGGTGGGTCAGGAGGAAGCCGTGCCTCAGAAACGAGTGCAGAACTTCCGAAACGGACACCGGGGCACCGAAGTTGAAATCGATGTCGGCCGATCGGGCCACCTTGGATCACCCTTCTCGTTCTCGCGGTCCCGTACGCCACAGGGTCCGTCATGCCCGGCCGGTCAGGGGCGGCCGGGCATGACGGGCGAGGCCGGCGAGGGTCGTCGGAGGCCGGGCGCGGTGCCGGCCGGGATGGTTGGTGGTGCCGACGCGGACCACAGACGCTCCGGACGCACGCCGGGACCCGGCAGGCGGGGACGGTCGTCACCGAAAGACATGGACCACGATCCAGAAGTCGTACTCCTCCGTGGTCACCGCGCACAGCACGCGTCCGTCCGCCGACATGGCGACGAACTCCGGCGATCCCTCGTCATGGAAGAGGGCCGAGGCCATACGGGCGCTCCCCGGCCACCGCACGCTCACCCACCCGTCGAGAGCGCCGGGCCCCGCCACGCTGACGAGGAAAGAGCCGTCTTCCGCGAAGAGCGACTCCCTCTCCGCCCGGGCGAGCCACTGCCGGTCCACTTCGTCCATGGCGTCCGGGAGTGATCGGTCCACCCTGACCACGGGCTTCGTCTCGATGTTCACCACTTTCCGCCAGGCTTCGGCAGCCGTGGGAACATCGCTCGGCGGCGGATCCTCCAGGACCACGAGACCGCTTGCGGCGAGTTTCCACGCTCTGTGGTCATCGGAATGCGGCATCCCCGGAATCACCGCCCGGCCTCGGCCCACCCGGCGACGAGATCGGCGCACTCGATCCTGAGCGTGGAGACGCTCAGCGCGATCTCGTGGGAGCACCCGGCCTCGGAGGGCAGGATCTCGTCGAGCAGCACGGTGCCGTACCCCTCGTCCTGGTCCCACGGACAACGGCCTTCGGAGATGTCGACGCGCCGTACGCCCGAGTACTCGATCACCAGTCCCGCGGCATGCTTCCAGGGGTTCGGGGAGAAAACGATCCGCAGGTCCCCAGGGGTCGTCCCCGGCAGCTCCATCTTCGAGAGTCTCAGGTCCTTCACGCAGCGCTCGCTGTAGAAGTCATAGTGCGAGGGGTCGGTCGCGAACTCCCTCGCTCCCTCGGGGAGGTCCCCTCGCAGGAGGTCGAGCGCGTGCACGTAGTCACGGGGGTCGGTCCAGAAGCCCCGGCACTCCGCGTCCCAGCTCACCACGACGTACTTCACGCGCGGCCACCCCAGCCCTTCGGTCCCCGCCGTTCCCGGCCGCTCCCGTAGACGGCGCCTGCTCCCTGACGCTCAGCGGTCTTCGACCCCTGCCCACCCGCCATGCCCATGGGTTCGGCCTCCGCCTCGGGGCCGCATGGTGGCGCGTCCTGTGGAATCCCGCCTCGGCCATATCCCACGCCCGATGCGACGCGCCCCAAGATGCCAACCCGAGCCCGGACCGGGCAAGCGCGGCGGGGGCGTCAGAGGCATGTGTTCGGGCCGCCGAGCTCGGAGCGACCCGGTCCCGCGGTGCTGCCGAAGCACCGGGGTCCGCGGGCAGGCCATGTTGCCGGCGCTTCCTCCCCACCGGCCTGGAGCCCGCCCCTGCCTGCCTTGAACATCTCGACAATCAAGCTGTCAAATTGGCAGAGTTCACGCGATGGAGGCAGTCTCTATCCAGCTTCACCCGCTCGGACCCCCAGGGTTCCCGGGGAAAGGCGCACCCGCCATGCACATGGAAGTACCCGACGTCCCGACCGAGTTGGCGGCCGAGCGACTCACGCACAACACCAACAACCGCTCCCTCGGCAAGAGCACGGCGCAGCAGCCGACCGGATCCAGCGCGGGCAATGGCAGTTGACGCACCAGGGCGTCGCCTTCGACGAGGACGGCTCACTCATCGGGGGCCGGTACCCGACCGGCGGCGATCGCCAAAACCGGGACCGGGGTGCCCCCGACCGTCACCCACGGCGTACCCCGCACCGCCCTCACCGCGATGGACACGGGGCGCAAGCGCACCGGCCGCGACGCACAGAACCTCGAGACACCGGGCGGATGTGTCCGCACGGCGGCCATGGAACCGGCACGTAAAACCTGAAGCGCGAGCGATTTCCTTCCGAGAGGAGCAACACCCATGCGCCTGTTGAACGACCTCAAGCTGACGCGGAGCAAGGAAGCGGGCGAGAGGAAGGAGGGCACCACCTGTTCGGGCGCGGCCTCCGCCACCAGCCCCGTCGAGTGGAAGCTGAGCGTTCCCGGACACCCTCCGCTGACGATCCACGACAACCACTGGGAGAGCGGCGAGCGGGACCTGACGCTCTACCAGCCAACCGTCGTCCCCGAGATGCCCGCGCCCCTCTCCAACCTGCACAACCGGCTGCGCTCCGGGATAGCGGCACCTCCGGGCCGCCCGGAACTGCGCATCATGCTGTACCCCACGTACGTCGACGATCGGGGGAGGCCGCGGGTCTGCACATCCCTCACGACGGCGGACCTCGCGGACCGGGTGGGGCTGTGCCCCCTGCGGGAGTTGACCGCACGCAAGGGCGTCACGCTGGAGCCCGCGTTCGACCGGCCGGACCTGTCCGATGTCGGCCTGGACGACCCGCAGGACGACATGCCCCTCCAGCACGCCCTGTTCTTCCCCGCCGAGGACGGCAGGACGCCGGTGGCCGCATTCGTCCACTTCCGCATCGTGCCCGTCCTGCGCCACGTCGGCTGGCTGCCCCGGGCGTGGACCGACGCGAGCGGAGAGAGTGGCCGCGGCAGGACAGCGGTGTGACGGAAGGGTCAGCAGCCTCAAGGGCCCATGGGGCGACGGTGGGTGCGCTCATCGCGGACCTGGGCGCGGCCGCGGGATCGACGTACGCATGTACGCGCGGAACGCTCCGGGATTCGACGCCGGCTGGTCGTCCGGCGCGGACGTCTTCATCGCCGAGGTCGAGAGTCTGAGCGGCGCGAGCGCGGGCCGGCAGATCCCGTCTGGGCATCGGCCGGGTCCTCGACTGTGCCCACCAGCTCCGGGCCGCGCATCCCGGCTGCCGTGTGCGTCCGGTGCTGGTGCTGGAGAAGCGGCCCACCGGCGCCCGGTGGGCCGCACTCGCCGAGAGTCCTGGCGTCCGGCTCGCCTGGGCACCCGAATTCGCGGGGATCTGACCTCCGCCGAGGCGTGTGCGCATACCGCGGGGGCATGGAAGACCTCAGTCACTTGCGACGCTCCAGGTCTTCGGCGCGCTGCCTGAGCGCGTCGGCGGCGTCGTCCCAGTCGGGTCCGAAGCACAGCAGGTCCGCTGCCGCCTCCCGCAGCAGGCCCGCGTCGTCGGGGCGCTGCAGGCAGGCCAGACGGTAGGCGAGGTTGCGCGCCCAGGGCGGCAGCGCCATCCAGTCCTCGGCCAGGACCTCCCGGAGCGCCGTCAGGATGTCGTCGGCCGACGCGAAGGTGATCTTCTCGACGTAGGCCCTGGCGGCCTCGGGCATCCGGCCGCCGGCCGGGCCGTCGACGGCCCGGCCCAGGTCCCTGGCGGCGGAGGTCAGATCGGACATTCGTCTCCCCCATGCGGTAACTCAGCCGACAGGCACTGTCCGGCCTGTGAAGCCTTCGGTACTCGACGCCGTCTCCCCATCGATCCGCGCGGTCCTCCAAGGGGACGGAGAAGCCGTCCCCGGGACGATACTGCCCCCACCCATGAACGACCGGGCTCGGGGCCGGGCCAGGAGGGAGCCGGTGGAGGGGGACGGCGGACGGGACACCGCCTTCATCACCATGGCATGACGCGTGGCCGACGGTTCCAGAGCCACTCCGGCGGGCGTCCGGAGAGCGGCTTCAGCCAGGCTTGCAGTTGTCGCTCCTGTCCTGGTTCTTCCCTCACGGTCTGTGCAAGGAATCGGGCGTCAAGACCCTCCAGAGCAATGAGGAGAGGCGTGGGAGGGGCGGGGGAGAAGTCACCCAGTTCCTTCTCAAGCGAAGCCCGCGTGTCGAGCGCGAACATGTAGTCGTCAAGAAGGAAGTAATCGGTTGTCTCCCACGGGGATTCCAGGACGTTCACCAAACGCTCCCACTCCTGCATCATCTTCTTGATGGAGTGGGCGGGCTCATCCATTTTTGCGGCGATGGCGGGGCTCCTGAGAGAGCGCTCAACGGCCAGCCGACGGAGATCTCGCTCGACGATTCTCTGCGCATCGCTCCGTGCGAGAGAGAGGAAGGCCCGGTCTGTCACCAGGGTTTTGCTGCGAGGATCGTTCGCGTCCGTCATTCCTCTTCACCTGATGCGGAAAACTTTGTACCCACTGCTTGGCCACGTGAAAGTTCCCTCGCTGCTGCCGCTCTTTCGAGTCCTTGAAGGATCAACGCCATGTCCGCGTTCGCTTCAACGCAGAAGACTTGGTCTTCCTGAGCCACGGAAACCGCGAGATTCGAAAGGATGCCGCCCTCGCGATCCATTATTTCAATCAGTCGGCAGGGGAGTATGTGTCAATTTCTGGTCGACGTGTCAAAGTGCCACTTCACAGACCTTGGATAATCCTCGGTGATCTTCTGGAATAATCCCTTCGGGTTGATTCCCGGGTTCTCATGACGCCATCCGGGGAGTGGGACTTGCCAGCGTTCGATAACCGGGTTGAAGGCTACAGGCGCCCTGATCCACCTCAGTTCTCCGAAAGTAGCCAGAGCAGCGCCGAAGCGCCTCCCGTCAAGTTCCGCTTCTCCTCCTCAGTGTAACTTCGGATGCAGGCCGCCTTCGATGGGCAAGTGAGAGAACGGAGGACCGACACGAAGTCTGATCTGGTGATAAAGGTCACGGTGATCCGAAACGACTGCTTCGATCTCCTCCCCTTCAGTAGGCCAGTCCACCGGGTCGGCCACTTCCCCATCAGGGCAGTAGGATATTACGTCCACGATTGCGGCAATCCCTGGCGCTTCCCTCAAGTTCACAAAGAAGCCAAAGGGGCGGCGGACTTCTACGACTCCTCTCACTCGACGGCCGAGAGGCAGCCTGCGCTTCACGGCATCCCATCCTTCACCGCTGTCCATCTGCGTCATGCTCGTGCCTGCTTGTTCGGCGGGTCAACGGGGGAGCGAGAAGTCGCCAGGTGCAGCGTCCCCGGCGGGTCTCTCCGGGTACGGGGTCGGCCGGCACACGCTCAAGGCCCTGGCCATGGGCTTCGACCGCCTCGACAAGGCCACGGCGACTCACGTGTTCGCCGGGATCCGATACTCGTCGAGCCGTGCACGCATACCCGGGGCAGAGGTCCCCGCGGCATCGGCCGTCCGAGGTGAAGCCGGAAGGACGTCCGCAGGTTTCGAGCTCCCGGGGCGGATCATCGAGGAGAGGCGGACTCGAGCACAGTCATCATGGAATCGACTTCCTCCGGGCGGTAGCCGGTCCGGAGGAATACTTCACGCGGCCCCAACCCGTCCACGGCAATGCGTGCGAGATCATGCCATCGTTCGGCGAGCCGCAGTGGGACGGCTGCCCGGACCTCGCGGACCGATTCGCCATCTGCGCCGGACTCCTCGGCGGAAGCCGGGCGGCCGACGTCTCCCACCTCCCCGGGGATCAGCAGCAGACGTATCCGCGACACTCCCTCCAGTCGGTCCTTCACATCACGCAGTAGGGTGATCAGAGACCGCAGATCATCGGCAGTACACCCCGTCTCCAGCAGACGAGACGCCGGAAATTCGGATATTTGGTGCGTGACCTGGTAAAGCGCGTTGAATTGGTCGGGGTCCAGAGTGATCGAGCGGTGCGGCATGTCTTCCCTTCTGCATGTTCTGGTCACTCGAAGACGTGGCTGAACCAGTGTTCTCCAGACGCTCCAGCAGCGGCACCGCCCGGGTGGGGAAGGCCGCGGGTGCGGGGCGGGGCGAGGCGGCGGGGACGTGGCGATGACCGGTGTGCCGGGCGGAACACCTCCGTTCCGTCGGGTGCTTGTGTGGCCACCGCAGCCGGCGCCGCACGAACTGGTTGGCGCTCCAGAGCAAAGCGAGGCCGCCGCGCAGCTCGGGGCACTCGTATCAGTGAGGCTTTTCCATCATCGGTCTGAGCTGGCCAGATGCAGAGTGAGGACGGCCTGGACGAGGCCGGTGATCCGGGTGGTCGCGCACCGGAGCTTGTG
>NZ_BAAATJ010000024.1:0-100319 GCF_039533345.1 Streptomyces glaucosporus | reverse complement strand
TTTCTGCCGCGCCGTTTCCGGCGCTTTCCCCACCGTAGCGGATTTCCTGTCCGGCGCCTAATCGGGCCGGTCCGGAAAAGAAATGCGGCAGGCCGCACTTCACCCCCGGAAAAGGGGGTTCACGCTGTGTGAGTGGTCGCCACCGGACGTGGCAGAAGGGCCGCCAGGAAACCGTTCCGGCCCCTGACAACCCGATCGACTATACGGATCGGTGTCCCCCTCGTCAACACGCGACTTCGATCCCGTCGCCACTCGTCGCCGGCAGGGGCGGAGCCCGCTGCTCCGTCCCTCCCGGTCGCCACGGAGACCCGTTCGGTTTCCCCCGCGTGGGTATGGACCGTGGGTATGGACGCCCTCGGGCGGCCGCAGGATCAACCGTCCGAACGGCATGGCCGTACCGTCGCTGTACCGCCGCCTCTCCACGGTGCTGCGCGTCTGTACGAAGCACTCCCCGCGCGCGCTCCGCAGGCGGTTGGCTTCCGTGCCCTACTCTTCCGATCAACAGACTTACCGCAACAAACAATGACAGACCGCTCGACCACCGCCCTTACGGGAGGCTCCCCATGACCACCGTGACGTCCCCGCTCGCCGGACGTGCCATCGGCCTCGCGGCTGTGCCCGACCCGGTGTTCTCCGGCGAAATGGTGGGCCCCGGGACCGCCGTCGATCCCGTTCGCGGGCCTTCCACCGCCGTCTCCCCCGTCGACGGCATCGTCGTCTCCCTTCATCCGCACGCCTTCGTCGTGGTGGACGACGAGGGGCACGGTGTGCTGACGCACCTCGGTATCGACACGGTGCAGCTGAACGGGCAGGGGTTCGAGCTGCTGGCCGCCAAGGGCGACACCGTGCGCCGCGGTGATCCGATCGTCCGCTGGAATCCGGTCGAGGTGGAGGCCGTGGGAAAGTCGCCGGTGTGCCCGGTTGTCGCTCTGGAAGCCACCCGCGACGCGCTGGCCGACGTGGTGGTCGACGCCGACGTGCCCTCCGGAGGCACGCTGTTCACCTGGCGGTGATCGCTCCGCCTCCGCACCGGCCGCGGAGCGCCCGCACGCGGTGGGCACGTGACGGATGCCCACCCTCCCAAGAGACCGAATCGACCGGGGACCGGTGAAATGGAGACAACGCTTCGAGGCGTCGGGGTGAGCCACGGGGTGGCGATCGGCGAAGTCCGGCACATGAGCACCGCGGAACTGGAACCGCCGCCCGACCGGATCCCCCCGGACAGGGCGCCGCGCGAACGGGACAGGGCGCACCGGGCCGTGGACGCCGTGGCCGCCGATCTGGTGGCACGGGGCAATCTGGCGGGCGGTGAAGCCCAGGCCGTGCTGGAGGCCCAGGCCATGATGGCCCGGGATCCGGAACTGATGGCCGATGTAGAGCGGCGCATCGCCGTGGGCAGTACCGCGGAACGCGCGGTCTACGACGCCTTCGCCTCCTACCGCGCGCTGCTCGCCGGGGCGGGTGAGTACCTGGCCGGACGGGTCGCGGACCTGGACGACGTGCGGAACCGCATCGTCGCCCGGCTGCTCGGGGTGCCGATGCCGGGCGTGCCGAACAGCGACACGCCGTACGTGCTGGTCGCACGCGACCTCGCTCCCGCCGACACCGCGCTGCTCGACACCTCGCTCGTGCTGGGCTTCGTGACCGAGGAGGGCGGGCCGACCAGCCACAGCGCCATCCTGGCCCGGGCCCTGGGCGTGCCGGCGGTGGTGGCGCTGCAGGGTGCCGTCGAACTGGCCGAGGGCACCGTCGTCGCGGTGGACGGCAGCACGGGGGAGGTCGTGGTGGACCCGGACCCGGAGCAGCAGGAGGAGCTGGCGCGGATCGCCGAGGAGCGGAAGGCAGCGCTCACCGCCGCCACCGGTCCGGGCGCGACCTCCGACGGGCACAAGGTGCCGCTGCTCGCGAACATCGGCGGTCCCGCCGACGTGGCGGCCGCGCTGGAGGCGGGCGCCGAGGGCGTGGGCCTGTTCCGCACGGAGTTCCTGTTCCTCGACGACAGCCGGAAGGCCCCGTCGGAGAAGAAGCAGGCCGAGGTCTACCGGCAGGTGCTGGAGGCCTTCCCCGAGGGACGCGTCGTGGTGCGGGTGCTGGACGCGGGCGCGGACAAGCCCCTGGACTTCCTCACCCCGGCCGAGGAGCCCAACCCGGCGCTGGGCGTCCGCGGGCTGCGGACGCTGCTCGGCCACCCCGAGGTGCTGCGGACGCAGCTGGCCGCGCTCGCCCGGGCGGCCAAGGGGCTTCCGGTGTACCTGGAGGTCATGGCGCCGATGGTCGCCGACCGGACCGATGCCAGGGCGTTCGCCGACGCATGCCGGGAGGCCGGTCTGCAGGCCAAGTTCGGCGCGATGGTGGAGGTGCCCTCCGCGGCCCTGCGTGCCCGCTCCATCCTCCAGGAGGTGGAGTTCCTGTCGCTGGGCACCAACGACCTGGCTCAGTACACCTTCGCCGCCGACCGGCAGGTCGGCGTCCTCTCGCGCTACCAGGATCCGTGGCAGCCCGCGCTGCTCGACCTGATCGCGATGGCCGCCGAGGCGGCCGGGGCCGAGGGCAAGGGCTGCGGTGTCTGCGGTGAGGCCGCGTCCGACCCGCTGCTGGCCTGCGTCCTGACCGGGCTGGGCGTCACGAGCCTGTCCATGGGGCCCACGGCCATTCCCTACGTACGCGCGGCGCTGGCCAGGCGCACCATGGCGCAGTGCGAGCGGGCGGCGGCCGCGGCGCGGGCCTCGGAGAGCGGCGAGGAGGCCCGGGAGGCCGCGCGGTCGGTGCTGTCCGGGGAGTGACCGGAGAGGGCCGGCCCGGTGCCGGGCGCTCCGCCCGAGGCGGAGCGCCCGGCACCGGCGTGCGGGGTCAGGACTCACCGGCTCCCCCGTCCCGCTCCTCCCCGCCCTGCCCGTGCGTCCCGGGGTGGGGCAGCGGGAAGCCCGCGCGGTAGGCGAGGCCCGGTTCGGGCGGTACCGGCTCCCCCGTCCGGGCGTCCGTGCAGTAGGCGGAGAAGACCTCGGCCTCGGTGAGGGGGCGGAGGCCGCCGTCGTGCAGGCGCCAGCCGCGGACCTCCTCCCGCCCGTCCCAGGCGGTGCGCATCACCACCCCTCCGGGACGCCCCGCGGCGATGCCCGCGGCGAGGACCGTGCGGAAGAGCCTCTCCCCCTCGGCGGCTTCCCTGGCCGTCCGGGCGGTGTCGTGCGGTGCGCGTTCGACGTGGGCCACCGCGACCAGCGGCCCGGTCCCCCCGCTGACGCTGCACACCAGGTGGTGGGTGCCGGGACCGGCGGAGTCGAGCAGCCGGGCCAGGATCTCCGTGGCCTCCTCCAGTGCCGCCCGGCCGAGGTCCTTTCCGCAGTCGGCGCAGGGACCCAGGCCGGTGAGCGCGTCCGTGGCGCGTTCCCAGGCGTCCTGCTGCTCCCAGTCCTCCATGAGCAGGGGCAGCAGCCGGTCGAGGGGCTGGCCGCGGTAGCGCACGGTGGCTCCCGTGGCGGCGATCTCCGCGACGTAGCGCGTGCGGCTGTCGGGGCTGTCGGGGTCGATCCGCTCCTGTGTGCAGAAGTGCTCGTAGTCGTCCGGGTCGAAGAGGCCGACGCGGGTGTGGACGCCCTGGACGGTGAGCGAGCGCAGCAGTCCTTCCGTATGCCTCAGGTAACTTCGGTGGTCGTCGAAGACGAACGTGGTGTAGCGGCGCATGGCCGCGAAGCCGGCCGGGTCGGCGACGACGGCGACCGTGCTGGGCACCTCGCGCCGCAGGATCCGCCGCGCGGTCAGCCGCCTGAGTCCGCCCGGCTCGGCCGTGCGCCGCCGGCGCCCGTGGCCTCCGCCGTTCCCGGTGTGCGCGGTGCGTCCCATGTCTCCCCCTCGGTTGTGCGGTCACTTGGTCACTCACCGTAACCGAGGGGGCTGACAACGGGCTGCGGAGCGGTCAGGAGGCGAGGCGTTCGCGGGCCAGCCGCTCGTAGAAGCGGAGGAGCTCGACGTCGTCCACCGATCCGGGGTTGACCGCCTTGTCGAGGTCGGCGCCCTGGAGCAGGCGCTTGACCGGGACCTCCAGCCGCTTGCCGGTGAGCGTGTGGGGAACGCCCCTGACCTCGATGATCTCGTCGGGGACGTGCCTCGGCGAGAGGTGTTCGCGGATGGTCCGCCGGATGCGGTCGCGCAGGGCGTCGTCGAGGACGGCGCCCTCGGCGAGGTGGACGAACAGCGGCATCCAGTAGCCGCCGTCGGGCTGTTCCACGCCGATGACGAGGGACTCGCGGATCTCGGGTAGGCGTTCGACGGCCTCGTAGATGTCGGCCGAACCCATGCGGACGCCCTGCCGGTTGAGGGTGGAGTCGGACCTGCCGTGGATGATCACCGTGCCGCGCGAGGTGAGGGTGGTCCAGTCCCCGTGCCGCCACACGCCGGGGAACATCTCGAAGTAGCTCTCGCGGTAGCGGGTGCCGCCGGGGTCGTTCCAGAAGCGGACCGGCATGGACGGCATGGGGTTGGTGACGACCAGCTCGCCGACCTCGTCGACGAGCGGTTTGCCGTGCGGGTCCCAGGACTGCAGGTCGGTGCCCAGGCAGGGGGCCTGGAGTTCGCCGATGTGGACGGGGAGGGTGGGGACGGCGCCGGCGAAGCAGCTGCACACGTCGGTGCCGCCGCTGACGGAGGCGATCCACATGTCCTCGGCCACCTCGTCGTGGATCCAGCGGAAACCGTCGGGCGGCAGGGGGGAGCCGGTGGTGGCGACGCACCTGACGCGGGAGAGGTCGAAGTCGCGGCCGGGGCGGACGCCGGCCTTGCGGCAGGCCATCACGTAGGCCGCGGAGGTGCCGTAGAGGGTGGCGCCGGTGCGTTCGGCCACCCGCCACTGGGCGGCGGTGTCGGGGTGGCCGGGGCTGCCGTCGTAGAGGACGACGGTGGTGCCGGTCAGCAGGCCGGAGACGAGGAAGTTCCACATCATCCAGCCGGTGGAGGTGTACCAGAAGAAGCGGTCGCCGGGGCCGAGGTCGCAGTGGAGGCCGAGCTGCTTGAGGTGCTCGACGAGGATGCCGCCCTGGGACTGGACGATGGCCTTGGGCAGTCCGGTGGTGCCGGAGGAGTAGAGCACCCACAGCGGGTGGTCGAAGGGGACCTGCTCGAAGACCGGCTCGGTGTCGGCGGCGGTGAGGGCGTCCCACTCCAGGGCGCCGTCGGGGGCGGGGGCGCCGAGCAGGGGGATGTGGACGACGGCGCGCAGGCTGGGCAGTTCGCGGCGGAGTTCGGCGACGGTGCCGGTGCGGTCGTGCTCCTTGCCTCCGTAGCGGTAGCCGTCGACGGTGAACAGCACGGTGGGTTCGACCTGCTGGAAGCGGTCCAGGACGCTGCGGGCGCCGAAGTCGGGGGCGCAGGAGGTCCACACGCCGCCGACGGCGGCGGTGGCCAGCAGGGCGACGGCGGCCTGGGGGATGTTGGGCAGGTAGCCGCTGACGCGGTCGCCGGGGCGGACTCCCAGGCGGCGCAGTTCGGCGGCCAGCGAGCCGACCTGGCGGCGCAGCTCCGCCCAGGTGACGGGGGTCGGCTCGTGGGTCTCGTCGACGTGGAGCAGGGCGGGAGTGTCCGCGCGGGACGGGTCCTCGGCGGCGCGGAGGGCGTGCTCGGCGTAGTTGAGGGTGGCGCCGGGGAACCAGGTGGCGCCGGGCATGGAGCGGTCGGCGAGGACGGTCTCGTACGGGGTGGCGAAGCGGACGTCGAACCACTCGGTGACCGCCTGCCAGAAGGCGGGCAGTTCCTCGACGGACCAGCGGTGCAGCGCGGCGTAGCTCGCGGCCGGGTCGCCGGGGACGGCGGCCGGGGCTCCGAAGCGCTCGGCGGCCCACGCCTGGAAGCGCGTGAGCCGGGCGCTCCCGATGCGGTCGGGGCCGGGGCGCCACAGGGGTTCCGGCTGGTCTGCGGTCGTCGGTGCGGCGCTGTGCGCTGCGGTCATGGCGGCTCTCCCGGACTGCTGTCTCACGCGTCGTGTGCGTCGTCTCCGTGCGCGGCCGGTCCCGGGTCGTGGCCGGGGCCGTGCGTGTGCGCGCGGCTGTGCAGGACGATGCCATGTGATCGGGTTCCGCACCAGGGCGGCCGTCCCGTGCCGCGGTGGGACGGCGTGCTCCAACCACGGGGGGACACCGGGTGAACGGAGATTGAACAGGGCTTTGGCGGTACCCGGGTGATGGCAGTCTGAGCAGCATGGATGCGCGTGGCCTGGTGCGGTCGGTCAGAGTGGTGGGTGCGGCGCAGGGACTGCGGGCGGCACGGGCCGCGTGGCGGGGCCGGCGCGCGGACGCCCGGGCGCTGCCGCGGGTGGTCCGGGAGCGGGCCCGGGTGCCGGGGGAGGCGCGGGGCGCCGAGCCGGAGCCGGGCGGTGGCGTGGTGCGCTTCGAGCGGTCGTCGCTGCGGGTGCGGGTGACGGCCGGCGGGATGGTGTTCTGCGGCTGGGACGGCGCCGGGCCGGAGCCGTCGTACGCGCTGGCCGGGGCGTGTCCGCAGGCCGATGCCCGGGCGGTGCTGGAGCCGGACAAGGACGGCGGCTGGCGGGTGGTGTCCGAGCGGGTGCTGGTGACCGTGACCCGGCTCGGGGCGGTGGAGGTGCGCACCCCGGGCGGGGTGGTGCTGCGGCGGGACCTGCCGCCGCGCTGGTGGGAGCCGGTGGACGGCGGGGCGGGGGCCCGCTGGGTCCAGCGCTCGGAGGTGCCGCCGGACGCGCGGTTCTTCGGTCTGGGCGGGCGGGCGCCGGGGCCGCGGCTGCGCGGGGGGCCGTACCGCCTGTGGAACGCGGGGCCGGCTCCCTTCGGCGCGGGGCGCGGGGAGCGGTCGCTGACGATGCCGGTGCTGTGGGTGGTGGCGGACGCGGGCGGGCACCTGGTCTTCCACGACAACTCCTGGGACGGCCTGGTGACGCTGCGCGAGGGCGTGGAGGGCGCGGGTTCGGGCCATGACCGGCCTGGCCGGTGCGAGGTGCGGATGTCGGGCGGTCCGCTGCGCTACTGGGTGCTGACCGGTTCCCCGCCACGGGTGATGCAGGGCTGGCGGGCGCTGACGGGGGCTCCTGCGGTGCCTCCCCGGTGGGCCCTGGGCCACCAGCACGCCCTGTGGGGTGCGGAGGGCGCGGAGGGGGTGCGGCGGATCGTGGCGGGGTACGCGGAGCGCGGGCTGCCGTTGCGCGCCGTGCACCTGGGCGTCGGTCACCACCGGCGGCGACGGGGTTTCACGGTGGATCCGGGGCGGTTCCCGGACCTTCCCTCCCTGGCCTCCGCGCTGCGCGGGAGCGGGGTGCGGCTGGTGTCGGTCGTCGAGCCGGCGGTGCGGGCCGAGGCGGGCGAGGCGGTGTACGAGGACGGGCGGGCCGAGGACGTCTTCGTGCGGGACGCGCGGGGGGTGCCGGTGCGCGGGCTGGGGTGGGCGGGCGAGGCGGTGTACCCGGACTTCACCGATCCCCGGGTCCGCAAGTGGTGGGGCGGGCTGTACGCCGAGCGGCTGGAGCAGGGTTTCGCCGGGTTCTGCCACGACATGAACGATCCGGTCTCCTTCGCCCTCCTGGGCGAGCCGACACTGCCGCGGTCGGCCCGGCACTGCCTGGAGTCGCGCGGCGGCGACCACCGGGAGGCGCACAACGTCTACGCCCTGGCGATGGCGCGCGCGGGTTTCGAGGGGCTGCGCGGGCTGCGCCCCCGTGAGCGGCCGTTCCTGCTGTCGCGTTCGGGCTGGGCGGGTCTGCAGCGCTACGGCGGCACCTGGACGGACCAGGCGGAGACCGGCTGGGAGGGGTTGCGGGCCTCGCTCGCCCAGGTGATCGGCCTGGGGCTGTGCGGGGTGCCGTACTGCGGCCCGGACGTCGGGGGCGCGCCGGGGGCGCCCCGGCCGTCGCCGGAGCTGTACCTGCGCTGGTTCCAGCTCAGCGCGTACCTGCCGCTGTTCCGCACCCACGGTGGGCCGGGGGGCGGGCGGCGCGAGCCGTGGGAGTTCGGGCCCGAGGTGCTGGAGCACGCGCGGGCGGCGCTGCGCGAGCGGGAGCGGCTGCTGCCGTACTTCGCGACGCTGGCCCGGCTGGCGCAGCGGTCCGGAGCCCCCTGTGTGCGGCCCCTGTGGTGGGGTGCGCCGAAGGACCGGGCCCTGCGGGAGTGCGAGGACGCGTTCCTGCTCGGGGACGCGCTGCTGGTGGCTCCGGTGCTGGAGCCGGGGGTGGCGCGCCGTGCCGTGCGGCTGCCGCGCGGACGGTGGTACGACGCGGTCACCGGCGAGATGTACGAGGGGCCGGGGCAGGTGGTGGTCGAGGCGCCGCTGTCGCGGATCCCGGTGCTGGTGCGGGCGGGGGCGGTGCTGCCGGTGGCCGGGGCGGACGGGGGGACCGAGCTGGAGGTGTGGGCCCCGCCGCGCGGGCGGACGGGCGGCGGAGTGGTCGCCGTGGACGCGGGCGACGGCTGGGGCCGGGGGGAGCTGGAGCGGTTCTCCGTGCGGATGCTGGGCCGGGAGGCGGTGGTGGCGCGGGAGGGGACCGGGGAGGTGGGGTACCCGGTGCGGGTGCGCGGCATACGGTCGTGAGGGACCGTGGGCGCGGAGGTACGCGCGGAGACGGAGCAGCGGGGACGCGCGGGGCGATGGTGAGGGGCGCGGGCGGTCTTCCCTGCGCTCCGGGCGCCTGGTAGAGGGAGGCCATGGTGATCAGGACATCGACCGCACGGACCCCCGGGGCGCTGCTCGCCGCGGTGCTGCTCGCCCTCGTCCCGCTCCTCGCCGCGGCTCCGCCCGTGCGGGCGGAGCCGGAACCGAAGGCCCCGCCCGAGTTCGTGGCGCTCTCGGACGTGGACCCGACGATCATCCAGGAGATCCGCTACCACACCGCCCACAACTTCGTCGGCGAGCCCGTGGACGGCTACCGCCGGCCGATGTGCGTCCTCACCCGGGACGCCGCCGAGGCCCTGCGCCGGGCGCAGTGGAAGCTGCTGTGGCGGGGGTACTCGCTGAAGGTGTACGACTGCTACCGGCCGCAGCGGGCCGTGGACCACTTCGTGGCGTGGGCGGAGGACCCGGACGACCAGCGGATGAAGGAGGAGTTCTATCCGCGGGTGGACAAGGCACGGCTGTTCGAGGACGGGTACATCGCGTCGCGGTCCGGGCACAGCCGGGGCAGCACCGTCGACCTGACGCTGGTGCGGCTGCCCGCGTGGCCGACGCGGCCGTACGTGCCGGGCGAGCCGCTGACGCCGTGCCACGCGCCGCGTGAGGAGCGGTTCCCCGACAACTCGGTGGACATGGGAACCGGTTACGACTGCTTCGACACCCTGTCCCACACGCTGGACCCGAGGGTCACCGGGGTGCAGCGGGCCAACCGGCTGCTGCTGAAGAAGGCGCTGGAGGAGGTGGGGTTCGTCAACTATCCGTCGGAGTGGTGGCACTACAGCCTCGCCTCGGAGCCGTTCCCCGACACCTATTTCGACTTCCCCGTGCACCGCGGGTCGCTCACCGGCCGCTGACGCGGGAGCGGGGACGCGGACGGCTGAACTCCGGACGGCGGTACGGAGCCACCCCCGTGGGTCCCGTACCGCCGTTCGCGTGTGTGGACGCCGCCCCCCGGGAGGGGGTTCGCCGAGCCGGCCGGCCGTCACGCGTTCGCGACGTTTCCGCGACCGTTCCCCGACGTCTCCGGGGTCCGGGGAGGGCTCCTCACCTGCTCCTGTGTCAGTGGCATTTGCCAAGACCCCGGCTCCCGACATGCTCGTGAACAGTGTGCGAACAACCCTTCGGAACGCCCTTCGCACGCCTTCGCCGGCCGCATGCTGGTGTGGTGCACGACTGGACGAACCATCTCCGCTTCGCCTACCAGCCGGTCGTCGACCTCGCGACCGGCTCCGTGACGGCCATCGAGGTCCTGGCGCGTGCCGCGGAGGGGGACGTCCTGGCCGAGGCCCGCCGCGATCCGGAGGTGGACGCCGAGCTCGCCGCGCTGGCCGTGCGGTCGGCCGCCCGCCAGGAGGGGCTGCTGCCCCTGCACGTCAACGTCTTCGCCGCCACCCTCGTCTCCCTGGGGGACCTCGCGTCGCTGCGCCGGGTCGTGCGGGACGCGGGACGCCGTCCCTGGGAGGTGACGCTGGACCTCGTCCCGTCCCCGGCTCCGTCGGGGCGCGTGCCCCTCGACGCGCTGGTGCCGGCGGTGGGCGCGCTGCGCGAGGACGGGTTCCGGATCTGTGTGGACGGGGTCGGGGGCGGCGACCTGCCGATGCTGCTGCTCGCCGACCTCTCGCCCGATCTGGTGAAGGTGGACGCCGCGGTGGTCGCCGGGCTGCCGCACCGGTCCGCGTACCGCGCGGCGCTCGCCGGGCTGCGGCGGTTCTGCGACGGGATCGGTGCGCTGCTGACGGTCGAGGGCGTGGAGACCGAGCTGCAGTACGCGGCGGCGCGGGCGGCCGGGGCGCACCTGGCCCAGGGGCACCTGTTCGCTCCGCCCGCGCGCCGTCCCGTCACCGAGGTCCGCCTCCCCCTCTGTCCGCCCGCCGTCCCGCCGTCCGGAGGCGGTACGGGGGGCCCGCCGGTCGCCGACTTCCTGCACCCCGCGGCGATGCTGCCGCTGTCCGCCTCCGCCTCCCAGGTGCGTGCGCTGCTCACCGGCTCCCCGGAGGTGAGCGGAGTGCTGCTGGTGGACCCCGACGGCGTGCCGGTGCGCGCGGTGGACCGGGACCGCTTCCTGCTGGCGATGTCGGGCCGGTACGGCCACGCGCTGTACGCCGACCGCCCCGCGGTCCGTCTCGCGGACCGGCCGCGCACGGTCCGGGTGGGGGCCACCGCCTGGGACGTGCTCGACGTGGTGGCGGCCGACGACCGCAGCCGTACGGCGGACGACGTGGCGGTCGTGGACGACGCGGGGCGCTGTGTGGGTGTGGTGCGGCTGTCCGAGGTCGTCAGGGCGCTGGCCGACAGCCGGCTGGAGGACACCGCCGGGCTGAATCCGCTCACCCGGACGCCACGTCCGGGGCCCGCCTGACCGGTCCGGCCCGCCGCCCGACCTTCCCGGTGGGAGCGGTGCCCGTGCCCCCGGGGGCGCCCGGTGGACCGGGCCACCCCGCCCTGCGGGTTACCTTGACGCTCCCGTTACCCGGGTGAACACTTCCGATTATCAGACGGTATCGCCGCAGGTGGTCCCAGGGCCGTACGTCCCCCGGGGCGATTCCGCTGTACACGCACGCTCGTCGCGGACGCCGGGCGGGGCGCGGGTCTTCGCCCGCCGCCGGCTCCGCCGGCACCGCAGAACGCACCCTGCACGGGACACCCGGGGCCACGGCCCGGGGAAGGGCACGAGGAGCGGCAATGAACTTTCCCAACGGCGACATCTTCCTCGGCGAAATCATCGGAACGGCGATCCTGATCCTGTTCGGCGCGGGCGTCTGCGCCGCGATCACGCTCAACCACTCCAAGGCGAAGGCGGCGGGATGGATCGTCATCGCCTTCGGCTGGGGCTTCGGCGTGCTGGCCGGCGCGTACACCGCGGCTCCGCTGTCCGGAGGGCACATCAACCCGGCGGTGACCCTCGGCATCGCCGTGCAGACCGGCGAGAACTGGGACAAGGTGCCGGTCTACCTCGCCGGCCAGCTCATCGGCGCGATGCTCGGCGCCGTACTCGCCTGGCTCGTCTACTACGCGCAGTTCGCGGCGAACCGCGACAAGGACACCGCCACACCGACGCTCGGCATCTTCTCGACCATCCCCGAGATCCGCAGTCCGGTGGCCAACCTGGTCACCGAGATCATCGCGACCGTCGCCCTGGTGCTGCCGATCCTGGCGTTCGGCCTGACCAAGGGGCTGGGCGAGTCCGGCACCCTGGTCCTGGTCGTGGCGCTGCTGGTGGTCGGGATCGGCCTGTCGCTGGGCGGCCCGACCGGCTACGCCATCAACCCCGCCCGCGACCTGGGTCCCCGCATCGTCCACGCGCTGCTGCCCATCCCCAACAAGGGCCCCTCCGACTGGGGGTACTCCTGGGTTCCGGTGGTCGGACCGCTCATCGGCGGCGTCCTCGCGGCATGGATCTACGACCTCGCGTTCTGAACGGGGGACGACGGGAACGACGGGAACCGAGGAGAAGGGCCCGGAAGGAGCCTCATGACGGACACCGCACCCACGTACGTCGCCGCGATCGACCAGGGCACCACGTCGAGTCGCTGCATCATCTTCGACCACGACGGCGCGATCGTCGCCGTCGACCAGCGCGAGCACCAGCAGATCTTCCCCAGGCCCGGCTGGGTGGAGCACGACGCGACCGAGATCTGGTCCAAGGTCCAGGCGGTGGTCGCGGGCGCGCTCGCCAAGGCGGGGCTGCGCGCCAGGAACCTGGCCGCCCTGGGCATCACCAACCAGCGCGAGACGACCGTGCTGTGGGACCGGGCCACCGGCAGGCCGGTCCACAACGCCATCGTCTGGCAGGACACCCGCACCGACGCCCTCTGCCGCGAACTGGGCGGCGACGTGGGTCAGGACCGCTTCCGGGACCGCACCGGACTCCCGCTGGCCAGCTACTTCTCCGGCCCGAAGGCCGCCTGGCTGCTGGAGCACGTGCCGGGGCTGCGCGAGCGCGCCGAGGCGGGCGAGATCGCCTTCGGCACGATGGACTCCTGGCTGATCTGGAACCTCACCGGAGGCACCGACGGCGGCGTGCACGTCACCGACGTCACCAACGCCAGCCGGACCATGCTGATGAACCTGGACACCCTCCAGTGGGACTCCTCCGTCCTCGACGCCATGGGCATCCCCGAGGCGGTGCTGCCCGAGATCCGCTCCTCGGCCGAGGTGTACGGCGACACCGCGGTCGGGACCTCCACCGGGGTGCCGGTGGCCTCGGCGCTCGGCGACCAGCAGGCGGCCGTCTTCGGCCAGACCTGCTACGGCGTCGGCGAGGCCAAGAACACCTACGGCACCGGCTCGTTCCTGCTCCTGAACACCGGTCACCGCCCGGTGATGTCCAAGAGCGGCCTGGTCACCACGGTGGGGTACCAGCTCGGCGGGGAGCGTCCCGTCTACTGCCTGGAGGGCTCCATCGCCATCACCGGCGCCCTGGTGCAGTGGTTCCGGGACCAGCTCGGGATCATCCGGGAGGCCGCCGAGATCGAATCCCTGGCGGCGAGCGTGGAGGACAACGGCGGCGCGTACATCGTCCCGGCCTTCTCCGGCCTGTACGCCCCCTACTGGCGCTCCGACGCCCGGGGCGTCATCACCGGTCTGACCCGCTACGTGACCAAGGCGCACCTGGCGCGGGCCGTGCTGGAGGCGACGAGCTGGCAGACGCGCGAGGTCGTGGACGCCATGCGCCAGGACTCCGGCGTGGAGATCACCAGTCTCAAGGTGGACGGCGGCATGACCGCCAACGGACTGCTGATGCAGCACCAGGCGGACGTGCTCGGCGTGCCGGTGATCCGGCCGGTGGTCTCCGAGACCACCTGCCTGGGCGCGGCGTACGCCGCCGGGCTGGCCACGGGGGTCTGGTCGGACCTGGACGAACTCAGGGCGCACTGGAAGAAGGACGCCGAGTGGACCCCGCGGATGGACGCCGGGACGCGGGAGCGGGAGCACCGCAACTGGCGCAAGGCCGTGGAGCGCAGCTTCGGCTGGGAGGAGGGCGACTGACCCGCTCCCCCGCGGACCGTGCTCGGTCCCGTGCCCGGCCCGTTCCGGCGTGTGCCGGGACGGGCCGCGCGTCCGGAGGGCCGCCCGGCGGGCGGCGGTCCGGGACGACCGACGGGCGCGGAACGGCACGGCCGGGGCGACGGGTGCGGGCAGCGGGGCCGCGGCGGCTCTCAGCCGACGGTGCCGCGGCGCCGGGCGGCGTCGGCGCGCATCGCGTGCTCCACGACCGAGAGCAGCACCCGGCGCGCGGAGTCGCGGCGGCGCGCGTCGCACGGCAGGACGGGAACCCCCGCGTCCAGGCCCAGCGCGGCGCGCACCGCCTCCGGCGGGTGGTGGCCGGCCCCCTCGAACCGGTTGACGGCCACGGCGAAGGGGACGGCGCGCCGTTCGAGGTGCCCGACCGTCTCGGAGCAGTCCCCCGGGCGGCGCGGGTCGACGAGCACCACGGCGCCGAGCGCGCCCTCCACCAGCTCGTCCCACAGGGACCGGGAGGGGTCGCGGTCCGGCGCGCCGATGAGGCAGAGCGTCAGCGCCCCGCTCAGGGTGATCCGGCCGAAGTCCATGGTGACGGTGGCGGCCCTCCCGGCGCCCCACTCCTCCGGCGCTCCCCCGGGGTCGCCGAACGGACGGCCGGCCTCGGTCAGCAGCTCCCGGGTGCGCAGCGGCCCGACCTCGCTGACCGCGCCGACCAGGGTGGTCTTGCCCGCCCCGGGGCCGCCCGCCACCAGCACCTTGAGCGTCGCCGGCGCGCCGCCGGCGTCCTCCCGGAGACGTCCCCCGTCGCGCTCCCGGCAACGGCCGGTTCCCTCCAGGACCATCGTCTGCCCTCCTCCGCGTCCACGGCGCCGCCCGCCGGGGCAAGCGATCGTTCCGCAGCGGACGCGCGACGCCAAGCCTTTCGCCCGCGTGGCGTTCCGGGCCGCCACCCCGGCGGGCTGTTTACGGCCGCCACCGTCCGGAAACGCAGTGGTATGCCTGTTTACCGGAACATTCGTGGTGCCCTCTCGGCCGTCCGTTCGGCGCTGCCGGATCCCGACCGCCCCGGGCGGGTGCTGACGGCCGTGGAGAAGCTGGAGAGCACCCACCGCCTGGACGCCGCGCTCGGACCACTGCGGCGGGCCGTGCGCGCCCTCCCGCTGGGCGGCGCCCGGGACGTCCTGCACGGCCGCTGGCTGGGCCACGCGGTGCACCCGCTGATGGTGCAGATCCCCATCGGCTCGTGGATGTCCGCCGCCGTACTGGACCTGATGCCCGGACAGCGCCGCGGCGCCGACACCCTCGTGGGGCTCGGTCTGGCGGCGGCCGCCCCGGCCGCCCTCGCCGGCTGGGTGGACTGGGCCGAACTCCGCAAACCGCACATGCGGGTCGGGCTGGTGCACGCGGCGACGAACATCACGGCCGTCGGTCTGTACACCGCGTCGTTGTCCGCACGGCTGCGGGGCCGGCGCGGGCGCGGCCGCCTGCTGGCGTTCGCGGGGCTGACCGCGGTGAGCGTCGGGGGCGCCCTGGGCGGCCACCTGTCCTACCGCCAGGCCGCCGCCGTCAACCACGCCGAACACGTCCCGGCCGTGGTCGAGCCCGGCTGGCACCCCGTCGGCGACATCGCGGACCTGCCGGTGGGCAAGCCGGTGCGGCGGTACCTGGGCGAGACCCCGCTGGTCGTCGTCCGCGAGCCCGGGGGGACGGTGCACGCGCTGGCCGACCGGTGCAGCCACATGGCCGGGCCGCTGTCGCAGGGGGAGGTCGTCGACGGGTGCGTGCGGTGCCCGTGGCACGGCAGCACCTTCCGGCTGGCCGACGGCTGGAACGTGCGCGGCCCCGCGACCTCGCCGCAGCCGGTCTTCGAGACCCGCGTCGTGGACGGCCGCGTGGAGGCGCGGCTGATCACCGAGCCGGACCGGGCGCACCGCTCCGTGGCGGGCCGGACGGCGTAGGGACGCGCCGGGAGGGGCTTCCTCACAGGGCCCGCAGCCCGTTGATCACATCGCGCAGGACGCTCTCGTCGGGCGGCTCGGCAGCGGGCACCGGGCGGGCGACGCGCACCAGCCCGGCGGCCACGAGATCGCCGACGAGGACGCGGACGACCCCCACCGGCAGGTCCAGTCCGGCGGCCAGTTCGGCCACCGGCCGGGGGGCCCTCCGGCACCGGGCGACGATGGCGAGGTGCTCCGGACCGAGGGCGGCGAGGCCCCCGGGAGGCCCGGTGCCGGCGGGCGGCCCGGGCCGGTCCGGGCCGCCCGCCTCCGGGCCCGCGGCCACCGGCGCCACCAGATCGACACGGTCCCCGCCGACTCCGCGGGTACGGCCGCGCGTCATGGCGTACGGCCGCACCACCGGCCCGGCCGCGTCGTCGAACCATCCGTCCGTCACGTGCCCGCCGCCCTCCGCCGGGCGTGCCGGGCCGGAGCGCTCCCCCGGGCCGCCCGGACGCCGGCCGGGCTCACCCGCCCCCCGGGCGCCGCCGCTCCCCCTGCCGTGCCGTGCGCTCATCGGCCGCTCCTCTCCGGTGGATCGTTCCCGGTGCGGCGCCGTCCGGGCCGGGGCCGCCGTCCGGTGCGCCCGTGTCCTCCGACCGGCCGCGCCGCAGGCCGCGCTGGAGCGAGGCCATCCGGTTCCGCACCTCGCCGGCGTTCCGCTCCCGGTCCTCCCCGCCCTGGCCGCGGTCCCGTTCCCGGCCGCGGTCCGGGGCGTCCGGCCCCGGCTCCCCGGCGAGGCCGCCCTGCCGCACGCGCCGGGGCAGGCCGCTCGCCGTGGTCGGCGTCCCCTCGCCGTGCGCGGCGCCGGCGTCCGCCGGATGTCCGCGGCCGAAGCGCCCGTCCTGCGCGCCGAGGTGGTCGCCGATGCTGCCCCGGACCGCCGGCGCGGGCCCGTCGGGCGCCACCGGCCCGGCGGGGCCGTGCCGCACCACCCCGAGCGCGGGGCGCGGCTCGCGGCGCGGCAGCCCCGCCGCGGTCCGGGCTCCCCCGGCGCTCCCGATGCCCGCGTCGTCCCCGCCGTCCCGGGGCGCCTCGGTGAGCAGAGCGCCCGGAATGAGCACGACGGCGGTGGTGCCGCCGTACGGGGAGGGCTGCAGGGAGACGCGGACGCCCTGGCGGCGGCCGAGGCGGGAGACGACGAACAGGCCGAGCCGGTCGGTGTCGGAGAGCCGGAAGTCGGGGTTCTCGGCGAGCCGGAGGTTGGCCTCCAGCAGCGCCTCGGGCGCCATGCCCAGACCGCGGTCGTGGATCTCCAGGGCGAAGCCGCTGGGGACCCGCTCGCCGGCCACCTGGACGGTGGTGTGCGGGGGCGAGAAGACCGTGGCGTTCTCCAGGAGTTCGGCGATGAGGTGGGTGAGGTCGGCGATGGCGGCGCCCTCCACCGCGAGCGGCGGCAGCCTCCGCACCTCGATGCGCTCGTAGTCCTCCACCTCGGACACCGCGGCGCGGACGACGTCCATCAGCGGGATGGGCCTGCGCCACTGCCGCGAGGGGGCGGCTCCGGAGAGGATCACCAGCCCCTCGGCGTGGCGCCGCATGCGGGTCGTGAGGTGGTCGAGCCGGAAGAGGTCGGCCAGTTCCTCCGGGTCCTCGGTGCGCCGCTCCATGGCGTCCAGCAGCGTGAGCTGGCGGTGCAGCAGCACCTGGCTGCGGCGGGCGAGGTTGACGAAGACCTCGGAGACGCCCCGGCGCATCTCCGCCTGCCGGACGGCGGCCTCGACGGCGGCCCGCTGGAGGGTGTTGAGCGCCTGCCCGACCTGTCCCATCTCGTCGCGCCCGTACTCCAGGCGCGGCGCCTCGGTCTCGACGTCGACCTGCTCGCCCTCGGCGAGCCGCCGCATGATGGCGGGCAGCCGCACGCCCGCGGCCTCGTTCGCCTCCCTGCGCAGGGCGCCGAGGTCGCGGACCAGGCCGCGGCCGACTCGGAAGGAGACGATCACGGAGACCAGGACGGCGGCGAAGCCCAGGATCCCGGCGATCCCCGCGCGCATCAGCACGGATTCGGCCTCGGGCTCGACGCGCTGCCGGTGGCGGGCCTCCGACTCCTCGTCCAGGCGCTGGAGTTCCTCCAGGACGCCTCCGGCGGCCGTCCGCCAGCGGTCGGCGCCGAGGACGTCGACCGCGCCCCGGGCGCCGGCGCCGATGATCCGGTCCTCGGCGGCGCGCAGGGCCCGGCCGTCGGCGCCGGACCAGAACTCCTCGTACCGCTCGCGGTCCTCGGCGGGAAGCATCGGCAGGTGGATGCGGTAGGTGAGCTCGCGCTCGGCCACCCGGTCGGAGAACGCGCGCAGTTCGCCCTCGGTCATCCGTCCGGCGGTGAACGCGGCCGCCATCAGCGCGTCCTCGCGGGAGAGGTACTCGCGGGCCCGGGAGAGACCTGTGAGGGCGCGGCCCTCGGTGTCGAGCCGGACGTCGTCCAGTCCGCGCAGGCTGGACAGGAAGGAGTGGCAGGGGTCGACGGCGGCGTTGTACGCGTCGTAGGCGTCCCGGCGTTCGACGGTGTTCTCCTCGATCCGCTCCCGCACCCTCCCCAGCCGGTCGAGCCCGTCGAGGAGGTCGTCCAGCCGCCTGCGGGAGTCCTCGTCCAGGTCGCCGCGCACCTCCTCCCCGGACGCGCGGGCGCGCAGTGCGGCCACCGCCGTGTCCGTGGCGCGCCGGCCGTCGTGCAGGGCCGTCAGGGAGTCGGAACGGCGCGGATCGGCGAGGTAGACGAGGGCGTGGCGGCGTTCCTCCTGGAGGGCCCGGACGGTCTCCCGGAGCGGGCCGCCGAGTTCCTCCGTGACGGCGGCGGCGTTCAGCAGCCGGTCCGCCTCGCGGCTGGTGATCACAGTGGCGAACGCCCAGATCGAGGTGAGCGCCACCAGGGGGACCAGCAGTAACGCCACCATTTTCCGGCGGATCGACTTGCCCCGAAAGCGCATGGCCTCCCCCACGTCCACCCTGTCGCACAGGGGCACGAGTTTCCCCAGCAAACGGCGCGAGCCTACTACCGTCACCGGGCGGTCCGCAGACACGAACGGGCCTTCGGACACCCTTCCTGCGGCCGTTCCGGGCGGTTGTGACGCCATGCTGGGATACACCGGGCGCCGGAAGGCGCGCCGGACACGCGGACACGGCGCGGTGCGGGGAGATCACATGGGGCTGAGCAGGGCCGACTGGGGACCGGGGGGATTCGAGCAGTTCCGGTCCGACCGGGATGAGGACGGGGTGTGCGAGGAAGTCGGAGATTCCGTGGACACCATGTCGCGACTTCCCGATCCGGTGCGGGCGGCGGCCGTGCGCGCGGTCGTCCTCGTGGCGGTGACGCTGGTGCTGGTGATGATCGCCGTGCTGTGCTCCCTGGCCATGGTGTGGCTCGCCCTTCCCATGGTGCTGGCGGCGGTGGCGAGCACCGTGGTCACCACCTGGGGGGTGCTGGACGTGTGGGTGACCCGGCAGATGTGGGTC
Source organism: Streptomyces glaucosporus (assembly GCF_039533345.1). Lineage (NCBI taxonomy): Bacteria > Bacillati > Actinomycetota > Actinomycetes > Kitasatosporales > Streptomycetaceae > Streptomyces > Streptomyces glaucosporus. The sequence continues at coordinate 81,291 of NZ_BAAATJ010000024.1, read as the reverse complement.
CAGCGGAACGGGGTGGTCTCCACCCCCGGCAGCGTGGCGCGGGAGCGCGGCCCGTTCCGCCGCGGGCGGCGTGCGCCGTCCCCCGGGGAGACCGGGGGACGGGAGGTCCGGGAGGCGTCCTGAGGTCCGGGCCGGGGCCGTCACGGGGGACGGTGGCCGCATCCGTGCCGCGGCCCGCCTCAGGGGTGCGGCGGGCCGCGGCGGTGCGCGGTGGACGGCGGGCGCGCCCGGGCCGGGTCGGGCGCCCTCCCCGGCGCGGGCGCGCCCCGGTCAGCCGGACGGCGTGCCGACCGCGGCGCGGGGCTCCTGCGCGCGGGCCTGCCGGGAGCGGTCGGCGTGCTCCCGTTCCGCGGGCTCGGGGCGGCGGAACATCCGGGTGGCCGTGACCTCGCCGTGCACCGGCTCGGCGTCGGGGTCCCGCCTGGGCAGTCCGGGCCGCAGGTGCTCCTCGACGCTGATGTACTTCAGGCCCGCCCTCAGGTCGGCGTCGTTGCGCAGCCGGATCACCAGCGGGAACTCCGCGAGCGCGGTGGTGTCGAACAGGCCCGTGGTGTAGATGAGCTGGACGCCGAGGGCGTCGGCGACCGCCCGCTGGAGTTCCAGCAGGTAGGTGGCGTTGGCCCGGCCGATGGGGTTGTCGAGGAAGAGCGTGCCCGCGTGGCGGTGCCTGTCCCGGCCCCGGTCGTTGCTGCGCAGGGCGGCCATCGTGCAGTACAGGGCGATGGCGGCGGTGAGGAGCTGCCCGCCGGAGAAGACGTCCCCCATCTGCCCGACCGGCACCCGCTCGGCGCGCAGCACGGCGTCGGGCTTGAGGATCTCCACGGCGACCCCGCGCGGCTGGAGGGCGGCGTGGACACCGCGCAGCAGCAGCGTCATGCCGTCCCGGCGCAGGTCGGAGTTCCTGCGGACGGCCGCCCGGGTGGCCTCGTCGATCACCTCGCCCAGCCGCTCGGTGAGGACGGCCTGGTCCGGGTCCTCGAAGCGGATCCGGAGGAACTCCTGCCCGGACCACTCCCCCAGGCCCTCCGGAAGCCGGGAGAGGCGCTGCGCGGAGCGGAGGGTGGCCAGCGAGGACTCCACCAGGCCGCGCAACCGGTCGACGATGCTGTCACGGTTGCGCTCGAGCTGCTCCAGCTCGTCGGTCAGGACCCGCAGCCGGGGCTCGAAGGCCGCGGCCCAGGCGGCGGCGTGGTCGGGCAGGGCGGCGGACGGCAGTTCGTGGATCTGCTGGCGGGCCGGGGTGCGCACCTGCTCGTAGCGGGTGGCGTTGGCGTGCCGCACCAGCACGTCGCACGCCTCCCTCACCGCCCCCTCGGCGGCGGTGAGGTCGGCGGCGCAGCCGCGCAGGGAGCGGCGGGCCTCGGCGGCGGCCTGCCGGGCCTGCTCCAGGGTGTCGGCGTACGGTTCGGGGCCGTCCGCTCCGTCCTCCTGGCCCGTCCCGTTCGTACCGTGGGGGTCGCGCAGCAGGTCGCGGAGCATGGCGGCCAGTTCGTCGAAGGCACCGGCGGCGTCCTCGGCGGCGCGGTGGGCCCGCACCAGCTCGGCGTGGGCGTCGCGCGCGGCCTCCAGCGCGTCGGTGCGGTCGGCCAGCTCGGCGTTGGCGCTGCGCAGCAGGGCCTGGGCCTGTTCGGCGTCGCCGGGCACCATCTCGTCGGGGAGCTCGGTGTGGGCCTCGCCGTTCTCGGGCGCCAGGCGTTCGGCCTCGCCGCGCAGCCGGCCGAGCTGCTCGCTGGCGGCGGAGGCACGGGACTCCAGCAGGTGGACCAGGGCCTCGGCGCGGGCGGCGGCGGCCTGCCGGGAGGGCCCGTCGGCGCCGTCGGGCCCTTCCAGGAGCTGGGCGGCGCGGGTGCGGACCTTGTTGGTGAGGCGGTCCAGGGCGGCACGGGCGGCGCTCTCGTCGCCCTCGGCGCGGGCCTGTTCGGCGCGCAGGTCGGCGCCGACGCCGACCTTCTCGTAGAGCCGGGAGGCCGCCCGGTAGGCCTCGCGCAGGGCGGGCAGGGACGCCGGCGGCCCGTCATCGGACGGGTCCCCGGCCCCGAGGTCCTCCGGGGCGTCGGGCGCGCCCGCGATCTCGGCGCGTTCCGCGCGCAGCGCGCGGGCGGTGCGGCGGGCGTAGTCGGCGGCGCGCTGGGCGGCGCGGCGGTCCTCGTCGGCGGCGCGGGCCCGCTCCAGGCAGGCGGCGGCACGTGCCTCGGCCTCGGCGGCCTCGGCGGCCAGCTCGCGCAGCCGCGTCTGCCAGGTGGCCCGCTCGCGCAGCCGGAAGGCGAGTCCGGCCAGGGCGTCGGCGGAACGGCGGGCCCGCTGGACGCGCTCCTGCCGCTCGTCGCGCACGCGGGCGGCCTCGGCCGCGGTCTCCTCGGCCTCGGCGGCGGCCGTCCGCGCCTCCTCCAGTTGCCGCCGGGCGGTCTCGGCGACCTCCGCGGCGGCGCGGGCGGTCGCGGCCAGTTCGGCCAGGCGGCCGGGCGGGCAGCCGGTGCGCCAGGAGGCGAGCCTGGCCGCCAGGGAGCGGTCGGCGGACAGCCGCGCGGCCAGGACGCGGATCTCCTCGTCGCGGGCGGCGGCGCGTTCCCGCAGGTGGCGGCGCTCGGAGTCGGCGGCGCGCTCGTCGTGCATGGCGGGGTTGGGCGGCACCAGGAAGATGCCGTCCTCCGCCCCGCCGGACGGGGGGACGGGGGCCAGCAGCGCGGCGGCGGTGCCGACGGCCACGGCGGAGCGGGGCAGCAGGGCGGCGTCGGCCAGGACCTCGCGGGCACGGGCGTGGCTGTCCGGGTCGGTGATGACGACGCCGTCGACCAGCTCCGGCCGGGCGGCGAGCACGGCGGCGTGGTCGGCCGGGTCCACGGCCTGGGCGAGGTAGCGCCAGCCGGGGAGGGCGGGGATGCCGTGCTCGCCCAGGTACTCGACGGTGGCCAGGACGTCGGGGCCGGGCGGGAGGAGCCCGCCGTCGCCGAGGGCGCCCAGGATGCGGGCGTCGTCGGCGGCGGCGGTGCGCAGGTCGAACAGGTGGCGTTCGGCCGCGGCGACGGTCTCGTCCAGCAGGTCGCGGAGGGTCTCGGCGTTGCGGTCCAGCTCGTCGGCGCCGAGCGCGCCCGGCGCCCCGGCGTCCTCCCCGGCGGCCCGGCCGGGCAGGCCGAGCAGTTCGGCCAGGCGCTCCTCGGCGCCCAGGGCCCCGGCGGCTCGGCGCTCGGCGGCGTACGCGGCGTCGGCCGCCTCGGCGGCGTCGGCCGCGCGGGCCGCGGCGAGCTCGGCGCGGGTGGGGGCGGCGGCGGTCTCCTGGGCGCGCTCGGCGGTGCGGCGCGCGGTCTCCTTCGCGGTCTCCCAGGCGGCGACGGCGGCCTTCTCGGCGTCGCTGGCGGCCAGGGCGGCGCGGGCCGGGTCGGCGTCGGGCGAGGATCCGTCCAGCCAGCCCGCCCGGACGGCCTCGGCCGTCTCCTGCTCGACCTCGGCCAGCCGCTGGCGCAGGTGGTCGCTCTCGCTGCGGGCGCGCTGGGCCTCGGTGGCGGCGGCGGTGGCGTCGCGGTGGGCCGCCTCCCCCGCGGCCTGGAGGGCGGCGGAGCGCTCCTCCTCCTCGGCCGCGAGGTGCTCGGCCTTCTCCGCGGCGGACTGCAGGGCCCGTACCAGGTCGGTGGCGGCCCGGGCGCGGGCGGCCAGGGCGGGGGCGGCGTCGCGTTCGGCCTCGCGGATGGCCGCGGCGACGCGGGCGGCGCGGTCGGCGGCGGCGCGGTGCGCCAGTACCGTCTCGGTGGCCTGCCAGGCCGCGTGGAGGGTGCGAGCGTCGCTCAGCTCCCGGCGCTGGGCGGCGGCGCTCTTCTCCGCCGCGGCCAGGGCCAGGGAGGCGTGGCGGTAGGCGAGTTCGGCCGCGATCAGCGCGGCGCGCTCGCGGCTCCGTTCGGCGGCGGTGACGGCGTGCGCCGCCTGGTCGGCCCGTTCGGCGAGTTCGGCGGCCCGGCCGCGCTCCTCGGTGCCTCGGGCGGCCAGCCGCCGGGCGAGGGTGCGGGTGCGCTGCTCGGCCCCGGCGTGGACGGCGCGGGCCGTCTCGCGGCGGTGGGCGGCCTCGGTGATGCGCCTCAGCAGGTCCAGGGAGCCGGCGGTGAAGTCGCGTTCGGCGGCGAGTTCGGCGCGGCGGCCGAGCTTGTGGGCGAAGCCGTGCACCAGGTCGGCCAGGCCGTCGGTGTCGCGGGTGTCGGTGACGGCGCGCAGCAGCAGGTCGGTGAAGTCCGAGTCGTTCTTGACCGCGAACAGGCCGGCGGCCTCGCCCTCGTCGGCGTTCATCTCCCGCTGGTAGCGGAAGAGTTCCGGGTCCAGGCCGAGGTTGCCCAGGTGCTCGATCCAGCGTTCGTGGACCTCCTCCCAGACCACGTCGAGGTTGGGGTAGGCCCTGCCCGTCTCGACCAGGACGTCGCGGAAGCCCTTCATGGTGCGGCGCCGGCCGCGGGCGGCGGAGGCGCCCTCGGGGACGGGTCCGATCGCGTTCGACTCGGCGACCGGCAGGGAGTCCAGGCTCAGGCCCGGCCCGGGGCGGAAGCTGTACCAGGCCTCGGCGAACTTCCTCGGGTCGTTGGAGACCTGCCGGCCGCGCCACTCGCTGACCTTGCCGACGACGACGGTCTCGCCGGTGACGGTGTGCTGCCACTCCAGGGCGACGTGTCCGCAGTCGTCGGCCAGCAGGAACTTGCGCAGCACGCCGGAGCTGGCGCCGCCGAGGGTGTTGCGGTGGCCGGGCAGCATCACCGAGAAGATCAGCTTGAGCAGGACGGACTTGCCGCCGCCGTTCTCCAGGAAGAGCACGCCCGCGGGTGCGGGGCGGCGCGGCGGGCCGGCCGGCTCCTCCTCGAAGAAGTCGCCCTGGGCGGGGGCGGGGCTGGGCACCGGCTCGCCGACTCCGCGCAGGTCCAGCACGGTGTCGGCGTAGCGCGCACCGGCGGGCCCGATGGAGTAGAGGCGGATCCGGGACAGCTCGTACATGGCGGGACTCTCGTTGTTCGAGGTGGGTGTTCAGCTGTGGAAGGGCAGTCCGGCGTCGACCGCGCCGGGCCGGCCGTCCGGGTCGTCGGCGTCGGGCGCCGGCAGCAGGGTGGCGCTGCCGTCGCTGACCGGGACGATGCCCAGCTCCAGCAGTTCGGCCATGGCGGCGCCGCCGGCCATGTCGCGCACCTGGAGCTGGTAGCGGGCGGTGGTGCGGTAGGTGCCACCCGCGTCGTCGCCGGTGCGCTGGAGGAATCCGGAGTCGGCGAGGAAGGCGGCCGCCTTGGCGACGATCCCGGTGGTGGAGCCGGCCAGGCGCCGGGCGTCCTTGGTGGCGCCGGTGGCGCTGCGCCGGGCGTAGACCCGCCAGGCGGCCTCCAGGCCGGGCGCGTCGCTGACCGGGTCGGTGTTCTCCCCCTCCCGTTCGGCGCGCTCCTCCAGCCGGCGGCACGCCTGGCGGACGAAGGCGTCCACGCCGTTGACGGTGATCCGGCCGACGTAGCCGTCGTCGGCCAGGTCCTCGGGGCGGGGGAAGGCCAGGGCGGCGATGGCCAGGTGGGCCAGGCCGTGGAGGAAGCGGTCGGCGGAGTCGGCGGCGGCCCGGCGGGCGTAGTCCCCCATGCGGACGGCGAAGACGGAGTCCTCCGCGGCGGTGACCACCATCCCGGCGCGGTGGGAGACCTCCAGCACGACCAGCCCGAGGCCGGTGGCGACGGCGTCGGCGAGCCGGGCGAAGGCGGGCTCCTCCCGGTAGCGCCGGAGCAGGTCGGCGTACTCGGCGTCGCGGGCGGGCAGCAGTTTGGGCTGGAGCCCGAAGGAGACCAGCCGGGCGGCGTCGGCCGCGTCCGCGGGGGTGGCGTGGCCGGGGGCGCCCGAGGGTGCCGGGGCTCCCGTCCCGTCGCGGCCGTCGGGCCGCTCCCCGTTCTCCGGCGCGCCCTCGCCGTTGTGGGGCTCCCAGGTTCCGTACTCGCTCACGAGGCCACCTCCGTGCGGTCCGCTGCCATGCCCGCCGCGTCCAGGAGGGCGGTGCCCACGACGAGGTCGGCCCCTCCGAACTCCGGGTCGTCCAGTTCCGTGCCGTCGTCCACGGCGAACAGCAGTCTCCGCTCGCCCTGCCGGTAGGCGGTGCCGACCGGCGGGCTGGCGGCGTGCACCGCCAGCAGGGCCACCAGGTACGGCAGGTCGGGGTCGCGGCGGCGGGCCTCGGCCAGCAGGCCCGACAGGCGGCGCGGGGCGTCGGGGGGCAGGTCCAGCAGCTCCCTGGCGGCCTCCATCTGCTCCTCGGTGAAGCGGCTGTCGTCGGGGGTGGCGACCAGGTCGGGCTCGGGCATCTCGGCGCCCAGGTGCTCGCGGGGCGCGGGCGGGGTGAGCAGCAGCTCCGTCAGGTCGCCCAGCCGGACGGCGGCGGGGGCGCGCAGGCCCGTGCCGCGGGCGAAGAACGCGTCGGTGACCTTCGTGGCCTGCTCCACGGGCAGCGGCAGCACGGGGGCGAGGAGCTGTCCGTACAGGTCCAGGCCGGCCCGGGCGGCGGGCGCGGCGAACGCCTGGCGGTCCTGCTCGGCGCGGAAGAGCGGCCCGGCCTCCAGCAGCCGGGACTGGAGCTGGGTGTGGCGCCGGATGCAGTCCTTGACGATGTCGACCAGCTCGGCGGCGCGCAGTTTGTTCTCCGCGCTCTCCGCCTCGTCGCGCGCCCTGCGGATGTTGGTGAGGATCGCGTTCTCGTGCCGGTAGCGGTCGGCGACGTGGTCGAGCGCCTCGGCGATCATGTCGGGGACGGTGTGGAGCCAGTCGACCGCGCGGACGTTGCGCCGGGTGGCCTCCAGGGTGCGGCGCAGCGTCTCGGCGTACTGGACGGTGCGGTAGCGGGCCTGCTCCGCGGCGAGCTGGGCGTCGGCGAGCCGGCCCCGGCTGATCAGCACCTCCAGCTTGACCTCGGCGGCGATCTGGGCGCTGGTGACGTCGGTGTCGAGGGCGCCGACCAGGACGTTGACCGCCTCGTCGGTGGTGCGCAGGTAGACGCCCCCGCCCGGGCCCGGCACCTCCTCGATCAGCTTGAAGTCGTAGTCGCGCCGCACGTACTCCCCGTCGGGGCCGAAGGTGCCGTAGACGGCGCGGAAGCCGCGGTCGACGCTGCCGACGTTGATCAGGTTCTCCAGGACCCAGCGGGCGACCCGCTCGTGCTCGGCGGCGGGCCGCTGCGGGGCCTGGGCCGCGACGCGCGGCAGCAGCCGGGCCACTATCTCCTCGTGGTCGGCGCCGGTGTCGAAGTCCATGTGCAGGGTGACCAGGTCGATGGCGGCCAGGGCCACCTCCGCCATCGCGTACGTGCCGTACTCGCCGGCCAGGTTGGCCTTGCGCACGTCCAGGTCGTGGAGGGGCGCGGTGCATGCGAGCGCCCTCAGCCTGCGGGCCAGGCCCTCGTCGGCGGCCGGGCCCGGTGCGGGGCGGACGGCGCCGGGGGACGGAGCGGATACGGCAGTGGTCACGTGGCACAGATTAGGCGCTGCCACCGACAGAGATCGAAACGGCGGGGGTCCGCCCCGCCCGGGCCCGGCTCCGTGCGGCCCCGGGCGGGCTCAGCGGGCGGCGCCGCCGGAGCCGAGCCTGCCGCGTACGGCGCTCTGCACCCCCTCCTCCTCGGCGGGGTCGGCGGCGAGCCGCCGCAGGCGTTCGACGACCCGGACGTCGCCGGTGGCGGCGTGGCGGGCCGCGATCTCCCGGGTGGACTCCTCGCAGTCCCACAGGCACTCGACGGCGAAGCCCGCCGGGAAGGACGGGTCGGTGGCGGCCAGGGCGCGGGCCGCCACGCCGCGCAGCCGGGAGGAGGCGGTCTCGCGGTAGACGTGCCGCAGGACGGGGGCGGCGCACCGCACGGTCAGCCGGCCGGCCCCGTCGACCAGTGACTCCAGGGCCGGGGCGTCGGGCCCCTCGGCGCGGACGGTGCGGCGCAGGGCGGCCAGGACCGGTCCGGCATCGCCCCGGCCGCCGTGGCGGGCCAGCATCGCGGCCGCCGCCGTGCCGAGCCCGTCCTCGCGCCGGGCCCACCGGCGGGCCCGTTCCAGGGCGGCCGGGCCGCGCATCCGGGAGAAGGCGGCCAGGGCGGACCGGGCGACCGCGCCGGAGGGATCGTCCACCGGATCGGCGGGTCCGGTCGCCGCCGCCTCGATCAGGCCGAAGACGTCGGGGTCGCCGCGCTCGGCGAGGTGGCGCAGGGCGGCGGCGCGGGCGGCGGCGGGGCCGCCGCGGGCGGCGGTGAGCAGTCCGGGACGGTCCTCGGGCCCGGCGACGGCGGCCAGGCATCGGGCGGCGGCGGCCTCGCGGCGCTCCGGATCGTCGCCGGGGCCGCCCGCCCCGGCCCACTCGAGCACCTCGCGCACGCTCCAGCCGGGGCGCGGCCCGGCGGGGCGCAGCTGGCGCTGCCAGCGGTTGAAGGAGCCCTGTTCCCGGGCGCGCTCGATGCGTCCGGCCTGGGCGGGGCGGGCCCGGTCCTCGGCCCACAGCCGCCAGGGCCGGGGCTCGTAGGCGTCCCGGACGGCCGCGGCCAGCGCGGCCTCGCCCTCGGGGGTGTGCGGGAAGCGCGCCAGGACGGCGGGACCGAGCGAGCGCAGTCCGGCGTCGTCGTCGCGGACGGCCAGCTCGTCCAGGGCCCACTGCCAGTTGGCGCCCTGTGCGGCGTAGCGGCGCAGCAGCAGCAGCGCGCCGCGGTCGCCGTAGGAGGCGAGGTGGCCGAGGACCGAGAGGGCCAGGCCGGTGCGGTCCTCCGCGGCGTCGACGTGGTCGGCGGGGTGGAAGAGGTGGTCCTCGATGTCGTCGAGCCCGGCATCGAGGTCGCGGTGGAGGCGTGCGTAGTACAGGGAGCGGTGCTCCAGCCGCCAGTCCCGCCGGGGGTCGCGCCGCAGGCACTGGCCCAGCGCGGCGAGCGCCTCGGCGCGGGGGGCCGCGAGGGCGTACAGCGTGCCGTCGCCGCGGCCCCTCTGGAGGAGACCCAGCAGCGTGCCGCTGGGCGCTATGTCGGAATCGACGGAATCGGCGAACATAGGGTCAGCATCCGGTCCGGGGTACGGGGCTGGCAACGGGATTTCCGCTGCGCGCCATTCTCGCCGGTCGGCCGCTGTTCTCCTTCCGTCCCCCCGGGGTTTGCCCACGGTTGTCCCACGGCGTTCGCCGTTCCGGCCGGAGCGGGCGCTCCGGCCGCCGAAGGATACCGGGAATCCGCCGCCGCGCACCCGGGCGGAGGCGTCCGCCCGTGCGCGCCCGCTCCGGGCCGTGTGCGCGCCGTCACACCCGCACGGCGGCCGGCGGTGACGGCGCGCCCCCGCCCGCCGGGGCTACGCGCTCGTGCTCCCGCCCGGCCACCGGGAGGCCGGCGCCGAACCCCTCCCGGCGGCCCTGGGAGCCCTGGGCAGGACGAGTTCGAGCTCCTCGCGCAGGTCCTCGATGCCGGAGTAGCCGGCGTACCGGCCGGTGAGCCGGTACATCTCCCTCAGCCGGTCCCAGGTGCGGTGCGAGGAGGTGTTGCCGATGGAGACCAGGGCGAGCCGCGCGTAGCGGTCCGCCTGCTCGGGGTCGTCGGCGATGAAGCAGGCCGAGGCGAGCGAGATGTAGTCCAGGATCTTCGACCGCTCGCGGCCCTTCTCCCGCAGTCTCAGCGCCTCCTTGGCGTGCTTCTCGGCGACCCTCGCCGCCGAGGGTTCGTGCTCGGCGAGGGTGCGGTACGCCAGTGCCTGCATCCCGTGCAGGTCCGCCTCGTCGAACATCTGCATCCAGCTGGGTGGCGGCACGTCCCCCCTGTCCGACACGAACAGCTCCTCGGCCTCGCCGAGCGTGCGCCGCATCTCCTGCCCCTGCCCCATGGACGCCTGGGCCCACGCCTCGATGGTGTGGAGCATGGCGCGGGTGCGCGGCAGGGCCCGGTCACCGCAGCCGGCCCGGGCCAGCTTCATCAGGTCCAGGGCCTCGTCGGGCCGTCCCAGGTGCACCATCTGGCGTGCGGCCCGGGACAGGGCCTCGCCGGCGCGCGGCCGGTCGCCGCCCTCGCGGGCCGCGTGGGCGGCGATGACGAAGTACTTCTGGGCGGTGGGTTCCAGGCCGACGTCGTGGGACATCCACCCGGCGAGCACCGCCAGGTTGGCCGCCACCCCCCACAGCCGCCGCTGGATCTGCGGGGGGTGGCGGTAGGCGAGCATGCCGCCCACCTCGTTGAGCTGGCCCACCACGGCCTTGCGCTGGAGACCGCCGCCGCGGGCCGCGTCCCAGGCCCGGAAGACCTCCACGGAGCGCTCCAGGGCCGCGATCTCCTCGAGACCGACGGGAGCCGCCTCGTAGCGGTCGGAGGAGACGGGATCGGCGGCGAGGGCGCCGCCGGCCCGGTGGAGGCCGGCGGCCGGGGACGGGTCGGTCCGGAGCCAGTCGTACATGGCGCTGCTGAGCGCCGATCCTGCGGCGAGCGCGGCGCCCGCGCCCACCAAGCCGCGTCGGTTGAGCATGAGGTCCATTCCCGTGAATTCGGTGAGGACCGCGGCGGTCTGCTCGGGAGCCCACGGCAGCCCGTCGACGGACTGCCGCCTCCCCGCCGGCCCCGATCGGCCGAATCCGAGGTCCTCGATGGTCACGACACGGCCGAGTCGCTCGGTGAACAGGGTCGCCAGCACCTTGGGCACCGGGTCGCGCGGGGTCTCCCCCGTCTCGATCCAGCGCCTCACCCGGGAGGTGTCGGTCGCCAGCTGCGGGTGGCCCATGGCCGCCGCCTGCCGGTTCACGAGCCGGGCGAGTTCGCCCTTGGACCAGCCGGTGAGGCCGAACAGGTCCGCGAGGCGGGTGTTGGGTCCCTTGGTCACGTCAAGCCCCCAGGATCTCGGCTGAGTTGACAGTAGCCGTCACCGGACGCCGGTCCGAGGGGCCGCGGACATTCGCCAGGGTTCGCCAGGGTCCGCCAGATGGCGCGCAACCCGTGCGCGGGTGTGCTGTAGAACAGCGCCATCCCGTCCGGCCGCGGATCCGGCATTCCCCAGGGTGCACCGGGACACGGCCGGCCGGGTGGCGCGGCAACCTGTCGGCGCACGAAGGGATCCGGCTCGTCCATGCATCCAACACCGTCCCCCGTGTCCGCCCCGCTCCGGCCGCGTACGCGTCAGCCGTACGGCACCGCCCACCCCGAACCGGTGCGCACGTCACCGGCGCTCGGCGTCCCCCGGCCGCGCCGGGCGCACGCCCCCGGGGTCCCACCGACCGGCGCGAGGCTGGACCTGTCCGGCCCGCAGGGTGCGCGGCTGCGCACCGCCATCGCCTCGGTGCACCGAATCTGCCCGGAGTTCCAGCCGGCGCAGGCGATGCGCCGCAGCGGGCACTCGGTCCTCCTGGTCGGCACCGTCGGCCGCGGTCCCGCGGTCGCCAAGTGCCTGCTGGACCACTCCCCCGAGCAGGCCGAGCGGTTCCGGCACGAGATAACGGCCTACCGCACCTTCGTGCGCCACCGCCCGCCGGTACGGGTGCCCCGGCTCATCGCGGCGGACCCGGACGGCTGCGTCCTCGTCGCCGAGCGGACACCGGGCCGCCCGGTGGCGTTGCAGCGCCACCCGCTGGAGTCTCCGGCCCACTCCGACCTGCGCGCCGTGCTGGGCGCGATCCGCAGGGTGAACGCCTGGCAGCCGCCTCCGGGACGGTTCGAGGCGCAGCTCGACTACGGGCGGCGGGTCGCGCGCTACCACGAGCTGGGTCTGCTGACGGACCGTGACATGGGCGATCTGCAGAAGCTGCTGCACGGCCTGGCGCGGGGAGGCGGCCGGTGGGAGTTCTGCCACGGCGACGCCCTGCTGTCCAACGTGCTGCTGTCCCCGGCCGGTCCGGTGCTGGTGGACTGGCAGCACGCCGGCTGGTACCTGCCCGGCTACGACCTCGCCACCCTGTGGTCGGTGCTCGGGGACAGCCCGATGGCGCGCCGCCAGATCAGCCAGCTCGCCCAGGCCGCCGGCCGCGACGCGCGGGACGCCTTCCTGGTGAACCTGATGCTCGTCCTCACTCGTGAGGTCCGCACCTGTGAGACGGCCGTGCAGCGCGCCATGCGGGATCCGGCTCCGGCCGGGGTCTCCGACCGGCCCGGTCAGATGAGTGCGGGCGAGGAGCAGCGGCTGCTGCTGCGCCGGCTGCACGACGACTGCGCGATGGCCCGCCGCGCGGTACGGGCGGCGGTCGGGACCCGGTGACGCACGCCGGACGGACCGCTCCTCCCGGTGGCCGCGGGGGCGTCACCGGGCAGGGCCCGTAAGCGTTCTGCCGGGCCGGAACGGGGCCCGTCCGGGAGAGGTCCCGTACGGGCTTTCCGCCGTGCGCGGCTCCGGGCGCGGCCGGTGACGTCCCGCCGTGCCGTCCGTGTCCCCGCGGGCACCGGGAGGGGACGGACTGGGGGACGGGCGCTCCGCGGCCCTCCGCCCCGCCGCCGTCCGGACGCCTCCGTCACGGCGTCACCGCGTCGTGACGGGCCGCGTCACCGCTGGAACATCTCCGCGGGCAGCGGCTTCAGGAGCTGGTAGAGGTCCTCGGTGATCGGCCGGTCCCAGCTCGCGATGGTGACCAGCACGTTGTCGCTGCGGTCGAACTGGACGCAGGAGATCCTGCTCTCGGAGCAGATGATCCGCCGCACGATGAGCAGGCTGTCGTTCAGCATCACCGGGTTCTCCTCCGTCCCGGTGACGGTGACCTCCTCGTCGTTCTCCAGCGCCGCCAGGAGCTGCTCCACCTCGAAGGGCACCTCGTCGTCGGCGCGCTCGCGGGCGGGGGAACCCTCGGGAAGGTTGCCGATGACCATGGCCGGTCCGCGTCCGCCGAACAGGTCGTAGCGCAGGAACACGCCCTGGCAGCTCCCGTCCGGCCCGGGGAGCAGTCCGGCGCCGAGATTGCCCGGCCAGTCCCCGGGGTCCATGGCCAGCACGTCGAAGTCGGGTACGGCGGGAACGGGGGCACTGCGGCGGCGGAGAAACGACATGCCGCCATGGTACGGGGCCGCAGGCCGGAAAGGAGGGGCCGCCCGCCCCGGCTCCGCGGCCCCTTCCGCCGCCGGTTCCGCGGGTGCCGGGGCCGCCGTCCTACCGCCGTTCCAGCACTCCGGCGAGCCCGGCCCGGTCGGTGCCGAGCTTGCGGTAGACGGCGGAGAGCAGCCGGGTCACCGCCCGCTCCTTCAGCTCCATCTTCCGGGCGATCTCCGGGTCCGCCAGCCCCTGCGCGGCCCACTCGGCCGCGGCGCGCTCGCGGGCGGACAGCTCCTCGCTCGGGGCGTACCGCAGTTCCAGGGGCCGCAGCCCGGCGGCGGTCAGCTCCTCACGGGCCCGCTCCACCAGCGCCTCGGCTCCGCAGTGGGCGGCCGTCTCCAGGCCCCGGTAGAGCTGGTCGGCCGCCTCCTGCTGCAGGCCCGCGCGGCACAGCGCGGCACCGTGGCCGACCAGCGCTCGGGCCAGTTCGTACGAGGCCGGGGACCGCTCCAGGTGTTCGACCGCCTCTCCCAGGAGGTCCGCCTCCCCCGGTCCTCCGGTCACCTCGGCGGCGCACCGCAGCGCCTGGCCGATCGCCGAGGCGGTGCCGAACTGGCGGGCCCGCTCGACCGCCTCCAGGGCATGGGCCGCCGCCCGTCCGGGGTCGGTCCTCCCGACGGCGAGCGCGAGGTGCTGCTGCCAGGGGCACCAGGACGGGTTGCGCATGCCGCGCGGGTCCAGGCGCCGGCCGGCGGCGGCCAGCTGGCGTGCGGCCTCCCGCGGGCGGCCGCACGCCAGCAGCAGCTCCCCGTGGACGGCCTGGGCGTCGGGGTAGACGACGGCCTTGGGGACGGCGGTGCCGTAGTCGTACCTCCGGGCGGTCTCCCAAGCCTCCTCGACACGCCCCCGGGCGATCAGGGTCTGGACCAGGGTGCCGATCGCGGCGAGCTGCGCGGGCGCGCCCGAGCCCACCCGGTCGGCGATCCGGAGCCCCTCGCGCACCAGGCTCTCGGCCTCGCTCAGCCGTCCCCGCCGGTAGCGGATGTAGCCCAGGAGGGTGAAGCCGAACGCCAGGTGGGAGCCGCGCCAGCCCTTGCGCTCGCACTCGGCGATGCCGTCGGCGAAGAGTTCCTCGGCCCGTCCGGGCCGGTCGCAGTACAGGTACGTCAGGGCGGCCATGACGGGCACCTCGAAGCCCCGCTCCCCGTCCGTCCAGCTCAGGCCGGATCCCAGGGCCTCCTCGGCGAAGCGCAGGGCGGTGCCCGCGGGCTCCCCGCGGGCCACCGCGTCCCAGGCGCGCAGGCCGAGGATGTACCGCTCCTCGGCCCCGCCGCGGCCGGACAGGTGGCCGGCGAGCCGGGCCAGGCGGCGGGAGCGGGCAGGCGAGTCGGGTTCGTCGGCGCGGAAGGCGTTCCACATGAACTGCTCCGCGCGCATCCGCAGCCGGGTGCGCGCGGTGGTCGCCCGCCGGGCCTCCTCCCCGACGAGCGCGGCGGCCTCGTCCATCCGGCCGCTGTGCCCGAGCGCCTGCGCCAGGCGGCAGACGACGGCCTCGCGCAGACCGGGGTCCAGCCCGGGCTCCTCCAGGGCCGCACGCAGGTGGTTGACCGCGGTGGCGGGCCGGGCGAGGAGGGCGGAGCAGCCCAGTTCGAACAGGACGGACGCCCGTTCGTGCCGTTCCGGCGGCTCGCGCAGGGCCCGTTCCAGGCAGCGCCGGGCCGCCTCGGGCGCTCCGGCGCGGAGGTGCTCGCGGGCGGCCGCGCGCAGTACGGCGACGGCGCCGGGGTCGCCGTCGGGGTGCACTTCCAGCAGGTGGCGCGCGGCGGCCGCGGGGCCGTGGCCCGCGTCGGCGACGACCGCCGCGGCCTGGCCGTGGAGGGCGACGCGCAGGGCGGGCGGGATGGCCTGGTAGACGGCGGTGGCGATCAGCGGGTGGAAGAACCGCAGCGGTTCGTCGCCCCCCGTGCCGCCCGCGAGGATGCGGGCGGTGTGCAGCCGGGCGCGTGCCTCGGCGGCCTCCTCGGCTCCGAGCCCGGCGACGTCGGCGGCCAGGGACGGGGGGATCTCGGTGCCGAGCACCGCGGCGGCCCAGGCCAGGCGCACGGCGGCGGGGCCCAGCCGCTCCAGGCGTCCGACCAGTCCGCTCCCGCGGACGGTGCCGGCGAGGTCGCGCAGCTCGGCCGTGTTCTCCCGCTGCGGTTCGATGCGGCGGTCGGCGACCTTGGCGGTCAGTTCCATGACCTCGAAGGGGTTGCCGCCGGTGACGGCCCAGCACTCGCGGCAGAACTCGTCGTCGGCGGCCGGGCCGAGCGCACCGCGCACCAGGCGGGCGACCGCCCGCGGGGTCAGGGCCGCCAGGTCGAAGGGGCGCGAGCCGCTCCGGGTGGCCAGTACGCGGAAGGGGGCGGTCCGGTGGGCGTGCTCCTCGGGCCGGTAGGCGACGACGAGCAGGACGGGCAGTTCCGCGGCCCGGGGCGCGAACCCCGTCAGCCAGGCCAGGGACTCGGCGTCGGTCCAGTGGGCGTCGTCGAGGGTCACGACCACGGGGCGGTTCCGCGTCACGAACCGGGTGACGACCCAGTCGAGGCCGTCGCGCACGCCCTGGGGGTCGGGGGTGCTGCCGCCGTCGGGGGCCACCAGGCCGATGGCGGGGGCCACGATGTCGTACCAGCTGTCCAGGAGCCGGCGGTGCTCGTCCTCGCCGGCGGCGGCGAGGACCGGCTGGGCGAGTTGGCGGACGGTGTGGAAGGGCAGGTTCTGTTCCTGCTCGCCGCCCCGCGCGGACAGCACGGTGCAGCCGCGCGCCGTCGCACGCCGGCGTACTTCGGCCAGGAGGGTCGTCTTGCCGAGCCCGGCCGCGCCGGCGAAGGCGAGCAGGTTTCCGGCGCCCGCGGTCAGCTCGGTCAGCGCCTCGTCCACGGCGCCGAGTTCGGCCTCTCGCTCGAACATCGCCCGGTGCATCGCTCCCGCTCTTCGCTCGCGATCACGTCCGCCGTCCCGGCCTTTCCCGGCGGATGAGCCGAGCGTACGCCAGCGCGGGCGCGGCGTGATGCCCTTGGAATATTTCTCCGCCACCGGGGCTCCCCGGTGGTACGGGGCGCTCCTTCCTGCGCCGTCGGTTCCCGGCCACGGTGGGGCGTTCGGCCCTCTTGACCGCCGAACACCCTTGTTCAAATGTTGCCTGAATATGCGTCAGCCATGTTCGCCAGCGTGCTCCGCCGCTGTCAGAGGGAGGCGTCCGCCCATGCCGCAGACCACCGCCGAGAAAGCCGCCGGACGGGACGGGCTCGTACGGCGCACGGCCTTACTGGAGATCCCCTTCCCCAGTGCCATCAGCCCCGACGTCGAACGCGCCCGGGCGCACACCCTCCGCTGGCTCCGCGACTTCGGGCTGCTCCGGGGGGAGTCCGCGTTCGAGGAGTACGACGCCCTGCGGCTGGAGCGGGCGATGGCCCGTTTCTACCCCCGGGCCACGGGCGAGGACCTGATGCTGGCCACCGACGTCAACGGCTGGTTCTTCGTCTTCGACGACCAGTTCGACGGCCGGCTGGGGCAGCGCCCGGAGGCCGTCGCCCGTCTCCTGAACTCCCTCACCGCGGTCATGGACGAGGGCGGCCCCGCACCGGGGACGCCCCTCAACCCGCTGGTGGAGAGCTTCCGCGACCTGTGGCGGCGCGTCAACGACGGGATGCCCGAGGTGTGGCGGGAGCGGTTCCGGCGGCACTGGCGCGGCTATCTGCTCGCCCACCACCAGGAGGCGCTGAACCGCTCCGGGGACGCCCCGCCCGCCCTGGAGGAGTTCCTGACCGCGCGGCGCCACTCGATCGGCATCCAGCCCTGTCTGGACCTGGCCGAGCGCTGCGGCCGGTACGCCCTGCCGGCCGGGCTGCACGGCGGCTCTCCGCTGAGGGAGATGCGGCGGATCACCGACGATGTGGCGATCTTCGTCAACGACATCGTCTCGCTGGACAAGGAACTCGCCGTGGGCGACGTCAACAACACCGTCATCCTCCTCCACCGGGCCACGGGACGCGCGCTGGAGGAGTGCGTGCGGGAGGTCTGCGCCATGGCCAACGGGCGCGTCGCCCGCTTCCGGGAGCACGCCGCGCGCCTGCCGGGGCTGCTGGCCGCCCGCGGGGTGCCCGGGCAGGTCCGCGCCCGGGTGGAGGACTACGTCGACGGCATGCGCAACGTCATGCGGGGCAACCTCGACTGGTCCCTGGAGAGCCGCCGCTACGACGCCGCCGGGGTCGCCGCCGTCAGCGGCGGACGGCGGCGGCCGTGGGCCGGTCTGCTGGCCGGATCGGACCCCTGCTGACGGCGGCCCGGCGGTACCGTACGCCGCCATGGCGGACATGGAACCGGTGGTGAACCTGTGGCGGGCGGGACTGGACCGGGTGCCCGGGGAGGTGTGGGAGCGCGACGGGCTGCGCGTGCTGATCCTCGCGGACAACGCCCTGACCTCGCTCCCTCCGGACATCGGCCGGCTTCGGCGCCTGCACACCCTGGACCTGGGCCACAACGCGCTCGTCTCGCTCCCGGAGGAGATCGGGGAGCTCACCGGGCTGGACCGCTGCCTGTACCTGCACGACAACCGGCTCGCCGAACTGCCGCGCTCCCTGGGGCGGTTGGACCGGGTGGCGTACCTCAACGTGGGGGACAACCCGCTGGGAGCGCTGCCGGAGGAGATCGGCCGGATGGCCGGTCTGGTCGAGCTGCGGGCGCAGCGCTGCGGCCTGCGGGAGCTGCCGGAGTCGCTCGGCGGGCTCACCGCGCTGCGGGAGCTGTGGCTGCGCGGCAACGCGCTGGTCTCCCTGCCCGCCTCCGCGGCCGGTCTGCGGGAGCTGCGGGAGGTGGAGCTGCGGGAGAACGCGCTGGAGGAGGTGCCCGGCGCGCTGCGCGGACTGCCCCTGCTGCGGCGTCTGGACCTGCGCGGCAACCGGTTGCGGGAGGTTCCCGGCTGGCTCGCGGACCTGCCCGCGCTGGAGAAGCTGGACCTGCGGTGGAGCGGGGTCCGTCCGGCGCCCCGCCTGTCGGCGGAGCTGGCCCGGCGCGGGTGCGTGGTGCTGTGGTGAGCGCGGGGGCCGTCCCTCCGGCGGGCGCCCGTTTCCCCGGCCGCGGGGTTGACGGGGCCCTGCGGCCGGGAAGGGTTCCGGCGTTCCTCCTCATCGCCGCACACCGCCCCTCCCACCACCCACTCCCCAAGGGGGTCACGGAATGAACGATTCCGCACCGGGCCGGACCATGGGCCGACGGCAGCTCGGCGCGCGGGCGCTCGCGATCGGCGGCGGCCTGCTGCTCGCCTCGGCGCCCGTCGCGGCCGCCCGCGCCGCAGCGCCCGCCTCCCCCTCCGGATCCCGCGCGCCCGTGCTGCGCCGCGGCAGCGCCCGGCAGGCCGGGCTGCTGGAGGAGCACCTCCGGCGGCTGGTGGAGGACGCGCGGGCCTTCCTCGGCCCCTCCCCCGAGCACCCCTGGTACGCGGGGGCGGTGCTGCTGGCCGGACGCGGCGGCACCATCGCCCTGGAAGAGGGCATCGGCCACGCCGTGCGCTACGCGGCCTACGACGAGGCCACCGACACCGGCGTCGAACTCCCCGCCGACCGGCGAATTCCCGCCACCCCCGCCACCGTCTACGACCTCGCCTCCGTCTCCAAGCTGTTCACCGCGATCCTGGCCGTCCAGCAGATCGAGCGCGGCGCGCTGGCCCTGGACGCGGCCGTCGCCTCGTACCTGCCGGAGTTCGGCGAGGCCGGCAAGGACGGCATCACCCTGCTCCACCTGCTCACCCACACCTCGGGCCTGGCCGCCTGGCTGCCCCTGTACGCCGAACCCACCCGGGAGGACCGGCTGCGGCGGCTGTGGCGCGAGAGGCCCCTCGACCCGCCGGGCACGGTCTACCGGTACTCCGACCTGAACCTCATCGCCCTCCACCTGGTGCTGGAGAAGGTCACCGGCAGAACCCTGGACGTGCTGCTGCGCGAGGAGATCACCGGGCCGCTGGGCATGCGGTGGACCCGCTACAACCCGCCCGCCTCCTGGAGGCCGCGCATCGCCGCCACCGAGGACGCCCGCCGCCCCTGGTCGGGCCTGGACCGCGGCATGGTGTGGGGCGAGGTCCACGACGAGAACGCGTACGCCTTCGGCGGGGTCGCCGGGCACGCCGGGGTCTTCTCGCGCGCCCGGGACCTGGCCGTGCTGTGCCGGACGCTGCTCAACGGCGGCGCGTACGGCCGCGTCCGCATCCTGGCGGAGGAGTCGGTGGACCTGCTCTTCCACGACTTCAACACCGATTTCCCCGGCGACGAGCACGGCCTGGGCTTCGAGCTGTACCAGCACTGGTTCATGGGGGCCATGGCCACTCCGCGGACGGCCGGGCACACCGGCTTCACCGGCACCTGCCTGGTGCTGGACCCCACCACCGACACCTTCCTGGTACTGCTGGGCAACTCCGTGCACCCGGTGCGCTCCTGGCGCTCCGGCAGCGCCCCGCGCGTGTCCGCCGCCACGCACCTGGCCCGGGCCGTGCCCGTGCGCCCCGCCGACGGGCGCGCCGCCTGGTTCTCCGGGATGGCGGACGCCTCCACGGCCATCCTCGCCCTGCCCGAGGTGACGCCGCGCGGAGAGGAGCCGCGGCTGCGCTTCTCGGTGTGGTGGGACACCGAACGCGACCGGGACGTGCTCCGCCTGGAGGCGTCCGGCGACGGCGGAGCGTCCTGGGAGCCGGTCCCGTTCACCGTCTCGCGCCGCGGCGCCGACCCGGTGGACCGGCCCGCCGGGACGCTGTACGGCTTCTCCGGCCGGGTCTGGCACCGGGCCGTCGCCGGTCTGGACGCCTGGCGCGGCCGGGCGGTGCGGCTGCGCTGGCGGTACACCACGGACGCCCGCTACGTGGGCCGCGGCGCGTACGTCGACGGGATCCGGATCGAGGACGGCGGACGCGTGCTGTTCGACGACTCCCGCCGGAGGGACGCCGGCCGCGTCGTCGCCGAGGGCTGGACGGCCTCGGCGGACTGAGGGCCCCGGCGGCCGGGCGCCCCGGGGACGCCCCCTCACCGGCCAGGGCCGGGCCGGGCCGGTCAGGGCCGGGCGACGCGGACGGTGGCCAGGTCGGCGAGCCCGGAGACGGTGATGACCGGGTCCAGCAGCTCCGGGGCGATCAGGTCCAGGCGGGAGGCATGGGCGAACAGGACCGTCAGGCCCGCGCTGTCCAGGTACTCCACGGCGGTGAGGTCTATGACGAGGCGCTCGGCGCCCGCGGCGGCCCGGTCCACCGCGTCCCGGAAGTCGCCGACGTTGCTCATGTCGATCTCCCCCGCGGCGGTGAGGACCGGGGTGCCGTCCGGCTGCCGGTGGCTGGTGATCGTCAGGGCGGTGGTCATCGGCTGATCCTCACATGCATGTCTACGGTGGTCCCGGTGTCGCCGGGGACGATGGTGACCCGGTTCGTGAGGGCGCGGATCAGAGCCAGCCCTCGGCCGCGGTGGGGGTTCGCCTCGGGCTGCGGAGTCCTCCAGCGGCCCGTGTCGGCGACGGTCAGGTGCAGGTCGTCCGTGGTGGCGGACGCGGTCAGGCGCACGGTGCGCCCCGGGGTGTGGCGGTGGCCGTGCTCGATGGCGTTGGCACACGCCTCGCCGACCGCCACCAGGACCTCCTGGACCGTGCGGGGACTGATGTCCAGCCGGTCGAGCCAGGTCCGCAGGCTCCTGCGGACGGGCGCGAGCTGGGCGGAGTCGGCCGGGAAGGACACCTCCAGGGGGCGGGGGTGGCGGTACAGCAGCACGGCGACGTCGTCGTCGTAGCCGCTGGGCGGCTCCATGCCGGTCATGATGTCGCCGGCCAGGTCCTCCAGGGCGCTGTTGAGCCCCTGCCGGGCGGCGGCGGCCGCCCGGTGGATGCCGTCGCTCAGCGGACGGCGGCGGCGCTCGACCAGGCCGTCGGTGTACAGCAGCAGGGTGGCGGTGGGCGGCATGGTGCAGGCGGCCTCGGGCCGGGAGCGGTCCGGTCGTACGGCCAGCGGGACGGAGCGGCCCCGGTCGAGCAGTTCGGTGGTGCCGTCCGGGTGGGTGAGGATGCCCGGGGGATGACCGGCGCTGCTGTAGGCGAGCCGCCCGGTCTCGGGGTCGAGCACCCCGCAGAAGACGGTGGCGCACGCCGCGCCGGGGACCAGAGCGGCGAACCGGTCGAGGGCGGACAGGACCCGGGCGGGCTCGGGGGACTCCAGGAGCAGGGCGCGGCACGCGCTGCGCAGCTGGCCCATGACGGTGGCGGCCTGCAGGCCGCGGCCCACGCAGTCGCCGACGACGATGCCGATGCGGCCGTCGGGGAGCTCGACGGTGTCGTACCAGTCCCCGCCCACCTCCAGGGGCCGGGCGGCCGGCTCGTAGCGGACGGCGAATCCGTCGGGGAGGTCGACGGGGCCCAGGATGGCCCGCTGGAGGGCGAGGGCCGTCTCGCGCTGCTGTTCGAAGGTGTGGATGCGCTGCAGCGCCTGGCCGAGGTGGCCGCCCAGCACCGCGAGCAGAGTGTGGTCCTCGGAGATGAAGGGGCGGTGGGGAACGGACTCGATCCACAGCGCCAGCGGGCCGCCCGGGTGCTCCAGGGTGACGCCGAGCCCCGGGGGGTCTTCGGTGGCCACCGGCTGCAGGGGGGTGCGGCCGCGCAGGGCGCCGACCGCCTCGCGGACCGGGCCGGACAGCTCCTCCCCTTCGCCGGGCACGCTCTCTTCGCCGGGCACGCTCGCGACCGGCTCCGCCCGGCCGTCCTCGCCCCAGGTGACGGCCAGTGCCCGCCGCGCCTGCCACAGCCGGCACAGTTCCTCCAGGGCCGACCGCAGGGCCTCGGGCAGGGTGGACGCCTCCGACAGCCGTACGCCCAGGGCCGCGAGGGCGGCCTCGCGCTGGGCGGTGAGGCGCTCGGCGGTGACGTCCCTGAAGGTGCCGACCGCCATGCGCCGACCGGTGTCGGGGTCCCTGACCTCGTTGAAGGTGGCGTGCACCCACAGCCGGCGCCCGTCCCGGTGGGTCACGGGGGTGATGTAGCTGCCCTTCGTCCGGCCCACCACCTGGGCGAAGGCGTCCTGGGCGATCCGGTGGGCCTCGGGGTCCTGGGACTCGTCGGGCCACCAGGGGTGCAGCGGCCGGTAGGGCAGGCCCTCGGGCCCGAAGCCGAGGATGTCGGTGAAGGCCGAGTTGATCTCGATGACGTTGCCCTCCTCGTCCAGGACGAAGAAGGCCTCCTGCAGCGAGTCGACCAGGGCGGTGCGCCACTGCGCGTGGTGGTTGCGCAGCCGCGCCAGCTGTACGGCCGCTCTGACGCGGGCGAGCAGTTCCGCGGCGGAGAACGGCTTGACCAGGTAGTCGTCGGCACCGGCCTCCAGCCCCTCGATGGAGGCCTCCTGCCCTGCCCGGGCCGACAGCAGCAGCACGGGCACCCCGGCGGTGCGGGAGTCGGCGCGCAGCGCGGCCACCAGTCGCAGGCCGTCCATGCGGGGCATCATCACGTCGCTGACGACCAGGTCCGGGGCGTCGGCGCGGACGGCCTCCAGGGCGGCCCGGCCGTCGGGGACCGTCGTGACCCGGTAGTTCTGGGACAGGAGCCGCCGCAGGTACTCGCGCATGTCGGCGTTGTCGTCGGCGACCAGTACGTGTGCCCGTACCGCTCCGGGCACCGCGCCGCCGGGCGCCGCGCCGCCGGAGCCGGCCGGGGCGGGGTCCTCCTGGACGTCCTGCCCGGCGCCGGGCAGCCAGCGCAGCGCCTCCTGGAGGAACGGGTCGGCGCCGGAGGACGCCGGGGCGGTCCCGGCGGGGACCACGGAATCGGCCGGCAGGTGGGCGGAGCCGAAGGGCAGCCGGATGGTGAAGGCGGTGCCCTCGCCCTCGACGCTGTCAACGGTGATGGCGCCGCCGTGCAGGCCGACCAGCTCCCGCACGAGCGCGAGCCCGATGCCGCTGCCCTCGTTCGAGCGCGCACGGACGTTCTCGATGCGGTGGAACCGCTCGAACAGCCTCGGCAGCTCGTCCTCCGGCACTCCGACGCCGGTGTCGGACACCCGCAGCACCGCCTGCCCGTCCCCGGTGCCCAGCTCCACGCGTATGGAGCCCTCGAAGGTGAACTTCAGCGCGTTGCTCAGGAGGTTGAGGACCACCTTCTCCCACATCTCGCGGTCGATGTGGACCGGCTCGGGCAGCGGGGGGCAGTCCACCTCGAAGGCCAGGCCGGCTCTCTCCACCGCCGACCGGAAGACGCTGGCGAGTTCCCTGGTGACGGCGGCCAGGTCCACCGGTTCGTAGCGGGCCCGCATCCGGCCGGCCTCGATGCGGGAGAAGTCCAGCAGGGTGTTGACGAGCTTGCCCAGGCGCAGCCCGTTGCGCCGGATGGTCTCCAGTTCCTCGCGCGTCCGGTCGTCGGCGCCCGCCAGCCGGGCACGCAGTTCCTCCAGGGGCCCCGTGATCAGGGTGAGGGGGGTGCGGAACTCGTGGCTGATGTTGGAGAAGAAGGCGGTCTTGGCCCGGTCCAGCTCCGCGAGCTCCTCGGCCCTGCGCTGCTGGACCTCGTAGGCCACGGCCCCGTTGACCAGCGCCGCGGTCTGGCGGGCGACCAGGTCCAGGAAGGTGCGGTAGCCGTCGTCCAGGACGCGTCCGGCGCCGGCCGCCAGGACGATCGCTCCGACCGGTTCCGCGCCGGTCTCCCCGGGCAGCGGCAGGACCACCGCCTGTGTCGGCGGCGCCTGCCACCCTCCGGCGGGGAGCCGGCCGAACCGCTCCACGACGTCCTCGACGACCACGGGCTCCCCGGTGCGCAGCACCCGCTCCAGCGGCCAGCCGCCGGGGCCGTCCGGAAGGGGCTCGGGCGCGGCGTTCGAGGGGCTGACCGCGGCCAGGACCGGCCCGCCGCCCTCGTCGCCGGGGCGCCGCAGGTAGACGGCGGCGAAGGGCACGTCCCGCTCCGCGCGCTCCAGCGCCCGGGCGACCAGCCGGCAGGCCTCCTCCACGCTGCGGGCGATGCCGGCCTGGGCTCCCAGGTCCTGCAGCGCGGCCAGGCGCCGTTCGCCCACCACGCGCCGGGTGGTGTCGGTGACGGCGGTGAACACCCCGCACACCCGGCCCTCGTCGTCGTGGAGCGGGCTGTAGGAGTACGTCCAGTACGTCTCCTCCCAGTACCCGTGCCGGTTCATCGGCAGCAGCAGGTCCTCGGACCACGTCGCCTCGCCGGTCTCCATCACCGAGCGCAGCATCGGGCCGACGATGTGCCAGATCTCCTTCCACACCTGATCGCCCCGCTTGCCCAGGGCGGGGTGCTTGTCCCCCAGCAGCGGCAGGTATGCGTCGTTGTAGAGGAACCGCAGGTCCTCGCCCCACCACAGGATCATCGGGAAGCGGGAGGTCAGGCAGATGCGGCAGGCGGTGCGCAGGCTCATGGGCCAGGTGGCCGGGGGCCCCATCGCGATGTCCTCCCAGGGGAAGGCGCGCATCCGCCCGGCCATCTCACCGTGCCCCGGAAAGATCGACCCGACCGGTTCGTCACGGTCCCCGCCGCCCATGTCCCCACCCTCCTCGCCACCGACTGCCCGCGGACCGGCACCGGTGCCGACGGGACGGCGGCACCGACCGCCGCGTACCCCGGCCCACCCCGTAGGATACGGACGTTCGCCCGTCACCTGCGGCGCGGCCCGGAGTTCACGGCCGGGCGGCTCAGAGGGGAAACCGCGGATGAGCAACAGCGCCACGGCACCCGCCGCCCCCGTACCCGCCGGCGTGGCGGACCCGCTCTCCGGCGGGCCGCTCGACCGGAGCGCCTCGGCGGTCGCACGGGCCGCCGCCCCCGTCACCGTCCCCGGCGGCCGTCGCACCGGCGCGGCCGGCGTCCCCGGCGGCGGAGGGACCGCGGGTGCGGCCGGGCACCCGACGTGCCGTCACCGTCGAGGGGCGGCCGCGTGGACGGCGGGCCCGCCGGCGACCGCGGACGGGCCCGTCACGGCTCCGGGCCCGGTCGTGAACGACGACATCGCGCTGCCGGCCCCGTCCGTCCCGGCAACCGACCAGACCGACCACCCCGCACAGGAGAACCGGTGTCCGACCGATATCTGACCGTCACGTCCCGCACCCACTCCGCAGGCCCCCACGTGCTGACGGTGGCCGGGGAACTGGACCACCACACCGCTCCCCGGCTGCACAGCGCGCTGGACGAGTCGCCCCTCACTCCGGGAACCTCGATCATCCTCGACCTGTCCGGGCTGACCTACTGCGACTCCACCGGCATCACCGTCCTGATCACGGCCCACCACCGCGCGCAGGCCACGGGCGGCGGCCTGGCGCTGGCCGGCCTGGACGACGACATCAAGCGCGTCTTCACCATCGTCGGCCTGGACCAGATCTTCGCCTTCCACGACAGCGTCGACGACGCCGCGGCGGCCCTCACCCGGTGATCCGCTCCGGATGCGGGCGGGGCCGGGGCCGGGCTCAGGCGTCGCCCCGTTTCCCTCCGCAGCCCGGCGCCGCCACCCGGCGGTACAGTTCGGCGGCCTCGGCGCTGCGGCCGAGCCGCTCCAGGCAGTGGGCCTCGTCGTTGCGGCCGGCCAGCGCCTCGGGGTGATCTGGTCCCAGCACGTCCGCGCGGATCCGGGCGATCCGGCGGAAGATCTCCAGGGCCTCCTCCCACCGCTCCAGCCGTCCCAGGGCGTGGGCGGCCTCGTGGTGGCTGGCGAGGGTGTCGGGATGGCCCGGCCCCAGCACTCGCTCCCGCTCGGCGGCCACCGCCCGGGCCTCGTCCAGGGCCTCCTTCCAGCGGCCCAGCCGTCCCAGGGCGTGGGCGGCCTCGTGGCGGCTGGCGAGGGTGTCGGGATGGCCCGGCCCCAGCACTCGCTCCCGCTCGGCGGCCACCGCCCGGTGCGCCTCCCCCGCCTCCTCCCAGCGGCCCAGCCGCCCCAGGCTCAGCCCGGCGCTGTGCCGGTTGGCGAGCACGGCCGGCAGGTCGGCGGCGGGCTCGCCGCCGGACGGGAACCGCGTCGGGCCGGGGCCGGTCCACGGGCCGCTGAGGACACCGGGGTGCCCGGGGGACACGGGTCCGGCCGGCCAGCCGGCGACGGCCTTGGCGCCGGTGCTCATGCCCTGGGCCCACGGCGGCATCCGCGGGGGCGCGGGCGGCCGCGTCGCGTGCCCGGCCGGGTGCGCGACGCGGCGGGCGGCGGCGGTGCGGAGACCGAGTTCGGCGGCGTCCCCGGGACGCTCGTCGGGGTCCTTGGCGAGCAGGTCGAGGATGATCCGCTCCAGTTCCCCGGGAAGGTCGGGGCGCAGTTCGCGGGGCGGCCGCGGCGGGGTCTCGCTGTGGCCGACGATGACGCCCCAGGCGTCGTCGAGGTCGAAGGGCGGCACACCGGTGGCTATCTCGTACAGCACGCATCCCAGCGAGTAGAGGTCGCTGCGGTGGTCGAGGGGGGCTCCGGCGATCTGCTCGGGCGACATGTAGTGCGGGGTGCCCATGGTGATGCCGCCGCCGGTGAGCTTGGCCGTGAAGCCTATGTCGTGGCCGAGCCGGGCGATGCCGAAGTCGCAGATCTTCACCGTGCCGCCGGTGGTGCGCATCACGTTGGCGGGCTTGAGGTCGCGGTGCACGATGCCCTGGTCGTGGGTGTAGGCGAGGGCGTCGGCGATCTGCTCGGCGATGTCGAACAGGTCGGCGACGGGCAGCGGCCGGTGGCCGCCCAGTTCCAGCAGTTCGCTGAGGTTGTGCCCGTCGAGGAGTTCCATCACCAGGTAGAGCACCCCGTCGTGCTCGCCGAAGTCGTGGACCACGGTCACACCGCGGTGCTGGAGCGAGGCCGCGACCCGGGCCTCGCGGCGGAAGCGCTCCCGCAGCGCGTTCATGGAACGGGGGTCGGTCTGCCGCCCCAGCGGTTTGAGGCACTTGACGGCGACCGCGCGGCCCAGCGACTCGTCCCGCGCCCGCCACACCTGGCCCATGCCGCCGCGTCCCACGAGGTCGAGCAGCCGGTACCGGTTCTGGAGCAGGGTGTTCTTCTCCATCGCGCGCTGCCGCCCCCTCTCACCCGATGCCCTGGTGCCGCCCCCCGGCCCGCCCAGTATGAGCCCTTTCCCGACGAACCGGTAAGGCGGTGGCGCCGTGTCGGGCCTCCCCGGGGCGCTCCGGAGCGCCCCGGGGAGGCGCCGGGCGCGGGTTTCGATCTCCGGGGGGCGGCAACCGTGGACAGAGTGTCACCTCCTCTACGCGCACGCGGCACCCGGGCGGGCTTCCGCCGGCTCGCCCGGATGCGCCGCGCTCCCGCATTCCACCCCCGGGGACTGACCTGCACCGGCGAGATCACGGTGACCGGCGGCACCGGCCCGTCCTGGGGGGTGCCGTGGCTGGACGAGCCGGGCCGCCACGCCTGCGCGGTACGGCTGTCGCGCGGGGCCGGCCTGCCCGCACCGCTGCCCGACTGGCTGGGACTGGCCGTGCGGGTGGTGGACGCCGGCGGCCCCGGGCGTCACCTGGACCTGCTGCTGACCTCCTCCTCGCGGCTCCCCGCGCTGCGCCATCTGCCCCTGCCGCGCGGTGACGCGCTGGGCGGCCCGTACTCCGTCCTGCTGCCGTACCGCGTCGGGGGCCGCTCCATGGTGCTCGCCGCCTTCCCGCGCCGCCGTTTGCGCCCGGTCCACGGCAGTCCCCCCGTCCTGCGGCGGGCGCTGGCGGAGAAGCCGCTGGTGTTCGACCTGCGGGCCGCCGAGCCGCTGGGCCGGTGGCGGACCTTCGCGGTGCTCACGGTCGGCGCGACGCTGCCGGAGCCCCCGGAGGCCACCCCGGGGTACGACGTCTACGGCCACAGCCTGCCGGGGCTGGAGCCGGGGCCCGCGCTGGGGACGGTGCGGCGCGCGGCGTACGAGGGTTCGCGGCAGGGACGCAACTGAGGGGCAGTCGGATCGCCCGTTTCCCCCCTGAAGGCCGGGGTAGACCGGAATTGCCGGTATTCCACCCGAACGTGTGGAGATGATGACGATGGCCAGGACAGGCCCGAGCACCACGGGCACAGCACGCGGATCGGCGTTGTCCAACGCCGCCAAGATCGTCGGGGCGATCTTCCTGGGAGTGGGGATCCTGGGGTTCATCCCCGGCATCACCACCGACTACGGCGACATGACGTTCGCCGGACACCATTCGGACGCCCATCTGCTCGGCATCTTCAAGGTGTCGATCCTGCACAACCTGGTCCACCTCGCCTTCGGCGTCGCCGGGCTGGCGATGGCCCGCAGTGCGGCCGGGGCCAGGGCGTTCCTGATCGGCGGCGGTCTGATCTACCTGCTGCTGTGGCTCTACGGGCTGATCATCGACAAGGACAGCGGGGCGAACTTCGTGCCCCTGAACACGGCCGACGACTGGCTGCACTTCCTGCTGGGGGTGGGCATGATCGGCCTCGGCACGCTCCTGGGCCGCCGCCACTCGACCGCCTGACGGGTGGGCCGGACACCGGTGGGGCGGCCCCGCGGCCGCCCCACCGGGCACCGGGCCCCGAGAACGCCGGACCGCCGCCGCGTCCGGTGAGGGACGAGGAGGTTCCCCGCCATGACGTCCGCACCGCCCCCGGGGTCCGCCGAGATGCTCTTCGTCGGCAACGCGACCCTGCTGATCCGCTACGGCGATCTGACCCTGCTGACCGACCCCAACTTCCTCCACCGCGGCCAGTACGCCTACCTGGGCAAGGGGCTGCTGTCGAAGCGGCTGGCCGACCCCGCCCTGTCGGTCGGCGAACTGCCGTCCGACCTGGACGCGGTGATCCTGTCCCACCTCCACGGCGACCACTGGGACCGCGTCGCCCGCCGCCGCCTGCCCCGTTCCCTGCCGATCGTCACCACGCCGCACGCCTCCCGCCGCCTCCAGGGGCTCCACGGGTTCAGCCGCGCCACCGGCCTGCCCACCTGGCACGACCACGTACTGGTCCGCGGGCGCAGCCAGGTCCGCGTCACCGCCCTGCCCGGGCGGCACGGGCCGGGACCCGTGCGCTTCCTGCTGCCCCCGGTGATGGGCAGTCTGCTGGAGTTCGGCGATCCCGGAGGGCCCGTGCGGCTGCGGATGTACATCTCGGGCGACACGCTGATGTTCCCCGGCGTCGAGGAGATCGCGCGCCGCTGCCCGGACATCCACCTGGCCGTGGTCCACCTCGGCGGCACCACCCTCCCGGGCGGGCTGCTGGTCACCATGGACGCGTTCCAGGGCGCGGACCTGGTCTCCGTGCTGCGCCCGCGCCGGGTGCTGCCCGTCCACTACGACGACTACGGCGTCATGAAGTCCCCCCTGTCGGACTTCCTCCGCGAGACCGCACGGCCGGGCTTCCCCTCCGGGGTGGTCCACTGCCCCCGCGGGGAGCGGGTGACCGTCGACGCGAACGGACTGGTCGGGACGGCCGGGACCGCCCGCGTCTGAACGGCCCGCGGGGCGGGCACCCGGACGGGCACACGGTGAGGAAGGCCGGCGCACGGCGGCCGCGACCCGGAGAGGAAGGCGTACACAGGTGCCGAGCACGATCACAGCCGAGCACGTACGGGAGCTGCTCCGCTCCCCCGACCGCGATCCCCGTCTGGTCCTGCTGGAGGGCCGGGCCCGGGTCGTCTCCGCCGAGGAGGCGGGCACGGACCGCTGGCGCGGGGCCGTGGAGGTGGTCTCCCGCGACGATCTCCGCGGCCGGCTCGGTCCCGGGGAGCCCTCCGAAGGGGAGCTGGAATCGCTGGCGGCGCGGCTGGAGGCCGTGGTCGCGGAACTGGGCGCCTGACCCGGCGCCGTCCCCGCGTCCTCCGTCCCTGACCGGCGGCCGTCCCGCCGCCGGTCAGGGACGGAGGACGCGCACTGCCAGGGCGAGGGTGTCGTCGGGGTGGAGGATGATGGTGTGCATGTCCTCGGCGATCGCGCCGGGGATCTCCCTTATGGGCCTGTCCGCGTGGCGGCGGACCGCCTCGACCAGCCGCTTCTCGCCCTCCCGGGGGTCCCGCCGGCTCTCGGTGAGCCCGTCGGTGTAGAGGACGAGCAGGTCCCCCGGCGCCATCCTCGTGTGCAGCAGCCGCTCGCTGCCCGCGAGCGGGTAGCCGATGCCCCGGCCGCGCACCTCCAGGTACCTGGGCTCTCCGCCGGCGGGCAGCAGCAGGGCGGGCGGGTGACTGCCGTTGGCCAGGTACAGGTCGCCGGTCCGGGGGTCGATGCGGGCGAGCAGCACGGTGGACATCAGCTCGCTGTCGAAGGGCATCAGGATCTCGGCGGTCCGGGCGATGATCGACTCCAGCGGATGCCCCTCCAGGGCCAGGGTCCGCACCGCGTGGGTGACGTTGAGCGCGCCGCGGGTGCTGGTCACACCGTGTCCGAGGGCGTCGACGACGGTGATGTGGACGGTGCCGTCGGGCAGCTGGAGCCAGTCGTAGAGGTCTCCGCCGGTGGGCGCGTCGGTGCCTGCCGGGGCGTAGTGGACGGCCATCTCCAGGCCCTCCACCTCGATCGGCGAGGGCCGCAGGGCGTCCTCCAGCTCGCGCAGGGTCTGGCCGTGGGCCTTGCGGAGCTGCTCGTCGCGCTCCTCCAGCTGGACGTAGAGGGCGAGGGTGCCCCGGTTGGTCTCGGCGAGTTCGTGCTTGAGTCTGCGGTGCTCGGCGGTGAGGGCGTCGATGCGGGCCAGCGCCGCCCTCAGCTCCTGTTCCACGGCCTGCAGTTCGGAGGACGGCGACTCGCCCGCCGGCCGCGGCACGCTGCCGCCCGGGAGCGGCACGGCCCCTCCCTGCGGCACACCGCCGGGCTGTGCGGGGAGCGGTACGCGCCAGGTGGCCGTGCCGCCCTCGGCGAGCTCGGCGGGCAGCGGCAGGGCCGGGAGGTCGCGGCCGCGGTCGGCGTCGACGGCCTGGAGGGTGTCGAGCGTGATCACCAGGTGCGGTGTCCCGCAGCCCTGCTCCGGTTCGACGCGGGTTCCCAGCCGTACGGGCCGCCCGGCCGCGAGTTCGGTCCGCGCCAGGTCCGCCGCGGACATCACCAGGCGTGCCCTGGTCTCGACCGGCAGCCGGTGGAGGCGGGCGATCCCGCGGACGGCCCGGCGGAGGCTCGGCAGCGTGTAGTGGGGGGTGTCGTTGTCGGTTGTCATGGGACCTCTACACCGCCTGGACGGTGAGCACGGTGGCGTCGTCACGGGTGCGCCGGTGGCCGTGGGCCAGGGCGGCGGCCAGCAGGGGCGGGGGGAGCCTGAGGAGGAAGGCGGACGGGGAGTGGGACCACCGGGACTCGATGCCGTCGCTGTGGAGGGCGACCACCGCCCCCGGCGGCAGGGGGAGGGTCCGGACCCGCGGGGTGGGGACGTTCCATCCGGCGATGCCGGGCTGGCCCGCCAGCCGGTGGAGCACCTCCCCGCCCGAGAGCGCCACGGCCCGGATGTTGCCTATGCCGCAGTACTCGGCGCGGTCGGGGTGCAGGCGCAGGACACCGGCGGCCGCGCCCCGGGTGTGGCGCAGGCTGCGGTGCAGCGAGGTCAGGATGTCGTCCAGGGGGCGGTCGGGCGCCGTGCGGAAGGAGCGCAGGGCGGACCGGGCCGCCTCGGCCGCCGAGAGGCCGTGCCCCAGTCCGTCGACGACCAGCCCGGTGAGCACGTCGCCGGAGCCGACCACGGCGCAGGCGTCGCCGCAGTGCCGCTCGCCCTTGGCGGGCAGGCACACCGAGCCGGTGTCCCAGCGCGGCGAGGGGGGTTCGTCGGGCGGGGAGAGGCGGGCGCAGACCACGGTCCCGACTCCCACGCGGGTGCGGATGGCGAACTCGGTGGCGATCCGGCGCACCGCGCCGAGGCCGGCCCCCAGGGAGCCCGCGGTGGTGGTGTAGCCGTCGGCCATGGCGCGGTCGAGGTCGCGTATGCCGGGGCCGCGGTCCACGGCGAGGACCTCCACCCCGGTGCCGAGCCGGAACGGCTGGACGTACACCGTTCCGTCGGTGGCGTGCTTGACCAGGTTGCCCGCCAGTTCACTGGCGAGGACCGCCGCCTGGTCGGGCATGGCGCCGGGCAGGCCGCACCGCAGCGCGCAGTCGCGCGCCGCGGTGGCGGCCAGGTGGATCGCGCTCTCGTGGTCGATGCGGATCTCGTCGGTCAGGCCCTCGGTGACGGAGGACGATCGGCTCACTGCGTCGTCCAGCGGGTCGCGCTGATCGTGGTGCCCTTTCCCGTCGCGGTGTGCAGCTCGAACTCGTGCATGAGGCGGCGGGCGCCGCCCAGCCCGTGTCCCAGGCCGGCGCCGGTGGTGAACCCGTCGGCCAGGGCCGCTTCCACGTCGGGGATGCCCGGCCCCTCGTCGTGGACGGTCAGCCGGATTCCCCTGCGGCCGGCCTGCCGCAGGAACTCGATGGTCACCGTGCCCCCGCCGCCGTGGATGTAGGCGTTGCGCGCCAGTTCGCTGGCGGCGGTGACGACGCGGGTCTGGTCCACGAGCCCGAAGCCGGCCTCGACGGTGGCCGCCCGCACCGCGTGGCGGACGGTGATGAGGTCCTCGTCGTTGCGGACGGGGAGCGTGGCGGGGGGATCGCCGCGACGGCCGTCTCCGCCGGCCGCGGGAACCACCGGGGCGCCGGCCGTCCGTTCACCCGAGAGCTTCACTGCGGGTCCCCCCTTCCGGGGGCCGGGGGGCGTGGTGCCAGCCCAGTGCGGCCATCCCCTGTTCCGCGTTGAGCGCGGTCTCCACCCCCGTGAGCTGGAGTCCGAGTTCGGCGAGGGTGATCGCCACGGGCGGCCGCATGCCGGCCACGATCACCCGGGCGCCCAGCAGCCGTGCCATGGTGCTCAGTTCCGTCAGGGTCCGCGCCACGAACGAGTCGATGATCTCCAGCCGGGAGATGTCGATGAGCACCCCCTTGGCCCGCTCGGCGGCGATGCGCTCGGTCAGCTCCTCGGCGAAGGCGGTCGCCGCCTTGTCGTCGAGCTCGTTGATGAGCCCGGTGACCAGCACGTCACCGAGCCTGATGATGGGCACGTCCATGGGCCGGGAGCTGGTCATCGGTTCGTCGGGGCTCCGGCGGTCGTCGGCGACTCCTGGCCGGTCATCTCCACGGCGGCGGCCAGGGCGTCGGCGAGGGTGGCGCGGGTGAGGATGGTGGACAGGTCGATGCCGAGCTGGGCGATGGTCTGCGCGATGGAGGGGCGGACGCCGCTGATGAAGCAGTCCGCGCCCATCAGCCGGACCGCGTTGACGGTCTGCATCAGGTGCTGGGCGACGGCGGTGTCCACCGTCGGCACACCGGTGATGTCGATGATCGCCACCCTGGCCTCGTGGGTCTGGATGGACTGGAGCAGGTTCTCCATCACCACCTGGGTGCGCGCGGTGTCCAGCGTGCCGATCAGCGGAACGGCCAGGATCTGCCGCCACAGGTGCACCACGGGGGTCGACATCTCCAGCAGCTGGCGGCTCTGCCGCTGGATGATCTCCTCCCGGCGCTCGACGTAGGCGCTGAAGGAGAGCGCGGCGGCCTCGTCCAGCAGCCGGTTGATCATCAGGGCGGCGGGGAACAGCTCGCGCGGGTCGCTGTTGTCGCGCTCCACGGCCTCCAGCACGGCGTCCTTGAGGGCCAGGATGGCCAGGGACGTGGCGGTGGGGTCCGCGCCGCTGCGCTCCCTGCGCAGGGAGAGCTCCATCACGGCGTCGCGGAGGTCGCCGTGGGTGCCGACCACGCTGGCCATGCTCTGCTCATTGTTGTTCAGCGCCCCGCCGAGGAGGAGGATCAGGGAGTCGGCCTCCTCCCGGAGTTCGCTCTCGCCGATGTCGATGGCGGCCCGCTCCCGCTGCAACTGCACCCACCGGTCCGCGATCTCGTCGCCGCGCTCCCGCAGTGCCCTCGTCAACCGGTCTCGTACGGCTGCGTCGCTGGCGTTCACCACAAGCCCTCTCACAGTCGTTCTCGCCGGCCCACGCCCGTCGCCTCGGCGCCCGGCTGGATCTGGGGGGACGACAAAGCCAGTACTCATCGTCCCTTTTGTTGCTGTCCGGCACATGTTAACAGCGGCCGGAAGAGCCGGAGAGGGCCCCAACTCGGGCCGTGTCAGGGAGCGGTGGCGCACTCCGGCTTTCCGAGGCCTTCCCCGAAACCGGCTCCTGATGCCGAACACCGCGATTGTTTCCTCCCGGCGACCGTTCCGGCGGGACGCAGGGGCCGGCCCCGCCGGAACGGTCGCCGGGAGGCCCGGGTCCCACGCCCGTGACCGCGTCGCGGTCCGGGGTCCGGACGCGCGCCCCTCCCGCACCGTCCCCCGTCATCCTCCCGCACCGTCCTCCCGTCGTCCTCCCGCCCCCTGCCGGGGCGCCGGGGCTTCCAAAGGCGCACTCCGGGGCCGCTGTACCCTTCCCGTGCGACCGGGCCGCCTCGCCGGTGGACGCGGAGCGCCCCGGGCCGCGCGCGGCCGGAGGGCGGAGAAGCCGGTGTGCGGGTGTCCCCCCGGGGCACACGCTCCCGTGGAGCAGAGCCGAGGACCGAGTTGGACGAGTTGGAGGTGTTCACCGTCGTACCGATGCCGGCGCCGCGCCGGCGCGTCCGGTGCATCCTCCCCGCCGCCGCAGCCGCACCGGCGGTCGCCCGCCCACGCCCGCACGGGACCGGGCCACGGCCGCCGGCCCGCACGGCCGGTTCTCCCCCGCATCCCCTCGCCACGCCAGAGGCGGTCCTCCCGTGACCGGAAGCGAACACCCTCACGCCGGGCGGGAAGACCCGGAGCCCTTCGTCCATCCCGCGCTGTTCTACCGGACGTCCGAGGAGTACCTCGCCGGGGTGGGCGGCTTCGTCACCGCGGCGCTGGACGCGGGGGACCCCGTCCTCGTCGCCGTTCCCGGCCCCCGGCTGGGGCTGCTGCGCGAGTACCTGGGCGCCGGGAAGAGCCCGGCCGACCGCCTCACCCTCGTGGACATGACCGAGTTCGGCCGCAACCCCGGCCGCATCCTGGCCGGTCTGCGGGACTTCGCCGACCGGCACGCCGGCCGTCCCGCCCGTATCGTCGGGGAGCCGATCTGGGCTCGGCGCTCCCCCGCCGAGGTGGTGGAGGCCACCCGGCACGAGGCGCTCATCAACGCCGCCTTCACCGGCCGCACCGCGACGATCCTGTGCCCCTACGACACGGCCGCGCTGCCCCCGGCCGTGCGCGACGGTGCGTGCCGCACCCATCCGGTCCTGTGGGAGGGCGGCACGGAGCGGCCCAGTCCGCACTACGCCGGGCCCGCGGCCGTCAACGCGGACTGCGACGCCCTGCCGCTCGCCCCCGCTCCCGCCGGCGCCCGCACCGTCGTGTTCGCCGCCGGCGACCTGGGCGAGGTGCGCCACCACGCGGACTCCTGGGCGCACGAGGCCGGGCTGGACGCTCCCCGCCGGGGCGACTTCGTCCTGGCCGTGGCCGAGGCCGCCGCCAACTCCATCGCCCACGGCGGCGGGCGCGGCACCCTGAGCCTGTGGGCCGACCGCACGTCCTGTGTGGCCCAGATCAGCGACCGCGGGCGGCTCACCGACCCGCTGGCCGGCCGCCGCCGTCCGACCCTGGACTCGGCCGACGGCGGACGCGGCCTGTGGATGATGCACCAGCTCTGCGACCTGGTGGAGTCCCGCGCCACGGCCGACGGCCTGACCCTGCGGCTGCACATGGCCCTGCCGGACGGCTCCGCCTCCTCCTAGGAACCGTCCGGGCGGCGGTGCGTCCGCCGCTCCACCGCCGGGCTCCCCGCCCGTCCCGCCGCGGTGCTCCCCCGCTCGCCGGCCTCCGTTCGGCGACACCGCGCTCCCCGTGCCGGTCCCCGCCGTCCGCGAGGGCCCGCCGCCGGGCCGCACCGTCCGCCTCCCCCGACCCCCGGCCGGTCTCCGTGACCCACGCCTCACCCGTATACCCCCCGGGGCATAAACCGGTTCCTGTTACGGTTGTCCCCGGCATACCCCCCCGGGTATTTCCGGAAGAGAGTGCGCAGCAGCCCTCCCCCGGCCCCGAGCCGCCCGGCCACGGCCCGCCGCCCCGGAAGAACCCGGCGAACCCGCCACCCCCGAGGAGAGGCAATGGTCACCGTCCTTCCCGTCGAGACCCCCGGCCTGGGCGACCGCACCTACCTGGTCCACGACGGCTCCGTGGCCCTGGTGGTCGACCCGCAGCGCGACCACGACCGGGTCACCGCCCTCGCGGAGGCCGCCGGGGTGCGGATCACCCACGTCTTCGAGACGCACATCCACAACGACTACGTCACCGGCGGCCTGGCGCTGGCCCGCGAGACCGGCGCCGCCTACCTGGTGAACGCCGATGACGAGGTCGCCTACGAGCGGACCCCGATCCGCGACGGCGACGTCGTCGAGGTCGGCGCGATGCGGGTGCGCGCCATCCACACCCCGGGACACACCCACACCCACCTGTCCTACGCCCTCCAGGCCGACGGGGGGCAGGTCGCGGTGTTCACCGGCGGCTCGCTGCTGTACGGCACCACCGGACGTCCGGACCTGCTGGGCCCGGAGCACACCGACACCCTGGTGCGGGCCCAGTGGCGCTCGGCGCACCGGCTGGCCGCCGAGCTGCCGGACGAGGCGGCCGTCTGGCCCACCCACGGCTTCGGATCGTTCTGCTCCGCCACCCAGGCCACCGGGGCGTCCAGCACCATCGGACAGGAGAAGAAGACCAATGCCGCGCTGACCGCCGACGAGGGGGCCTACGTCGAGCGGCTCCTGGCCGGCCTGGACGCCTTCCCGGCCTACTACGCCCACATGGGTCCGGCCAACGCCGCCGGCCCCACCGCCCCGGACCTGTCCCCGCCGTCCGTGGCGGACCCGGCCGAGCTGCGCCGCCGCATCGAGGCCGGCGAGTGGGTGGTGGACCTGCGCGACCGCACCGCCTTCGCCGCCGGACACCTGCCGGGCAGCCTCAACTTCGGCCTGGACGGCCAGTTCGTCACCCAGCTGGGCTGGCTGATCCCCTGGGGCACCCCCCTCACCCTGCTCGGCGAGACCGCCGAACAGGTCGCCGAGGCCCAGCGCGAGCTGGTCCGCATCGGCATCGACCGCCCGGCCGCCATGGCCACCGGTGGCCCCGGGGACTGGTCCGGCGGCGAACCGCCGGCCTCCTTCGGACGCGCCGCGTTCGCCGACCTCAAGGCCGCCCTCGACGCCGGCGACGGCGGCCCCGTCGTCCTGGACGTGCGCCGCGACCGGGAGCGCGCCCGGGCGCACGTCCCCGGCTCGGTGCACATCCCGCTCCACGACCTCCCCGGCCGCCTGGACGAGGTTCCCGAAGGCCGCGTCTGGGTGCACTGCGCCGGGGGCTACCGCGCCTCGATCGCGGCGTCCCTGCTCCACGCCCGCGGCCGCGACGTCGTCGCCGTCGACGACGGCTTCGACCGCGCCCGCGACCTGGGCCTGGCCGCACCCGCCCCCGAAACCGCCGACGACCGACAGGAGACCAGCGCATGACCCCCTCCACCACCCCCCGCAGCCTGACCGCCGACGACCTGCGCGCCGGGCTCGCCTCGGGCACCCCGCCCCGGCTGCTCGACGTCCGCTCCCCGGCCGAGTTCGAGGCCGCGCACATCCCCGGCTCCCACAACGTCCCGCTGGACGTCCTGCGCGAGCACCGCGAGGAGCTGGCGGAGCACCT
Source organism: Streptomyces glaucosporus (assembly GCF_039533345.1). NCBI lineage: Bacteria > Bacillati > Actinomycetota > Actinomycetes > Kitasatosporales > Streptomycetaceae > Streptomyces > Streptomyces glaucosporus. Next base: position 43,767 of record NZ_BAAATJ010000024.1, on the reverse strand, counting down.
GGACGCCGACGTGGTGCTGGTGTGCCGCTCCGGGCAGCGCGCCGGTCAGGCCGAGCGCGCCCTCGCCGAGGCCGGGCTGCCCGGCCTGGCGGTCCTGTCCGGCGGGATCACCGCCTGGGAGAGGGCCGGCGCCCCGGTCGACCGCGGCCGGGAACGCTGGGACATGGAGCGGCAGGTGCGCCTGGTGGCCGGTTCCCTGGTCCTGATCGGCGCCCTCGGCAGCTTCGCCGTGCCCGGCATGCAGCTCCTGTCGGCGTTCGTCGGCGGCGGACTGGCCTTCGCCGCCGTCAGCAACACCTGCGCCATGGGCGTACTGCTGTCGAGGATGCCGTGGAACCGCACGCCGTCCTTCGACCCGCGCCGGGCCGTCGCACGGCTCGCCGACCGCAGCCGGTGACCGCCGTGACGCCGGCACTCGTCCTCGTCCTGGCCCTGGCCCTGCTGGTCGGCGTCTCCCTGGGCCTGCTCGGGGGCGGCGGGTCGATCCTGGCCGTGCCGCTGCTGGTCCACGTCGCCGGGCTGGACGCCAAGGAGGCCATCGCCACCTCCCTGTTCGTCGTCGGCGTCACCTCCGCCGTGGGCGTGATCGGCCACGCCCGCGGCGGACGGGTCCGCCGGCGCACCGGCGCCCTGTTCGGCGCCGCCGGGATGGCCGGCGCCTACACCGGCGGCCTCATCGGCGGACACATCCCCGACACGGTCCTGCTGGCCGCGTTCGCGGTCATGATGATCGCCACCGCCGCCGCCATGCTCCGCGGCCGCCGCACCACCGCCCCCGACCGGCCCCACCGGCGGCTCCCGGTGGGGCGGGTGCTGCTGGACGGCGCGGCCGTCGGCCTGGCCACCGGCCTGGTCGGCGCGGGCGGCGGCTTCCTGGTCGTCCCCGCCCTGGCCCTGCTGGGCGGGCTGCCCATGCCGGTGGCCGTGGGCACCTCGCTGCTGGTCATCGCCATGAAGTCCGCCGCCGGCTTCGCCGGCTACCTCACCACCGTCCCCGTCGACTGGGGTCTGACCCTGGCCGTCACCGGCTTCGCGGTCGCCGGCTCCCTCGCCGGGGCGAAGCTGGCCGGGCGCGTCCCCGCGGCCGTCCTCTCCCGGGCCTTCGCCTGGTTCGTGCTGGCCATGGGCGCCCTCACCCTGCTCCAGCAGGCCCCCGCCGGCCTGCGGCTCCCCGTCGCCGTCGGGCTCGCCTCGCTCGGCGCCGGAGCGGGCCTGTGCTACGGGTTCGTCGACCGCTGCCCCCTGCGACGCGCCGTGCACGGCACGTAGCACCTCCGCATAGCGCCTCCGCGTGGCGCCTTCCGGGTCCCGGCGTGCCGACGTGTCGGCGCGCCGGGGAATGTTCGGCACCGCCCCGGCGTTCCTTACCCCAGGGGGTATCAATCCGGACCTTCGGAAGGAATCGCATGAGCACCGTCGCCCTGACCGCCGCCGACTTCGAGAAGACCGTCACCGGCAACGACATCGTCCTGGTCGACTTCTGGGCGTCCTGGTGCGGGCCGTGCCGGATGTTCGCCCCCGTCTACGAGCGGGCGTCCGAGGCCAACGCCGACATCGTCTTCGGCAAGGTCGACACCGAGGCCGAGCAGGCCCTGGCCGCCGCGGCGAACATCACCTCGATCCCGACGCTGATGGCCTTCCGCGAGGGCCTCCTGGTCTTCGCCCAGCCCGGCGCCCTGCCGCCCCAGGCCCTGGACCAGGTGATCACCGCCGTCCGCGAGCTGGACATGGACGAGGTGCGCGCCTCGATCGCCGCCCAGAAGTCCGGGGAGTGAACCCGGCGGTCCCTCCCGTCGAACCCGGCCGGCCGAAAGGAACCACCGCCATGGTCCAGCTTCCCCCCGAGACGATACGCCCGGCCGCCAACCGGCTCCGGCGCGCCCAGGGCCAGCTCGCCGCCGTGGTGCGCATGCTGGAGGAGGGCCGCGACTGCGAGGACGTCGTCACCCAGCTCGCCGCCGTCAGCCGGGCGCTGGACCGGGCGGGCTTCTCCATCGTCGCCGCCGGCCTCAAGCAGTGCCTGGCCCAGGAGGACGGAGCCGACGGCCTCGACACCCGGAAGATGGAGAAACTCTTCCTCTCCCTCTCCTGACGCCCCTCCCGGCCTCTCGGCTCTTTCCGGTCCCTCGGCTCTTTCCGGTCCTTCCGCTGCCCGGCGGAAGGACCGGAAAGAGCACGGTGTCAGTGCTCCGCCTCCCGGTGCCGCACCACGGCGACGGGGCAGTGCGCGTGGTGGAGGACGGCCTGGCTGACCGACCCCAGCAGCAGGCCGGCGAACCCCCCGCGCCCGCGCGCCCCGACCACCAGCAGCTGCGCGTCCTCGCTGGCCTCGATCAGCGCCGGACGCGTGCGAGCCTGCACCAGGCGGCGGTGCACGGTGACCTCGGGGTACTTCGCCTGCCATCCGGACAGCGCCTCGGCCATCACCCGCTCCTCCTCGTCCCGGAGCATGTCCATGTCGTAGACGAGGGGCAGCGGCTCACCGGGGCCGCCGACGGCCGGCCCGGTCCAGTTGTTCCAGGTGTGGAGGGCCACCAGGCCGGCGCCCCGCAGCGACGCCTCCGCGAACGCGAACTCCACCGCGGCCTCGCCCGCCGGGGAGCCGTCCATTCCGAGCAGGACGTGGCCGGCCGGCTCCGGCCTGCCGCGCACCACCATGACCGGGCAGCGGCCGTGCGCCGACAGGTGGACGGCGGTCGAGCCCAGCAGCAGCCCCGTGAAGCCGCCCAGTCCCCGGCTGCCGACCACGGTCAGCGCGGCGTCGCGCGACCGGCGCTCCAGCACCGTCAGCGGCTCGCCGGTGACGATCTCGCCCTCGACCTCGACCTCCGGCTCGGCGGTGCGCGCGTGCTCCACCGCGTCGGCCACCAGGCGCTCGGCCATGTTGCGCAGCCCGCCATCGGGCGGTCCCGTCGGCGACGGGCCCAGCGGCACGTGCATCGCCGGCCACAGGAAGGCGTGCACCACCCGCAGCCCCACCCCGCGCAGCCGCGCCTCGCGGGCCGCCGCGGCCACCGCGTCCAGACTCGGCTTCGAGCCGTCCACTCCCACCACGACCGGTCCGTTCCTCATCGCTCTCCTCGTTTCCGCGCGGCGCGCGCCGTCCGTTCGTACGCTGTCCTCCGCCTCATCTTCTGCCCCGCCGCGTCCCCGCCACAGGGCCGTTCGGCCCACTTCCGGTCCCCCGCCGGGGGGCGTGCCGGGCACGCTCTTCGCGGTTCCCCGCCGCGTGAACACGCGGCGCGGGGGTGACCTGGGACACACTTCGCCGCGATACTGATCCCCCGGCCGTACGGCCCCGACGGGCGGCCGGCGAGATCGGTGACAGGGCTGCCGGAGCCGCCGAGACCACCCGGAGGTAGTCGTGAGGATGCTGATCAACGTGCCGGAGACGGTGGTGGCGGACGCCCTGCGCGGCATGGCCGCCGCCCATCCGGACCTGGCGGTCGACGTCGAGCACCGGATCGTGGTGCGCCGGGACGCGCCGGTGGCGGACAAGGTGGGTCTGGTCTCCGGGGGCGGTTCGGGGCACGAGCCGCTGCACGGCGGGTTCGTCGGCCCCGGCATGCTGGACGCCGCCTGCGCCGGCGAGGTGTTCACCTCCCCGGTTCCCGACCAGATGGCGCGGGCCGCGGCGGCCGTGGACAGCGGCCGGGGCGTGCTGTTCGTCGTGAAGAACTACACCGGGGACGTGCTGAACTTCGACATGGCCGCCGAACTGGCCGAGGACGAGGGCGTGCAGGTCGCCAAAGTGCTGGTGGACGACGACGTGGCGGTGGACGGCAGCACCCACACCACCGGCCGGCGCGGCACCGGGGCCACGCTGTTCGTGGAGAAGATCGCGGGCGCGGCGGCCGAGGAGGGCGCTCCGCTGGAGCGGGTCGAGGCGATCGCCCGGCAGGTGAACGAGTCCTCCCGCAGTTTCGGCGTCGCGCTGGACGCCCCCACCACCCCGGCCAAGGGCGGCCCCACCTTCGACCTGCCGCCCGGGGAGCTGGAGCTGGGCGTCGGCATCCACGGCGAACCGGGCCGCGAGCGGCGCGGCATGATGACCTCCGGGGAGATCGCCGACTTCGCGGTGGACGCGGTGCTGGAGGACCTGCGCCCCGACGGGCCCGTGCTGGCGCTGGTCAACGGCATGGGCGCCACTCCCCTGCTGGAGCTGTACGGGTTCGCCGCCGAGGTGCACCGGGTGCTGGGGGAGCGCGGGGTGGCCGTGGCCCGTACGCTCGTCGGCGACTACGTCACCTCCCTCGACATGGCGGGCTGCTCGGTGACGCTGTGTCAGGCCGACGAGGAGCTGCTGCGGCTGTGGGACGCGCCGGTGCGCACCCCCGGGCTGCGCTGGGGCATGTGAGGCGGGCGCCCGGGGCAGGCACACCGGAGCAGGGACGACACCGACAGAGGAGACCGTGGTGACCGCCGTACTGGACACCGACTTCTTCCGCCGCTGGATGTCCGCGGTCTCGGCCGCCGTGGACCGGGAGGCGGGGCGGCTGACCGAGCTGGACTCCGCCATCGGCGACGCCGATCACGGCGCCAACATGCGGCGGGGTCTCGCCGCCGCCGTCGCCTCCCTGGAAGAGGAGAGGCCCGCCACTCCCGGGGCCGTGCTCGTCCTCGCCGGGCGCCGGCTGATCTCCACCGTCGGCGGCGCCTCCGGCCCGCTGTACGGGACGCTGCTGCGGCGCGCGGGCAAGGCCCTGGGCGACGCCGGGAGCGTGGACGCCGCACTGCTGCGGGACGCCCTGCGGACGGGGGTGGAGGCCGTGGCGCAGCTGGGGTCGGCGGCGCCGGGCGACAAGACGATGCTGGACGCCCTGTACCCGGCGATCGAGGCGCTGGGCGAGTCGGGCGACGGCTTCGAGGCGGCGCGCCGGGCCGCCGAGGAGGGCGCGGCCGCCACCGTGCCGATGCAGGCCCGCCGGGGGCGGGCGAGTTACCTGGGCGAGCGCAGCATCGGGCACCAGGATCCCGGCGCCACCTCCTCCGCGCTGTTCTTCGCGGCTCTCGCCGAGGCCGCCGGGGACACGGGGGCCGGCGGCGCGGAGGCGTCCGGCGGCACCGGGGAGGCGGCGTGAGCGCGGAGGGTGGCGAGGAGGCGCTGGTCGGCGTCGTCCTGGTCTCGCACAGCAGGCAGGTGGCCGAGTCCGTCGCCCACATGGCCCGCGGTCTGGCCGCCGGCGGCCCCGCGGTGCCGGTGGCTCCGGCCGGGGGCACCGGGGAGGGCGGTCTGGGCACCAGTTCGGACCTGATCATCGACGCGGCCCGCCGGGTGGACCGGGGCGCGGGCGTCGCGGTGCTGGCCGACCTGGGCAGCTCGGTGCTGACCGTGCGGACGCTGCTCGCCGAGGGCGATCTGCCCGAGCGCGCCCGGCTGGTGGACGCGCCGTTCGTGGAGGGGGCGGTCGCGGCCGTGGTCACCGCCTCCACCGGGGCGGACCTGGACGCGGTGGCGGCGGCCGCGGCGGAGGCGTACGAGTACCGCAAGGCGTGAGCGCGGGACGGGCCCGTCCCGCGCGGCCCCGGCGGGCGGGCGGACACCGGGTACCGGATAATGCCCGCATGCGGATCTCGGCGAGAGCGGACTATGCGGTGCGGGCCCTGCTGGAACTGGCCGCGGCGGGGGACGAGAGTCCGGTCAAGGCCGAGGCGATCGCCGACGCGCAGGGCATTCCGCACAAGTTCCTCGAGGGCATCCTGACCGACCTGCGCCGCGGCAGACTCGTGGTCAGCCGGCGCGGCGGCAGCGGCGGTTACCGGCTGGCCGCGCCCGCGGAGACCATCACCATCGCCGACGTGATCCGCGTGGTGGAGGGTCCGCTGGTCTCGGTGCGGGGCGCGCGTCCGCCGGAGCTGTCCTACACCGGTCCCGCGGAGGCCCTGCTGCCGCTGTGGATCGCGCTGCGCGCCAACGTCCGCAAGGTCCTGGACGAGGTCACGCTGGCCGATGTGGCCGCGAACCGGCTGCCGGTCCTGGTGCGCACCCTGGCCGAGGATCCCGGGGCCTGGACGAACCCGTGACATCCGGCCCGTAGGGGTCGCTCCCCCTCTCCCCGCTCCCGTACCGGCCGCCGTCCCGCAGGCCGTCCCACCCGTCGTCCCACAGTCCGGACTCGTCTTGACCCGGCGGGGGGAATGCCGCGACAGTTTTCCCTACAAAATCAGTAGGAAAACTAGGGAAGACGGAAGGGTGGGCGCGGCATGCGAACACTGATCGTGCTGGCGCTGGTCGGCCTGGGGGCCCAACTGGTGGACGGCAGTCTGGGGATGGCCTACGGCGTGACCTCCACCACCCTGCTGCTGGCCGTGGGCACCAATCCCGCGGCCGCCTCGGCCACCGTGCACCTGGCGGAGATCGGCACCACACTGGCCTCCGGCGCGGCGCACTGGCGGTTCGGCAACGTCGACTGGGGCGTCGTGGCGAAGATCGGCATACCCGGTGCGATCGGCGCCTTCGCCGGCGCCACCTTCCTGTCGAAGCTGTCCACCGAGGCGGCCGAGCCCGTGATGGCCCTGGTCCTGCTCACCCTGGGCCTGTACGTCCTGCTGCGGTTCACCCTCGCCGGGCTTCCCGCCGACCGCCTCGGCAAGCCCCTGCGCAAGCGGTTCCTCTCCCCGCTGGGCCTGGTGGCCGGTTTCGTCGACGCCACCGGCGGAGGCGGCTGGGGCCCGGTGGGCACCCCCGCCATCCTGGCCAGCGGCCGGCTGGAGCCCCGCAAGGTGATCGGCTCGATCGACACCAGCGAGTTCCTGGTGGCCGTCGCCGCCAGCCTGGGCTTCCTGACCGGGCTCGGCTCCGCGGGCATCGACGCCTCCTGGGCCGGCGCCCTGCTCGTGGGCGGTCTGATCGCCGCTCCGATCGCCGCGTGGCTGGTCCGTCACGTCCCCCCGCGCATCCTGGGCTCCGCGGTGGGCGGCCTGATCATCGTCACCAACACGCGCACCCTGCTGAACGGCGACTGGATCGGCGCCGGGGACGCCGTGCGGTACCCGGTCTACGCGCTCCTGTACGTGCTGTGGGCCGCCGCCCTCGCCCACTCGATCCGCGAGCACCGCCGCCTGCCCGCCCCCGAGCCCGTCCCCGCCGGCGGGGACACGGTTCCGGCCCAGCGCGGGGAGAAGGGCGGGCAGAAGGAGGGAAGCAGCGAATCGGCCGCCGTCTGAGGAATCCTCCGGAAGACCGCGGAAGGCGGGCGGGATATCGTCAGCGATTCCCACGCCGGAGCGGAGCACCGGACCGGCGCACACACGCCCGGCTCGCCGCACCGCGGCATTTTCCACGCCCCCTGCCGGGATTCTGCGATCCCTTTCAGAAAGACCTCGCTTTCCGCCTCGCCTTTTCCCGCACGACCGACGGGATGACCGAATCCGCGGTCGCGCCGAACAGGCGGACGGAACGACCCATTCCCTCATGCCGCCGCGTCCTGCCTGCACAGAGGCAGGACGCGGCGGCGTTTTCCGTCATCGGAAGACCGGAAGAAAATGTTGACGCCGGCTGTTTTCGCCGCCATTCTTGTCTGCCATGAGGAACGCCGAAATTCTCGTGGCGCGCCTGCACGTCGATCTGCGACGGCATGCCAGCGCGATCTGTGCCGCCGTTCGCTGAGCCGCACAGCCGGCCGTTCCTCCTGCCTTGAGCATCTCCTGCGGATCATGCACCGCCCGGGGCTCCGTGCATATTCTTCGCGGATTCCCCCGATTCCGGCGAGGCGAAGTACGACGATGAATCGCCCTGCCGTTCACCGCGCTCGTCGTACCCGGCAGGAGACACCGGGCACGCGGCGGATCAGCCGACCGCGGCCGGTCGCGCCGAAGATCCCGTCCCGCCCCCTCCGCTTCCTCCCCGTGGAGTGACATCACCCATGAACCCCCTCCTCGCCCTCTCCGGCAGCCCCTCCCCCGTCTCACGCACCGCGCTGCTGGTCGAGCACGCCATCGCCCGGCTCTCGGCCACCGGGTACGACGCCGAGCACCTGGCGATACGCGACCTGCCGGCCGGGGAGCTGCTGGCGGGCCGGACCGAGGCCCCCGAACTGCGCACCGCCGTCGGCCGGGTCACGGCGGCCGACGGACTGATCGTGGCCACGCCGGTGTACAAGGCTTCCTACAGCGGCCTGCTCAAGTCGTTCCTGGACCTGCTTCCACAGGCGGCCCTGTCGGGGAAGACCGTGCTGCCCCTGGTCACCGGCGGCAGCCTCGCGCACGTCCTGGCCATCGACTACGCGCTGCGGCCGGTGCTGGCCGCACTGGACGCCCGCCACGTGGTGAACGGCTGTTTCCTGCTCGACAGCTCCATCGAGCGCCGCCCGGACGGCACGGCCCGCCTCGCCCCCGAGGCGGAACTGCGCCTGTTCGGCGCCGTCGACGCCTTCGTCGACTCCCTCCCCCTCGGCACCGCGGCACTCGACGGCACGGCGTTCGACGGCACGGCGACCTCCCTGCGCTGACGGCGGGAGAACCTCCGCCCCCGGCCGCGAAGCCCGCGGCCGGGGACCGGGCACCGGGCGACGAGGTGCCGCACCACACCCCTTGCCGCGGTCCCGGCCCTCCCGCGGGCGCGGCCGCACCCGGCCGCACCCGCCCATCCCACCCATGAGAAGGATCCGATCACGGTGAACCACACCATCACCGCTCCCGCCCCCGTCCCGACCGGCACGGACGGCACCACCGGCCCCCGCACCCGGGAACGGCTGGTCACCTATGTGGTGCTCGCCCCCGAGACCGCCCAGGTGTCCGAACTGTTCGCACAGGACCTCACCGTCCGGCGCGTGGAGGGACCGCGGGCCGGAACACCGCAACCGCCCCCGGAACCGGCACCGGGACTCCACGTCGACCGCGACCGGTACACGGCCTCGGTCGACGGGCGGCCCCTGGACCTGACCTATCTGGAGTTCGGGCTGCTGGCGCACCTGACGGCCCATCCGCACCGGGTCCACACCCGCGCCCACCTGATGGAGGCGGTGTGGGGCTACGCCCACGTGGGCGACAGCCGCACCATCGACGTCCACGTCGCCAGGCTCCGCCGCAAGCTCGGCCCCGCCCACCGGGACAGCATCGCCACCGTGCGGCGCGTCGGCTACAAGTACGTGCCCGCCGCGAGGGCCGCCTGACGCCGGCCGCCGCTCACGCTCAGCGGCGCGCGGCCGCCGCGTCCGCCGGGACGGCGCTCCAGTCCGGGCGGACGCCCAGGACGTTGCACACGACGATGTAGAGCATGACGGGGTGGGTGTAGGGCACGTCGTCCTCCGGCCAGTGGGTGAGGCACGGCCCGGCGCCCGAGGCGCGGGCGGGGACGAGGGCTCCGGGGGCGTAGCGGGCCGGTTCGGGCCAGACCAGGCCGATGTCGGCCTGGGCGGGCACGATCCACCACCACCGCTCGGCGTCGGCGAACACGCACCCCGTCCGGCGCAGGCCGCGCCTGACGCGCGGCCCGAGGCCGGCGTCCACGCCGACGGCGTCGTAGCCCAGGGGGGCGCGCAGGGGGGACGGCAGCCGGAGGCGCTCGCGGGGGTGCTCTCCCGAGGGGTCCCTGAGCAGGCCTCCCAGGCAGCGCAGTCCGCGGATGAGGGCGCCGCTCGGCGGTGTCAGCACGCCGCACCCGCCGGGGACGGCCGCGTCCGCACCGGCCGGTCGCGGCGCTCGCCCGTGCCCGCGGTGTCCGCCACCGCGCCGGCGGACGGCTCCGGAGCCGCCGGGGCCGCCGCCTCGCCCGCCCCCTTGGACAGGACGGACCACTCCTGCCGTCGCCTGGTCGGCAGGGCGTCTTCCGCCGGCGCGGACGGTCCTGTCGTGTGGGGGAGGCCGGAGCCGGGGAACGCGCAGCGCGCCCGCGACCACAGCGCGGTGAACCGTGTCACACCGGCAACTATGCTGCCGCGGCGGACAGTTGGCAAGGGCCACTCTGAAAAGTGCAGAGTTTCGGGTACAGGGTGTTCGGCTCGCGGACGGCATGGCACACTGCCGGTCATGGCCAGGAGAGATGTCCGGTGAGTGAGCCCCGGTCGGCCCCGACGGTGGGTCAGCTCGTACTGGGGAGGCGGCTCCAGGACCTGCGGGAGAAAGCCGGCCTGAAACGCGACGAGGCCGCGAGGATCCTCCACGTCACCTCCGCCACGATCCGCAGGATGGAGACGGCCGAGGTCGCCCTGAAGATCCCGTACGTGCGTCTGCTGCTGGAGGCGTACGGGGTGGCCGGCCCCGACGTCGAGGCCTTCGCCGCGCTCGCCGAGGAGGCCAACCGGCCCGGCTGGTGGCAGCGGTTCCGCGACGTGCTGCCGGACTGGTTCAGCGTCCACGTCAGTCTGGAGAACTCCGCGGAGGTCATCCGCTCCTACGAGCCGCAGCTCGTACCCGGCCTCCTCCAGACCGAGGAGTACGCGCGGTACGTGCTGCGCACCGGGGCCGTCGGGCGGACCTCCCCGGAGGAGGTCGAGCGGCACGTGGCGCTGCGCATGGAGCGTCAGAAGCTGCTCGACCGCCCCGAGCCCCCGCACCTGTGGGTCCTGGTGGACGAGACCGCGCTGCGCCGCCGCGTCGGCACGCCGGACGTCATGCGGGCCCAGATCGACCGGCTGCTGGACGACAGCGAGCGGCCCAACGTCACCCTGCAGATCACCGAGTTCTCCGCCGGGTTCCACCCCGGCATCCACGGTCCCTTCGTCCTGTTCCGCTTCGGTCTGCCCGAGCTCCCCGACATGGTCTACGTGGAGTACCTGACCGGCGCCGTCTACCTGGACGAGCGCGCGGAGGTGGCCTCCCACCTGGAACTCCTGGACCGCATGTCGGCCCAGGCGGCGACGGCACGACGCACCAGGGAGATCCTCCGGGACCTCCGCAAGGAGTTCTGAGATGGACCGCGCGTACAACGGCATGCCCGCCGGCGGCCTCGGCGCCGAGGGCTGGCTGCGGCCGTGGAGCGGGGGGAACGGCGGCAACTGCGTGGAGGTCAGGAAACTGCCCGGCGGCCGGGTGGCCCTCCGCCAGTCCGCCGAACCCGACGGTCCGGCACTGATCCGCACCCGCGGGGAGATCAGCGCGTTCATCCGGGGCGCCAAGGCCGGGCAGGCGGACTTCCTGCTCTCCTGACGCCTCGGCGTCACAGCACACCCCACCACCGCACCACCGCACCACCGCACCACCGCACCGGAGCGTTCCCCGGCCGTCCGCGGCCGGGGGGCGGAGCAGCCGGCCGTGCGCGGGGCCGGGCGCATACGCCGACGCCGGTGGCCGATTGTCGCCGTACGCCGGGCAGGAGGCGCCGCTCCGGCCCTATTCTGACGGGCAGTCAGATATTCGGAGGGACAAGCGCATGGCCGACGAGATGAGCTGGACCCGGAACCCCCCGGCGGGGGAGCCGGTCGAGATCGACACCTCCGTCCCCAGCATCGCGCGGGTCTACGACGCGATCCTGGGCGGCAAGGACAACTACCCGGTGGACCAGGAGATCGCCGCGCAGGTCGCCGAGGCCTTCCCCGACGGCGGGGAGGGCGCGCGGACCAACCGCAGGCTCCTGGTCCGCGCGGTGCGCCACCTCGCCCGGCAGGGCATCGACCAGTTCCTCGACATCGGCTCCGGCCTGCCCACCGCGCAGAACACCCACCAGGTCGCCCAGGAGGTCAACCCCCGGGCGAGGGTCGTCTACGTCGACAACGACCCGATCGTGCTCGCCCACGGCCGGGCCCTGCTGGAGGACGACGACCGCACCGTCGTGGTCACCGCCGACATCCGCGAGCCCGACGTCCTGCTGAACCACCCGGACGTGACGAGGATGCTGGACCCGGAGCGCCCGGTGGGCCTGATCCTCAACGCCGTGGTCCACCACCTCCTGGACGAGGAGGACCCGGACGGGCTGGTGGAGACCTACAAGAAGTGGCTGCCGCCGGGCGGATACCTGCTGCTGACCCACTTCTGCTCCTCCACCCCCGAGGCCCGCGGCCTGGAGGCGGTGCTGCGCCAGGCCCTGGGCCGGGGACAGCTCCGCAGCATGGCGCGGATCGCCGCCTTCTTCGAGGGACTGGAGATGGTCGAGCCGGGCGTGGTGTACCTGCCGTACTGGCAGCCCGACGAGCCGGTGAAGGCGCCGCTGGACATCGCCGGCCTGCTGGTCGCCGGCGGCCTGGGCCGCAAGCCGCAGGCGTAGCCGGAAAAGCTCCCGCGGCCGTGCGGAGCGCCGAGTCGCACGGCCGCGGGCCCGCCGCTCCCCCGGCCCGCTCCGCGCGGGACCTCACAGGGCGGATGAGTACGGCTACTCAGGCGCCCGCGGGCGCCGTGGACGACGATCTGACCATCACACCCGTCCGGCGTTCGGAGAACGCAGAGGAGCCCCGCCGTGCTCAGCACCGTCGCCCGTACCGTCGTCCCCGCGCTCGGCCGTCTGCGGGTCACCTCCGACCCCGGCGCCGACCTCGCCCCCGGCAGCGTCGTCGCCGCGAACCACACCTCGCTCGTCGACCCCGGCGTCGTCCTGGCCGCCCTCCACCGTCTGGGCGTCGAGCCCGTCGTCCTGGCCACCGCCGGACTGTGGAGGATCCCCGGCCTGCGCCAGGCACTCCTCCGCGACGGACACGTCCCGGTGCACCGCGGCACCGACCGGGCCGCCGCGTCGCTGGAGAGCGCCGCCGCCGCACTCGCGGCAGGACGGGTGGTCCTCATCTACGGCGAGGGCGGCCTGCCGCGCCGCACCGACGCGGGCGAGGCGGAGCCCGGCCCGTTCCGCAGCGGCCTGGCCCGGCTCGCGCTGGCCACGGGCGCCCCGGTGGTCCCGCTCGGGCAGGCCGGATCGCGCCGGATCAGCTCCGGTTCCACCGCCAAGCAGGTCGCCGGGTTCGTCACCGCGCCGCTGCGCCGGCCCGACGTCCACGTCCACGTCGGCGCGCCCGTCCGGCTCTCCGGCGACGTCGTCACGGCCACCGCACGGGCCCGCCGGGCGGTCGTGGACGCCTGGCGGATCGCGGCCCACCGGGCCGGCCACCTTCCCGCGCCGGAGCCCGCCCCGGAGCGGTCCCCGGCGTGAGCGCCTGAGCCGGCGCCCCGTCAGCTCCTCTCCTTAGCAGGCGATATCGCCCCCAGAGCGCGCCGGCACGCCCGCAGCAGCGCCTCGTCGCCGTCCACGCCATGGGCACCGCGGCCGCCGTCGGCATCCCGGCGGTGGTCGAGGCGGCGGGCCTCGGCGAGTTCGGCGCGCAGCAGCGGCACCGCCGCCCCGGCCGCCGCCCCCATCTCCGCCAGACAGCCGGCGATCGGCCCGCGGGTGCCGAGGTCCCGCTCCCACTCCCGGCACAGGACCGGCAGGACCGCCTCCCCGTCCCCCGCCGTCCGCCACAGGGCGATCGCGGCACCGGCCCGCGCCCGCGGCTCCCCGCCGCACAGGGCCAGTTCGCGCAGCCTCGGTCCGGCCTCCGCCGCGGCGGGACCGATCCTCCCGAGCACGGAGGCGGCCGACCGCCGGGCCCGGTCGTCCTCGCCGCCGAGCGCGGCGCGCAGAGCGGGCAGGACGGCCTCGGCGTCCCCCTCGGCCGCCCACAGCGCCGCCGCGGCGTCCACGGCCGTCCCCGGCTCGGACAGCAGAGCCCGCAGGTCCGGGGCGGCCCCCTGCGCGGCGGGCCCGAGGGCCTCGACGGCCCGCAGGGCCGCCCGGCGGATTCCGGCGCCCCGCTCCCCCGGCATCCCGCGCGAGCCCCGCAGCACCCGCAGCACCTCCGGAAGGACATCGGCCGAACCGAGCGCGGCCGACCAGGCCAGCAGGGACGTCAGGGCCGGGGCGTACGCGGCCTCGCCGGGCGGCGTCTCCGCCAGCCTCCGGCGCAGCAGCGGCACCAGCGGGGCGGCGCGGTCGCCGAGGCTCCCCATCGCCCCGCCCAGGCCGTCGGGGAGCCGGGGCCGCTCCAGCACGGCGGCCAGGTGGGGCACGGCGCGCGGATCGCCCAGCCTGGCGAGCGCCGTCAGCGCGTCGCCGACGCTCGCCGTGCCGCTCGGCCGCACCACGACGCCTCCCCCCGGTTCCGCCGCCACGGCGGCCGCCAGGTGGTCGGCGGCGGGAGCCGCCCGTTCGCAGAACTGCCTCAGCACGGAGGCGGCGGCTCCCCTCAGCTCCGGATCGGCGAGCTCCCGGCCGACCGACTCCACCACCTCCTCGTGGGCGCCGCGCCATTCGCGCACCAGCCGGGAGGCCGCCCACAGGGCGTTCACGCGCTCGCTCCGGTCGCGGCCGCGGAGCTGGTGGAGGACCAGTTCCGTCCGCTCGGCCACCCGGTCGCCCAGGAGGTCGTGGAGGACGCGCAGCAGGAACACGGTCTCCGTGGCGACGAGTTCCGCGTGCTCCACGGCCTCCCGCTCCTTTGCCGGTCCGGCGGACGCGTCGCCGGCGGGCGGCTGTTCGCGCACCCGGTCGAGCAGCCCGGCGACGGTGGGCACGACCCCGGCGGGCAGCCGTTCGGGAGCGTGGGACAGCAGCCGGGAGAGGGCCGCGAGCCGCTCGACGGGGTCGGTGCCGCGGCGGAACAGCCCGTCGAGCAGCATCAGGGCGTCGCCGGCCGACCCCGGGTGCCGCCGGACGACCGCCTCCACCGCGTCCACCAGTGCCAGGCGCGCCCGGGCGTCCCGCTCCAGCGCCAGCCTCTCCCCGAGCACCGACAGGACGCGCGCCCCGTCGCCGTGGAACAGGGCCAGCGCGAAGGGCGCCTCCCGGCGCACGCCGGGATCGGGGTCGTCCACCAGGGAGAGGAGGACGTCCGCCCCGGCGCGGACGGCGGTGGCGGCCTCCCGGAGCATGGCCCGCCAGGCACGCGTCCCCTCGTCGTCCCAGTCCTCCGCCGCGTCGTCCTCGTCGTAGGGGTCCTCGTCCCCGATGTCGACGAGCAGGCCGACCAGCTCGCCGCGGTCGCCGACGGCGGGGTCGGCGACCAGTTCGAACAGGAAGGGGACGCAGGCGATCGTCGAGTCGTGGACGTCCCCCTGATGTCGCACGGCGCGGCGCAGCCCGTCCAGGGCCGCCGCGCGTTCCTCCGGGTCGCCGGAGGCGAGTCCGAGCAGCAGACCCGGCACGCCGTCCGCCGGACCGTCCACGCACTCCAGCGCGCTCCAGTCGGTCTCCCGCAGCCTCGCGAGCACGGCGTTCCTCCTGCTCCGGTCATCGGTCACGGGGAGTCTGCACCACGCCACCGACAGCGGTCGGCTCCACTGGTTCGCTTGGCACACTTTTCTGGACGTCCAGGGCCGTCCGGGCACGGCACGGGCCGTGCGGTGGCTCCCCGGCGCCGGGGAGCCACCGCGCCGGGCGGGGTCTCAGGTTCCGTTCCCGGCGCTCCGGCCGGCCGCCGCGGGTTCGCCCGTGCGGCCGTTCCGGCGGCGCAGGACCGCCCCCAGCACCGTGTCGAGCACGAGGAAGGCCAGCAGGGGGATGCCCAGCAGCGGTACGAACCAGCCGACGGCCGCCGCCCCGGCCGCGAGCGGCAGGAGCAGCCGCGGCGGCGCCTGCCGCCAGGCACCGCGCGGAATCGCGCGGCCGAAGGCCCGGCCCCGGCCGCGCTGCCACCACATGCGGTAGCCCCACAGGATCAGGAAGACCAGTGCGAGGGCCAGGGCGGCCAGGACGGCCTGGTTGGCGACGCCGAACAGCGTGCCCATGTGGGCGTCGATGCCCCAGCGGGTCAGCTTGGCGAGCAGGGGGTGGTCCTCGAAGCGGACGGTGTCGGTGACCTCGCCGGTGGCGGGGTGGACGGCGACGGCGTCCTGCTTCTC
Organism: Streptomyces glaucosporus; assembly: GCF_039533345.1. Classification (NCBI taxonomy): domain Bacteria; kingdom Bacillati; phylum Actinomycetota; class Actinomycetes; order Kitasatosporales; family Streptomycetaceae; genus Streptomyces; species Streptomyces glaucosporus. Next base: position 28,026 of record NZ_BAAATJ010000024.1, on the reverse strand, counting down.
GGGCCAGCTGCGCTGGATCTGCCTGACGGTGTAGGCGGTTCCGGGCTCGGCGGGCGGGACGATCTCCACCGGGTCCGACAGTCCCTGGGCCCGGGCGGCGGCCAGGACCGCGTCCATGCCGACGTCACCGGAGGAGTGCCCGGGGGCTTCCGTGCCGCGGTCCGCGCCGTGCGCGCCCTTGTGACCGGCGTGCTCGTCGGCGCCGTCGCCGTGTCCTCCGCCGTGCCCGTCGCCGTGTCCTCCGTCGAGCGCGATGCTGACGACGGGGGTGGACTGGCCGATCGCCTCGCGCAGTTCGCCGATGTTCGCCCCGGCGTACGCGGACCAGGTCAGGCCGGTCGCGGAGAGGAAGAACAGCCCGAGGGCGGCCCAGGTGCCGACCGCGCCGTGGAGCGAGCGGCTGCGTCTGCGGCCGGTCGCCGCGCGGTCGGGCAGGAGGAGCGAGCGCGTTCCGCTCCGGGTGCGCCTGCGGCCGAGCCACAGGACGAGGCCGCCGCCCGTGATCACCCACAGCCAGCTGGCGGCGAGTTCGCTGTAGAGGCGTCCGGGTTCTCCCAGGTGCAGGTCGCGGTGGAACTCGTCGATCCAGGTTCGCAGGGGCAGGGCGCCGCTGGAGCCGTACTGCTCCAGCGCTCCGCGCACCTCGCCGGTGTAGGGGTCGACGAAGACGGCGAGGGTGCGGCCCTCTTCCACGCCGGGGACGCCGGAGAGCAGGACGCGGGTGGTGGCCCCGGCCTCCGGCGAGGGGCGGACGGCGCTGACGGTGCCCTCGGGGTGGGCCTCGCGGGCGGCCTCCACCTGCCGCGAGACGGGCAGTTCCCCCTCCCCCACCGGGACGCTCAGCTCGTGCCGGTAGACGATCTTCTCGGCCTGGAGGGAGCAGGCGTACAGGAAGCCCGTCAGGGCGGCCACCAGCAGGAACGGCGCCACGAGAAGCCCGGCGTAGAAGTGCAGGCGTAACACCAGCGGTCTCAGGGACGCTCGCCCCGGCCGTCCCCCGGCGTCCGTTCCGGGGGGCGGAGGGGCCGCCACGGCGGCGGTCTCCCCGGGGGCCCCTCCGGCGGGGGCGAGTGGTTCGGTGGACATGGCGTCCTCCTCCATCGTCGGCGGTCACCGGCCCGGCGGTCGCCGGCCGGCCGTTCCAGGTGGTCGGACCGGCGAGGGGCCGGGTTCCACGCGGCAGGTGTGATGTGCGCCACACGCCGGGGTGGCTCCGTCGTCCTCGTTCCGGTTTCTGTCCACCGCGCCGGGCGGGTGCGAGGATGAGGCCGCCATGACCGTCGGTGGGTGTTCCCGCGCGTTACGGGCCGCGGTGTTCGCGGCCGTCTGCGTGCTGCTCGCCGCCGTCGGGCACACGGCGGCGTCGGGTTCCGCCGTCCCCCGGTGGGTCCTGGCCGCCGGCGCGGTGGCGGCCGGCGGTACCGCGTGGTGCCTGGCGGGCCGGGAGCGGTCCCCGTCCGGTGTCGCCGTGTTCTCGGTGTCCCTCCAGACCGTGCTGCACTGGGCCTTCGTCCTGGCGCAGGCCGTCTCGCGGGAGCCGCACCCGGCGGTCCACACCGCCGCGGCCGGTCACGGCACGGGCGGCGCGTCCCCGTTCGGCATGCCTGCCGTCCACCTGGCCGCCGCGCTGGTGTGCGGGATGTGGCTCGCCCGCGGCGAGCGGGCCTTCTTCCGGATCCTGCGGTCCGTCGCCGGATGGCTGGCGGCTCCGCTGCGCCCGCCGGGGCGCCCGTGCCCTCCGTCCCCACGGCTCGTCCGCCTCCGCCCGGCCGGTTCGAACGCCGTGCCGCCGCTGCTCCTCCTCGCCCACACCCTCGTCTCCCGGGGACCGCCGGCCGGACCGGCCGGCGGCTGACGGCCGCCTCCCGTACCGCCGAGGCGGCGATCCACCCACCCCCCACGCCTCGGACCCCGGCCTGCCCTCCGGCATGTCCGAGGCCTCCCGAGAAGGACACCCGGTGACGAATTCCGCTCCCCCCGTCCCCCCTCCCCCTTTCCGTTCCGCCCATGACGACGCCGTCACGGCGTGGGCGCTGGCCGCCCGCGGAGGCGATGCCGAGGCCGTCGAACGGTTCGTCCGCGCCCTGCGCTCCGACGTCCGGCGCTACGTGGCCCGGCTGAGCGAGGATCCGCAGGCCGCGGACGACCTGGCCCAGGAGACGTTTCTGCGGGCCCTGCGCGGCATCCACCGCTTCGAGGGCCGTTCCTCCGCGCGGACCTGGCTGCTGGCCATAGCCCGGCGCGCGGTGGCCGACAGCCTCCGCCACGCCGCCGCCCGGCCCCGGGCGGCGGGGACGGACGACTGGCAGCACGCGGCCGAGCGGGCGCAGCCACCCGGCCTGCCCGGTTTCGAGGAGGGCGTCGCGCTCGCCGAGTTGCTGGACCTGCTCCCGGCCGAGCGCCGCGAGGCGTTCCTCCTCACCCGGGTACTGGGCCTGCCGTACGCCGAGGTCGCGCTGCTCACCGGCTGCCCGGTGGGCACCGTCCGCTCCCGGGTCTCCCGTGCCCGCGCCGCCCTGGCAGGGCTGCTCCGGGCGGCCGAGACGGCCGCTCCCCGGCCCGCGGCCGGGGCGGCCGGAAGGGCCGGCGGCAGCGGTTGAGGGGCCGTCCACCGACGGGCCCCGTCCCTCCGCCGCTCGCCCCTCGCCCGCCCCGGGCGGCGCGCGGGCACCGACCGGGCGGGCGCCGACCGCTGTGCCGGGGTGTGCCCCGGGACGGCACGAGCGCCGGGCGGAGTGCACGCTCGTGCACGCGGGCCGGCGGGGCGCGACCGCGGCGAACGCCCGTGGCCGCGTCCCCGGCTTCCGGGTTCCGGACGGGCGGCCCGCCGGCACGGCGGGCCGCCCGGAGCGCGGCCGTCCCCGTCACTCCCCCCGGGAGCCGGCGATCTGGTCGGGCAGCCCGGGGTCGGGCTGGGGGATCTCCCCGAAGTCCTCGTCGTCGCCGGTGACGCGCAACCGGTTGACCACGGCCTCCACCGCGGGCGGCAGCCGCAGGCGCCGCCCGCGGTGGCACTGGCGGAGCAGGTCCCGGCGGACCGCTCCCGGCAGGAGGAAGCCCTTCGGCTCCGGCGCGGACGCGGCGGAGGCCCGGCGCGCGTTCCCCAGCCGGGCCGCCTGGTCGCGCCAGTGGTCGGCGTCCCGGAACTCCGCGAGGCGCCGGTGGTGGAGGTAGAGGCAGAAGGCCGCGGTGCGGCTGCCGCCGCCGGCCGCGAACTGCCACCAGAACTGGGCGGCCTCCCGGTGGCCGACCAGGTGGAGGAGACAGGCGAAGACCAGGGCCCCCTCGGGTTCCGCGCGCCGGCGGTCGACCAGCCGCGCGAGGCTGTCCGCCGCCCCGGGGGCGCCCACGACCAGGGAGACGGCCAGGTCGAGGTCGTGGGCGGCCTGTTCGTGGACGGTGCGGTACCGCCCCCCGGTCCGCGGCTCGGACACCGGGGGCGGTGCGGACGGCGGCACCGGGAGCCGGGGACGGGCCGGACCGCGGGCGATGCGCTCGCGGGCGGCGGCGGAGTCGTAGTCGCCGTACTCGTCGTCGAGGATCTCCGCCTCCTCCAGCAGCGCGTCGATCGTCCGGTGCTCGTCGGTGCCGCGCACTTACCGCTCTCCCGTCCTCTGGTCCCGTCGCAGGTTCAGCCGGGCCGCCAGTTTCCTCTTGGCGTGCCGTACGTGCGACCGCAGGGCGGCCCGGCCGCATCCCAGGTACTCGGCCACGTCCTCCTCGGCACATCCCAGGACGTACCGCAGGACGATGATGTCGTGCTGCCGCTCGGGCAGCTCGGCTATGGCCGAGTACAGGCCGATCCCCCTCTCCAGCGCGGTGTACTCGTCGTGCTCGCCGTGCGCGCCGGCCCCGTCCGGCTCGCCCCGCCCTCCGTACTCGTCCCGCAGTTCGGGCAGCAGCCGGGCGGCGCAGGCCGCGTCGAAGGCGGCCGTCTCCGCCAGGGCCGGTTCCCGGCCGTGCTCGGCCAGCCAGCCGTGGATGTGCTCCTTGAGGACCGCCCAGGCGTACGCGGGGACGGACTCCTGTTCCAGTGCGTGGTTCCAGTCGTGCAGCAGTGCGCGGCAGGCGGCCTCCACGACCGCCTCCGCGGCGGCCGGGCCGCCCACCTGGGTTCGGGCGTACCGCAGCCACAGTCTGTGGTGGTACTCGTGGAAGGCGTCGAAGGTCAGGGCCATCCGCCGGTGGGAGGTGTGCGAGTGCGGGTGGTCGTCGTCCACGTCGGTGGGGACGTTGTCGGGTGTGTTCACCGCGGGTTGTTTCCGGCTCCGTGAGTCTGCTGGTCAGGTCGTCGTTCACGGGTGTCCTGTCTCGCCGGCCGCCGTGGCGTTCCGCCACGGGGACGGCCGCCGGGACGAGGGCTCGGCCTCCGCCCGCCGGCCGGTCGGATCGTGGACGGTTCCGGAAGCGGTTCTCGCGAAGAGCATGCCCGGAACGATGACGCGATTACCCTCATGGCCGGTGGAGGGAGACGGTACAGTACACGGTCGGCTTCCAACTGACTATGCCAATAGGGCAGTTGGCTTCGCCTGACCGGCCGTCCCCGGCCGCGCACGGCACGGAGCAGGACCACGGCAAGAGGCTGGGACAGCGGCAGACCGACGCGGAGGGCGGGATCGGCGTGTCAGACACAACGGCCGACGACGGCGTGATCGACCTGGAACTGGACCGGGCGCACTCCGCCCGCATGTACGACTACTACCTCGGCGGCCACACCAACTTCCCCGCCGACCGCGAGGCCGCGGGGCGGGCCATGGCCGTCTTCCCCTCGCTCCTGGTGACCGCCCGCGCCAACCGGCGGTTCATGCACCGCGCCACCCGCCACCTCGCCCTCGGCGGGATGCGCCAGTTCCTCGACGTGGGCACCGGCATCCCCACCTCCCCCAACCTCCACGAGGTGGCCCAGGAGGTGGCGCCCGAGTCGCGGGTGGTCTACGCCGACAACGACCCCATCGTCCTCGCGCACGCCCAGGCCCTGCTGCGCAGCCACCCGGCCGGACGCACCGCCTACGCCCACGCCGACGTCACCGACCCGGCCGCGCTCCTGGCCGCCCCCGAGGTCCGCGAGACCCTCGACCTGGAGCGGCCCGTGGCGCTCAGCCTCAACGCGCTGCTGCACTTCGTGCCCGGCCGAACCCGCGCGCACGAGATCGTGGAGTTCCTCAAGGACGCCCTGCCGTCGGGCAGCACCCTGGCCATCAGCCATGTCACGCCCGACTTCGACCCGGAGGGCATCGCCCGCCTCGTCGAGGCCTACCGCGCCGCGGGGACGCCGGGGCAGGCCCGCACCTGGGAGGAGTTCACCCGGTTCTTCGACGGCTGGGAGCTGCTGGAGCCCGGCGTCACCACCTCCCACCGCTGGCGGCCCGACGCCGGGGACGAGTTCGGCGGGGTCACCGACGCCGAGGCCGCCTGCTACGCCGCGGTCGCCCGCAAGCCCTGACCGCGCCCCGGCCTCCGTGCCACCCCCGGAAGGGGTGACGGCACGCACCGTTCCACCGCGGCCGGGAGTTCGTGGGAGGCTGGGAGTCCGAGCACGGAGGGGCGGGGCCGAGGAGGTTCGGAAGTGATCGTCCAGAGCGCCGGCGGGAACGCCGGGCGGCAGCCCGCCGACGAGGCGGAGAGACTGCTCCGCGAACTGCCCGACATTCCCGACGCGGGGATGTACGTGGTGGACGACCAGGGGCGGATCGTCGGGACGAACCCCCGGGCCGAGACACTGCTCGCCCGGTCCGCCGGCGAACTCCTCGGCCAGGACGCCCACAACCTGCTGCACCGGGACGGCCGGGGGCAGACGGTGCCCCGCGCCCGGTGCCTGATGATGCAGGCGTTCCTCAGCGGCCGGACGGCGCAGGGGGAACGCGAGTGGTTCGAGCGCGGGGACGGCTCCCTGCTGCCGCTGTCCTGGCTGATCACCCCCTGCCGGATCGGCGAGGGCGTGAGGGGTGCCATGGTGGTGCTCCACTCGCCCGGCCCCGCCGAGGCCGCCGGGCCGGAGCCGGGCGGCCCCGCGGCGCCGCTGTCGGAGCTCGACCGCCTGGCCCTGCTCGCCGAGACCACCACGCGGCTCACCTCCACCCTGGACGTCGAGGAGGCGCTGCGCCGACTGCTGCACCTGGTGGTGCCCCGTCTGGCGGACTGGGCGGTGGTGGACCTGATCTCCGAGCAGAACGAGGTGTGGCGCACCGCCGTGGTGCACCACGAGAACGGCGTCCTGGTGGACCGGGAGGACCTGGCCGGGCCGATGCCGCCGGTCCCGCAGGATTCCCCGATGCCCCTGTCGCGGGCGCTGCGCGGGGCGGCGTCGGCGCTGGCGGGCCCCGAGGACTACCAGGGGCCACCGGATTCGGCCGTCGCGGTCGTGCAGCGCGAGCTGTTCCGGGAGACCGGCATCCACTCCGCGGCCATAGCGCCGATCCGCGGCCTGCGGGAGGTGCTCGGGGCCCTGACCCTGGGCCGCTCCGAGCAGCCCCGGCCGTTCGCCCCCGCCGAGCTGTCCCTGCTCGACGACATCGCACGCCGGGCCGGGCTCGCGCTGGACAACGCGCGCCTGTACCAGCGGCAGCGGCGGGTCGCCGAGACCATGCAGCGCCATCTGCTGCCGCAATTGCCCCGTGTGCCGGGGCTGGAGATGGCCGCCCGTTACGTGCCGGCCCCGCACTCCTCCCAGGTCGGCGGTGACTGGTACGACGCCTTCATCCTCCCCAACAGCGTGACCGCCCTGGTGATCGGCGACGTGATCGGCCACGATCTGGACGCCGCGGCCGGCATGGCGCAGCTCCGCAACATGCTGCGGGCCTACGCCTGGTCCCACCAGGAGCCTCCCAGCAGGATCGTCGACCGGCTCGACCGGGCGGTGGCCCGGATAACCGAGGCGTCGATGGCCACCCTGGTCTTCGCCCGGCTGGAGGACACCGGGGACCGGCGGTGGCGGCTGCGCTGGACCAACGCCGGCCATCCGCCGCCGCTCCTGGTCTGCCCCGACGGGCGGTCCCGCTTCCTGGAGGCCGGGCACGGCCTTCTCCTCGGCACGGGGATCACCCCCTCCCGCTCCGACGCCGTCGCCCTGCTGCCGCCCCTGTCCACCGTGGTGTTCTACACCGACGGTCTGGTCGAGTCCCCCGGCCGCTCCATCGACGAGGGGCTGGACCGGCTCCGGCGGCACGCCGCCGCGCTGGCCCAGCGGCCCCTGGACGTCTTCTGCGACCGGCTGCTCGACCGCACCCGTCCCGCCGACAACGACGACGACGTCGCCCTGCTCGTCCTGCGCGTGCCCGGCCGCGACTGAGGCCCGGCGCCGGGGAGTGGAAGCCCCGGGGCCGGCCGGGGCGGTCAGTCGGGCCGGGACGGCGAGGGGACGGCCTCCTCCTGTGCCGCCTTCCCCGGGGCCTCCTCCTGGGCCGCCTCTCCGCTGTCGTCCGGGCTGTCGTCCGGCCTGGCGGCCTCGGCGGGGCGCAGGAGTCCGGCCTTCCAGACGGCGACCAGGCAGAGCGCCACGGGCAGGAAGAAGGTCAGGTTGAGCGGGACGAGGTGGGTCAGCGGCCCGATGACCGCGGGCCCGGCGAGCATGCCGAGGTAGCCGAGTCCGGCGACGCGGGAGACGTTGGCCCCGGCGGCTTCCCGGTCGGCGTGGCCGGCGGCGCTGAAGAGCTGCGGGACGCTGCCGGACAGGCCGATGCCGAACAGCGTCCAGCCGGCCAGGGCCAGGGGGATCCACGGGGACAGCGCCGCCGCCGTCAGGCCGAGCGCGGCCGTGGCGGCGCCGTAGCGGACGACGGCCACCGGGCCGAAGCGCGCGACCGTCCGGTCGGTCAGCAGGCGTCCGACGGTCATGGCCGTGGCGAAGGCCCCGTAGGCGAGGGCGGCGGTGGACTCGGGCGCGTCCAGGACGTCCCGCAGGTGGAGCACGCTCCAGTCGTTGGCCACGCCCTCGCTCAGCATGAGCATCAGCGCGAGCACGGCCAGTGCCCAGATGTGGCGGGGCGTCCTGCGCCGCCCCTTCTTCTGCCCGGTGGCGGCCTCGGGCGTGCGGACCGGTTCGGGGCGCAGCAGCGCGGGGACGGCCGTCACGGAGACGAGCAGGCCGAGGACCGCCATCGCGCCCAGTGTCGTCGCCGGGCTCCAGTCCCAGCCGAGGGTGCGGGCACCGACCAGTGAGGCGATGACGCCGCCGACGGAGAAGGCCGCGTGGAAGGCGGACATGACGGGCCGCCGGTAGCCCCGTTCGACCTGGACGGCGTGGGCGTTCATGCTCACGTCCAGGCAGCCGTTGCCCATGCCGAACACCAGCAGCGCCGCCCCCAGCGTCCAGGCGTCCACGGCCAGGCCCGGCAGGACCAGGGTCGCGCTGCACAGCGCCGCGCTGGCCGGTACGACGGCGCGCGCGCCGAAGCGGTCGGCGAGCGGGCCGGCGATCTGCATGCCCGCGAAGGCCCCCCCGCCGAGCAGGAGCAGGAGCCAGCCGAGGACCGCGTGGTCGACGCCCACACGGTGCTCGACGGCGGGGATGTGGACGATCCACATCCCCAGGAGGAAACCGTTCAGGACGAAGTAGACGAAGGTGGCCAGCCGGGCGGCCCGTAGGGTTCTTCTCACCGGACGAACATACCCAACAAATTTTCTGTTCGTAAGGTCGATCTACGCACAGTGATGCTGTTCAATGTGCGCATGGCAAGCGCGGACCGACTGAGACGGATCACCGAGGCCGTGCGCGAGGCGGGACGCGTCGGCGTCGCCGAGCTGGCCGAGCTCACCGGCGCCTCGGAGATGACCATCCGCCGCGACCTGGAGACCCTGGCCGCCCAGGGCGTCCTGGAGCGCTACCGGGGAGGGGCGAGGAGCCTGCTGCTGCGCGGGGAGGAGCCCCCCTTCGCGCTGCGGGCGCAGGAGGGCCAGGAGGTCAAACGGCGCATCGCCGCGGAGGTCGCCGGGCTGCTCGCCGACGGCGAGTCCGTCGTCCTCGACAGCGGCACCACCTGTCTGGAGGTGGCCCGCGCCCTCGCGCACCGCCGCCTGACCGTGATGCCGCTCTCCCTCCACGGCGCCAACGCGCTGACCGGGTCGCCGCACCTGACGCTGCTGGTTCCCGGCGGCCGGCCCCGGCCGGGCGAACTGGCCCTGACCGGGCCGCTCACCACGGCGTCACTGGCCGCCCTGCGCTTCGACACGGCCGTCATCGGCTGCTGCGGCCTGACCGCCGCCCATGGACTGACCGCGTACGACCTGGACGACGCCACCGTCAAACGCGCCGCGATCGAGGCCTCCCGCCGCGTCGTGGCCGTCGCGGAGGCGGCCAAGTTCTCCCGCACCGCGCTGGCCTTCGTCGCCCCCGTCTCCGCCCTGCACACCGTCGTCACCGACGCCGCCGCACCCGACGACGAGACCGAGGCCCTGGCCGCCGCGGGCGTGACCGTGAGGAAGGTGTGAGCACGCGGCCGGGCACGGCCCGGCGGCTCAACGCCCGGGCCGCCGGCCGGACCGCGCGGAGCCCCGAAGCACCGCCGGCCGCGGCGAAGCAGCCGTGTCGGCCGTGCCGGCGGACGTGGCCGCGCGCATCCCCACCAGCACCATCCGCAGGGCCCGTTCGGTGGCGTCGGCCAGGAACTCCCCGCCGCGCTGCAGCGCCTCCGCCAGGGTGACCGGAGCGGGCAGGATGCCGCTCCACGCGTCCACTCCCGCGCCGCGCACCTCGTGGGCGCCTTCCCCGAGGGTGCCGGCGAGGGCGAGGACCGGCCGCCCGGCGCGCTTGGCCCGGCGGGCGACCTCGGCGGGGACCTTGCCGCGCGGGGTCTGGCCGTCCAGCGCGCCCTCGGCGGTGAGCACCAGGTCGGCGCGGGCCAGCCGTGCGTCCAGGTCCACCCGGTCGAGCAGCACGTCGAACCGGGGCGCCAGTGTCGCGCCGAGCGCGGCGAGCCCGGCGCCGAGTCCGCCCGACGCGCCCGTGCCCGGTCCCAGCCGCAGGTCCGTCCCGGCGGGCGCGAGGTCTCTCTCCAGCACCGCGGCCCACCGCTCCAGTCCCGCCGCCAGCTCCTCCACCTGCGCCGGGGTCGCCCCCTTCTGCGGTCCGAAGACGCGTGCCACGCCGCGCGGCCCGCACAGCACGTTGAAGGGGTTGCAGGCCACCAGGATCTCGGTGGCCGCCAGTCGCGGGTCGAGCCCGGAGGCGTCGATGCGCCGCAGTCTCACCAGTTCGCGTCCTCCCCAGGGGAGTTCGCGTCCGTCGCCGTCCAGGAGGCGGGCGCCCAGGGCCTGGAGCGCCCCGGCGCCGCCGTCGGAGGTGCCCGAGTCCCCGCAGCCGACCAGGATGCGCCGGGCGCCCTCGTCGAGCGCGGCGCCGATGAGCCGGCCGACCCCGTGGGTGGTGGTGGCGCCGGGGTCGCGCAGCGTGGGCGGCACCAGGGACAGCCCCGCCACCGCCGCCATCTCCACCACCGCGGTGCCGTCGGGCAGCAGCGCGATGTGACTCGTCAGGGGGGTGCCGACCGGTCCGGTGGCGCGGACCGGCAGCAGCCGTCCGCCGCTCGCGGCCGCCAGTTCCTCGGCGGTGCCCTCGCCCCCGTCCACCAGGGGGATCAGGTCCAGGGACGCACCGGGCAGCACCCGGCGCACCCCGGCCGCGATGGCCTCGGCGGCGGCTCGGGCGGACAGCGACTCCTTGAAACCCGACGGGGCGATGGCGATGTGGCGGATCATCGAGGACTCCTTGGCACGGGCGTCCCTGGGGACGCGGCGGAAAAGGCGGTGAAGCGGGGGGACGGGAACGGGAGAAGGCGGGGAAGCGGGTGAAGCGGGGAGGGCGGAGGTACGGGAGGGCGGGGTCAGGGGACGGCGACGGCGACGCCCAGCGCGGGCCAAACAACCAGGGCGAACAGCAGCACCAGCGCCGCGCTCAGCGGGGCCAGCACCACGGCCACCCTCAGCAGGTCGCGGGGGGTGTAGGTCGGCGTCCCGGCGGGGAGGTCGGCGAAGAGCGCGACCGGTTTCGCCGAGGCGGGCAGCGTGTGGCAGAAGCCCGCGGCGGCCGTGGAGGCCAGCGCCGCGGCCACCGGGTTCACCCCGGCCTCCGCCGCCGCCACGACGACCAGCGGCACCAGCACCGCGGAGCGCGCCGAGCGGGACTGGATCAGCAGGTGCGCGGCGGTGCTCACCACGACGACCGCGGCCAGGAACAGCCACGGCGGCACGTCCCCGGGCAGTCCCCGCGTCAGCCAGTCCGCCGCGCCGGAGTCCGCGAGCGCCACGCCCATCGCCATCGTGGCCGCCATGAACAGCAGCAGCGACCACGGCACGGTCCTGAGCGCGTCCTTCAGCCGTACGGCGCCCAGCGCGGGGGAGGTGGCGACGACCGCTCCGATTAGGGCCACCACGGCCGGGGGCACGCCGTGCAGCGACTCGCTGCTCCACAGCGCCACCACCGTGGCCAGCAGCAGCGCCACCCGGCTCTCCCCCGGGGAGAGCGGCCCGGTGACCGGGTGCCCGCTGTGCGCCTGGACGTCCTCGGCCGTGATCCGGACCGGTCCGCGCCGGTCCTCGCGCCGGGTCATGACCAGCAGCACCACCTCGGCCGCGGCGTGCGAGGACACCACCGCGAGCGGAAGTCCCAGCAGCAGCCACTCGGTGAAGCCGATCCGGACGGCGGTGGCCTCCTCCAGCACCGAGACCGTGATGAGGTGCGCGCCCGCCCCGATCAGCGTGGCCACCGCCGACAGCAGGATGACGGCGGGGAAGAGCAGGGCCAGCATGACCACCAGCCGCCTGCGGTCCGCCAGGACCTTCGCCATGGCGAGGAACACCGGCAGGGCGAGCGCGGCCCGGCCGGAGGTGGACGGCACCGCGAAGGCCGTCGCCACCAGCGCCGCGGTGGTCAGGTGGACCAGTTGGCGCACCGACCTCGCCCCGGTGACCAGGAAGACCGCGCCCCGGCCCGCCAGCCCGCTCCGCGTCACCGCGGCGGCCAGCACGAAGGCGCAGATCAGCAGCCAGACGGTCTCGTCCCCGAGGGTGCCGAACAGGGTCTCGCTGCTGATCACGCCCGCCGAGGTGAGGGCCAGGCCGGCGCCGAGCGCGATGTAGGTGTCGTCGATCCGGGTGCCCACCCACGCGCAGGTGGCGAGGGCGAACACCGCGAGGGTGATCCGCGCGTCACCGCCCAGACCGGGCAGGGCCGTGGGAACGGCGAGCACGGCGATCAGGCTCAGCGCCGCGCAGAGGGTCACCGCGTGCCGGGGCGTCAAGGTCATGCCCCAAGCGTCCGAGGGGGCGGTGAGCGCTCCGTGAACCGCCGATGAGGGAAATTTCACCTGATGGCGGGTCACCGCCCGGTACGCGGCGGAGGACGGGGTCAGTCCCGCGCCAGCCGGTAGCCCATCCCCCGCACCGTCTCCACCACGCCCTGGCCGAGCTTCTTGCGCAGGGCCCGGACGTAGACGTCCACGATGTTGGAGCCCGGGTCGAAGTCGTAGCCCCACACGTGGGAGAGGATCTGCTCCCGGGAGAGCACCTGCCCGGGGTGGCGCAGGAACAGCTCCAGCAGTACGAACTCGCGGGACGTGAGGTCCACCGTGCCGCCGCCGGCCCGCGCCCGCCGGGTGCGCAGGTCCAGGTCGACGCCCGCGCCGCGCAGCACCGTCACCTCCGGCGCGCGTGCCGCGGTGCGCATCCGCAGGCGGACCCGGGCGAGCAGTTCCTCGAAGCGGAACGGCTTGGTCATCCAGTCGTCCGCGCCGCCCTCCAGGCCCGCCACCGTGTCCCGCACCGAGTCGCGGGCGGTGAGGACGATGACCGGCACCGTGACACGGGCCTCGCGCAGCTCCCGCAGCACGGTGAAGCCGTCCCGGCCGGGCAGGCCGATGTCCAGCAGCACCAGGTCGAAGCCGCCGGTGCGCGCGTAGTCGTACGCCGTGTCGCCGTCCCGGGCGATGGTCGTGGTGAATCCGTTGGCCCGCAGTCCCTTGTCGACGAAGGAGGCGATGCGCTCCTCGTCCTCGACGATCAGAATCCGGCTCACGGTGCGTCTCCCGGCCTCTCCAGTACGAGTGTGAACGTCGCGCCGCCGCCGGGAGTGGTGTCCAGGTCCACCCTCCCGTGGTGGCCCTCGGCGATGGCCCGCACGATCGACAGGCCGAGCCCGGCCCCGGAGCCTCGGGCCCCGCGCCGTGCCGTGCCGCGCCGGAACCTCTCGAAGATCACTTCGCGGTCCTGCTCCTGCACGCCCGGGCCCGAGTCCGCCACGTACAGCTCGACGCGCGTGCCCGCGCGCCGGGAGCCGATCCGCACGGTCTGGCCCGCGACGGTGTGCTGGACCGCGTTCTGGGCGAGCTGCACCATCGCCTGGGTGATCCGCTGCTCGTCCAGTTCCACCTCGCCCTCGCCGACCTCGGGAAGCTGCCAGTCGCGGTCCCCCAGAGCGCGCACCTTGACGAAGATGTCCGCGGTGAGTTCCGCGAGCTGCACCGGTTCCGGTCTCAGGAAGTCCGGCCGCTCGGCCTTGGCGAGCAGCAGCAGGTCCTCCACGATCCGGCTCATCCGGTCCAGTTCGTCGGTGACCAGCCGGACGGTCTCCTCCCGTTCGGCCGGATCGTCGCCCATCAGCTCCAGGTGGCCCTGGACGATGGTGATGGGGGTGCGCAGCTCGTGGCCCGCGTCGTCCACGAACTCCCGCTGGGCGGCGAACGCGCGCTCCAGCCGGTCCAGCATGGCGTTGAACGTCACGGTCAGGGCCGCGATGTCGTCGGTGCCCTGGACCGGTATGCGGCGTGTCAGGTCCTGCTCGGTGATCTCGGCGGCCGTGCTGCTGACCACCCGCACGGGCCTGAGGATGCGCCCCGCGATCGCCCAGCCGATGCCGGTGGTGAGCACCAGGGCCACTCCGGAGGTGGCGAGGAACATGGTGAAGATCTCGTTCGCCCGGTGCTTCTCCGACGCGGGGTGGAAGGCGACGACGAAGGCCGCCGCGGGGTCGGACCGCACGGCGACCTTGGCCCAGCGCACCTCGCCGGAGGAGCGGTCGAGGGTGCCGGTGGAGGCGCCGGAGGCGAAGATCTCCGCGAGGGCGCCGTCCTCGGCGAGCGGGGAGGCGACCGGGGCCGTGCGGGCCTGGGTCTTGATCGCGGGTTCCGCGCCCTCGCGGGCCACCAGGCCCAGGAGCTCCTCGTCGGGGTCGGCGTACTGGCGCTGGAGGAAGACGACGAGCAGCCGTTCGGGGCTGGTGAACCGCCGCCCGGTGTCCGGGTCTATGCCCTGGTCCACGAAGTTGGCGAACTCCTGGGTCTCCTGGGCGAGCAGCCGGTCGACGCGGTGGTCCACGTCGCGCAGCAGCACCGACCGGGTGGTCAGGGCCACCGCCACCAGGGCCACCGCCATCACCACCAGCAGCCACAGGAGGATCCGGACCCGCGCGGAGATCCTGGGTCGGTCAGTCGTCACCCGGTCCGTCGTCCTCGTCGTCGTCCGCGCCGTCGTCCGCGCCGTCGTCTCCGTCGTCCGCGCCCGGGGAGGCGGTGGTTCCGCCGTCCCGGCCCTCCGCGTCGTCCGCGCCGTCGTCGGCAGTGTCGTCGGCAGTGTCGTCGGCGTCGTCGGCGTCGTCCTGCGGCCGGGGTGGGACCGCCTCGTCCTTCGGCTTCGGGGTCGACGTCGGTTCGGCCGTCGGTGTGCCGCTCTCCATCCGCACCTCCGCCGGGGCCTTCTCCGTCGGCGGGGCGTCGGTGAGGGCATAGCTGGTCGCGGCGATCCCCAGCGGGATCGCGACGACGGCGGCCAGGGTGAGGGCTCGCTGCTTCAGTGGCATGGGAAGCAGTCTCGGCGCCCCGGGACCGCCCCCGCATGAAGGACGGATGAGGAGATCCTCATCTTCGGGCGGCACGGCGGGGCGGGCACCGTCGCGGGGGTCACGGCTCGGCCCCTCCTTCCGTCGTACGGCCTCTCCTCGCCACCTTAACGAGGCCGTGCGCACGGCCGTGGCGGGGGCCCGCCCCCCACCGGGGCGGGCCCCCGCCACGGCCGGGGAGCGCGGGTCAGGACTCGCAGGTGGCGCCGACGGCGGTCACCAGGAACTCGTGCGCGGCCTTCTCGACCTCGGGCGGGCCGGTGACGCCGGGCACGGTCAGCGTCCAGGCGAAGGTGACCTGGCGGCTGCCGTCGGGCGAGCTCCACGACTGCGTCCGGTACCCGAACCCGTTGCCCATGTTCCCCCACAGCAGGTCGCCGGGCTCGGCCGGGCAGAGGTCCCCGCCGCCCATCACGCCCAGCCCGTAGAAGTCGCCGGGGCCGTCGAGCGTGCGCATGTCCGCCAGGCGGGCCGGGGAGAGCAGGGTGCCGTCGGACAGCGCGCGGAAGAACCGGTTGACGTCGCCGGTGGTGGACACCACGCCCGCGGCGGCCCCCCACACCGACGGGGTGTACACCGTGGTGTCCACCAGCCGCCCCCGTTCGTCCTGCCGGTAGCCGCGGACGTGCGGACCCGCCACCAGGGGACTGCGGACCGGGTACGAGGTGTGCCTCATGCGGGCCGGCCGGAAGACGCGCCGGGCCAGCTCCTCCCCGACCGGCCGGCCGGTCACCTCCTCCACCACCATGCCGAGCAGGACGTAGTTGGTGTTGGAGTAGTCGAACCCGCCCACCGGCTTCCGCGGTTCGCCCGCGGCCAGCCCGACCAGTTCCCGGGGCGTGAGGCGGCGGAAGCGGTTCCTCTCCATCTCGGCGTCCGACCCGGTCGGGTACAGCGGGCCGAAGTAGTCGGGGATGCCGCTGGTGTGGTCGAGCAGCCGCCCGACCGTGACCGCTTCGGTGGACGGCAGCAGGCCGGGCAGGTGCTTCTCCAGCGGGTCGCCCAGGGACAGCCGCCCCTCGTCGACGAGTTGCAGCACCACCGTCGCCACCATGGCCTTGGTGACGCTGGCGATGCGGTGGCGGTCGCCGGGGCGGGCCGCCCGCCCGGTGCGGATGTCGCGTACTCCGCTCGCTCCCGACCACACCCGGTCCCCGGCGCGGACCTCGGCCAGGGCCGCCGGCGCGCCGGCGGCGGTCAGTCCGTCCAGTGCCTCCTGGAGGGCGTCGGCGTCCGGCACGGACGCCGACGACGCGGGGGCGGTCGCGGGAACGGGTTCGGGCGCGGTCGCGGAGGCCGTCCCCGGGGACGTGGTCAGCGCCGCCGCGAGAATCGTCAGAACGGTGATGGCGCGGGCTCTCAACTACGCTTCCCCCTTTGTGAGTTGGTCGCCCGACCCTATCGGGTCGCCGTTCGGCGGCGAGTCGGCGGCCGTCTGCGGCGGGGGCCGGTCCGCGGGGCGGTCCGGGCCGGGCGGCGGCGGACCGCCGTATGCACACCACGCACCCTCTGCGCAGACAGCAGGATTTGCAGAACATGCAATAATCGGCGTGTGAGTCCATCCGGTGAAGGCCTGCGCGAGCGCAGGCGCCGCCAGACGCGGCAGGAGATCCACACCGCGACGCTGCGGCTGGCCCGGGAACACGGCTTCGACAAGGTCACCATCGAGATGATCAGCAGCGAGGCCGGCGTTTCACCGCGCACGTTCTTCAACTACTTCCCCAACAAGGAAGCGGCCGCGGTGTTCGGCCCCCAGGACCTGTCCCCCGGCCCGACCGCCGAGTTCGTCGCGGCCGGACCCGCGCGGCCGGGGGAGGTGCTCCGCGACCTCACCGGGCTGCTCCTGCGGGAACTCGCCGGGAACCCGCCGCTCCGGCGGGACATGCACGACGTCTTCGCCCTCGCCCACGAGCACCCCGGCGTCCTGGCCGCGATGCTGGCGCAGTTCGACGCCTTCGGGGAGACCGTCGCCGCGACGGTCGCCGAGCGGATGGGACGGCGCCCCGGCGACGAGGTGCCGAACCTGATCGCGGCGGTCGCGCTGACCGCGGTGCGCTCCGGACTGGAGCGCTGGTCGCGCGACGAGCCGGCCGACAGCGAGGACTCCCCCGTCCCGTACGTCGAGCGCTCGGTGAACCTCCTGCACACCCTTCTGGCGTCCTGACTCCCGGGGCCCGGAGCGGAGGCGAACCGGCGTCCCGTCCGGCCCCGTCCCACCCGTCCGGCCCCGTCCCACCCGTCCTTCCGTCCGCCACGACCTCTGGAGTATCCGCATGAGGGACAGCACCGTCCCCCCGGCAGCCGCGGAGGAGCAGCAGGCCGCCGGGCTGCCCCCGCACTTCGGCCTGATATTCGCCGGTCTCATGGTCGCGATGCTGCTCGCCTCGCTCGACCAGACGATCGTCGGCACCGCGCTGCCGACGATCGTCGGCGAGCTCCACGGCGTGAAGCACATGGCCTGGGTGACCACCGCCTACATCCTGGCCGCGACCATCGCCATGCCGGTCTACGGCCGGCTGGGCGACCTGATCGGCCGCAAGGCCCTCTTCCTCAGCGCCATCACCGTCTTCATCGCCGGCTCCGTCGTCGCCGGTCTCGCCCAGGACATCGAGACGCTGATCATCGGCCGGGGCGTCCAGGGCCTGGGCGGCGGCGGGCTGATGATCACCTCCCAGGCGATCGTCGCCGACCTGGTGCCGCCGCGCCGGCGCGCCAAGTACATGGCCCCGATGGGCGCCGTCTTCGGCCTGTCGGCCGTCGTGGGCCCGCTGCTGGGCGGCTGGTTCACCGACAGCGTCGGCTGGCGCTGGTCCTTCTGGATCAACCTTCCCCTGGGCTTCCTCGCCCTCGCCGTCTGCGCCTTCGCCCTGCGGCTGCCCCGCAAGAGCGTGAAGGTCCCCGTCGACTACCTCGGCATCGCCCTGATGGCCACCGCCGTCACCTGCACCGTGCTGGTCGCCGACTGGGGCGGCACCGACTACGCCTGGTCCGACCCGCTCGTCGTGGGCCTCATCGCCGGCGGCGTCCTGGCCTGGGTGCTGTTCCTCCTCTCCCAGCGCCGCGCCGAGGAGCCGATCATCCCCCTGCGGCTGTTCCGCAGCCGCATCTTCAACATCGCCACCCTGCTCGGCATGCTGGTGATCGGCGTCGGGATGTTCGCCGTCGTCGGCTACCTGCCGACCTACCTGCAGATGGTGTACGGCAAGAGCGCCACCGAGTCCGGGCTGCTCCTCATCCCCATGGTCGTCGGCATCATGGGCACCGCCATCCCGTCCGGCCACCTGATGAGCCGGAACGGCCGGTACAAGGTCTATCCGATCGTCGGCACGGCCGTCGTCATGGTCACGGCGCTGCTGATGTCCACCATGGACACCGAGACCCCGCTCGCCCTGGTCTGCCTGTACGTGTTCCTGCTGGGCACCGGCGTGGGCATGATGATGCAGACCCTGGTCCTGGCGGTCCAGAACGACTTCCCGGTCTCCGACGTGGGCACCGCGACCTCGGCCAACAACTTCTTCCGGGAGATCGGCGCCACGCTCGGCGCCGCGGCGGTGGGCGCGGTCTTCACCCACCGCCTCACCGAGCAGCTCGCCGACCGCCTCGCGGGCCAGGCCGCCGGGGCGGCGGGCGACACCGACTCCCTCACCCCGGCCCTGGTCCAGGCCCTGCCCGAGCCCGTGCGCGAGGCGGTGGTCCTCTCCTACCAGGAGGCGCTGACCCCGGTGTTCGCCTATCTGGCGCCGCTCTTCGCCGTGGGCCTCGTCCTCGCCTTCCTGCTGCCGGAGAAGAAGCTCTCCAACAGCAACACGGAAGAGGGCGGCCCCTTCCCCGCGGACGCTCCGGAGGACGGTCCCGCCCCGGAGGGAACGGAGATCCCGGGAGGGGCGGAGGGAACGGAGGGCCGCGAGGACACCAGGGAGAAGGACCTCTCCCCGAACTGACCCGCGGAAGAGACGCAAACGGCGGGACCGCCGCCCCTCCCGGGGCGGCGGTCCCGCCGTTTCCGCCCGTGCGCGGAGTGCCCGGCCCGCGCCGGGGGAGGATCGGGGAATGACGGACACCCCTGTGGACATCAGCGCCATCATCGTCGACTGCGCCGATCCCGAGCGGCTGGCCGCGTTCTGGTCGCGGCTGCTCGGCCGTCCGGTCGCGGGACGGACGGGCCCGTACGTCTGGCTCGCCCGGGGCGGCGGCCCACTGGTCGGCTTCCAGAGGACCGCCGGCCCGAAGACCGGGAAGAACCGCGTCCACCTCGACCTCGCCTCCTCCGACCCGGTCGCCGAGCGGAGGCGGATCGAGGCGCTGGGCGGCCGGTACCTGGAGGAGTACGCGGAAGGGGGCTTCCTCGTCATGGCCGACCCGGAGGGGAACGAGTTCTGCGTCATCCCCCGGGGCCCGGTGGGCCTGGACGGCGACGGCCGCGCGCACTACCTCGACGGCCGCGGCGCGTCCGGGCCCGCCTGAACCGCCGGCGCGGCCTCCTGGCATCATCGACGGGCCACACGGTGAGGAGCGCGGCAAGGCGCTCCCCGACCAGGAGAGAGTGCTCGTGCACGGCTTCGTACGACGTGTCCTGCTGTCCGCCGCCCTGTCCGGCGCCGTCGCGGCCGGCGCGGCCTGCGGTCCGGCGGACGACGCCGGGCAGGGCGGTCCCCCGACCGCCGCGGAGCTGGCCGCCGCACTGCCCGAGGGCGACGACCTCCCCGGCTTCACCGCCCGGCCGCAGGACATGCCCCTGCTGGAGAAGGAGGACGTGGTCACGGCCGACGACCCCGCCTGCCGGCCGGTCTCCGACATGATGAGCGTCCGCCCCGAACACCCCCGCCGGGCGATGGTCTGGGCCACGCTCACCGCGGACGGCGCGCCCGCCGACGCGCCTCCCGGCAGCCTCGTCCTCACCAGCCACACCGCCGGCGACGCCCGGGCGTGGCTGGACGACCTCCGGAAGGCCCTCTCCGAGTGCGAGGGGTTCACCGCCACCTCCCGGCGCGGCTGGACCTACCGGTTCACGGTGAAGCCCCTCCCCCCGCCGGACGCGGGCGACGAATCCGTCGCGTACGTCCTGACCAACACCTCCGACATCGGGGGGAAGGGCAACGTCATGACCGTCGTGCGCACCGGAAGCGTCCTCGCCTCCTACCTCCTGAGCCGGGACACGGAGTGGTCCGGAGCCGTGCCGGCGTCCGTCGCCGGGCCGCAGCACGAGAGGCTGCGGGACGCCGGGGCAGGACGCTGAGCCCCGCGGTCCCGCCGCCCCGCGGCCTCCCGGCGCCCGCGCGCCCGGCCGGGCCGCTCCCCTCACGGGCCGGCCTCCGGTCCCGGGCGCACCGCCGGGCGCGGTGCGGGACACGGCACGGGCGTCAGGCCGGCCGGTCGCCGGTTCCCGGGCCGCCCAGGATGCCCCGGTCGTAGCCCACGGCGACGGCGGCGGCACGGTCGCCGACGCCCAGCTTCGCGTAGAGGTGGGTGAGATGGGTCTTGACCGTCGCCTCGCTGATGAACAGCAGACGGGCTATCTCACGGTTGGGGGCGCCCTTGGCGACGAGGGCGAGGACCTCGCGTTCGCGGGCGCTGAGCGGCGTCCCGGTCCCGTCCCGCGGCGCGCGGACCCGGGAGACCAGGCGGGAGGCCACGGCCGGGGAGAGGACGGTGCGGCCCTCGGCCGCGGCGCGGACCGCCGCGAAGAGGTCCTCCCGCGGGGCGTCCTTGAGGAGGTAGCCGGTGGCGCCCGCCTCGATCGCGGGCAGCGTGTCGGAGTCGGTGTCGTACGTGGTGAGGACGAGGACGTTGCTCCGGACGCCCCTGCGGGCCAGTTCGGCGATGGCCTCCACTCCCCCGCCCCCCGGCATCCGCAGGTCCATCAGGACGACGTCCGGGTCGAGCCGCACGGCGAGCTCGACGGCCTCGACGCCGTCGGCCGCCTCGCCGAGCACCTCGAACCCGGGGGACGCCGCGAACATGCCGCGCAGCCCGTCGCGGACGACCGGGTGGTCGTCGACGACGAGGAGGGTGACGGTCCGTCCGGCCGGTTCCGCGCGCTCAGTCATGGCGCACCAACGGTACGCGAACCGACACCGCCGTGCCCTGCCCGGGCTCCGACTCGATGCCGACGGTCCCCGCGAGGCGTTCGGCGCGGGCGCGCATGCCGCCGAGGCCGAATCCGCCGGAGGCGGTGCGCGGCGGCGGGACCGCCGGGTCGAAGCCGCGGCCGTCGTCGCGCACGTCCAGGGTGACCTCGTCGTCCATGTAGGAGAGGGTGACGCCGACGCGGTCGGCGCCGGCGTGCCGGGCGGCGTTGGCCAGGGCCTCCTGGGCGATGCGCAGCAGGGTCGCCTCGATCTCGTCGTGCAGGGGCTCCGCCGTGCCGGTGACGGTGAACTCGGCCCGTGTGCCGGTCTGTTCGCCCCATTCGGCGACGGTCTTCTCCAGGGCCTCGGGCAGTGCGTCGTGCGCCAGGGCGGTGGGGCTCAGGTTCTGCACGGAGCGGCGGGCCTCGCCCAGGCTCCGGCGGGCCAGGTCCTGCGCCCGCTCCAGGTGTTCGCGGGCGGTGCGCGGGTCCTCGGCGGCGTCGACCGCCCGGAGCTGGGCGATGATCCCGGTCAGGCCCTGGGCGATGGTGTCGTGGATCTCGGCGGCGAGCCGGCGCCGTTCGTCGCCGACCCCCGCCTCGCGGGCCTGCTGCAGGAGCTGGGCCTGGAGGCCGGCGTTCTCCTCGAGGGCCTGCTCCAGCCGGGCGTTGGCGCGTTCCAGCGCCGCGATGGTGGCGGCCCTGGCCTCGGCCGCCTCCGCCTCCCTCATCCCGAGGTGTCCGAAGAGCAGGGCGAGTCCGGCGTTGAGCGCGTACAGCGCGCCGAGGGCCACCCACTGCGTCGCCGACCCCGGTGGCAGTCCGCCCGACTGCGAGCCCGCCATCGTCAGGGCCGTGGCGAACAGCCCCGGCCGGACCCACCGCGCGGGCAGCAGTTCCTGCGCGTCGAAGTAGCCGATCACCGCGTAGATCGCGAAGAACGGGTTCAGCCAGGAGAGGAGGAACGCCAGCACGGTCCGCGCGGTGTAGTAGGCGCGCGCCGCCGGGTCCTGTTCCGGCCGGCCGGGGCGCGTCCGGGTCCACCACAGTTCCAGGGCGAGCGCGGTCGCGGCCAGCACCCCGGCCGGGTACGTCTCGGCGGCCGTCATCATGTGGCCCGCGGTGGCCGCGGCCATCGCGGTGCCGAGGGCCAGCAGCCCGTAGGGGCCCCAGCGGAAGAACATCTTCCACCCTTCGGCGGGGTTCGGGGCCGGCGCCGGGAGCTGATCGGTCGTCATGGCGGACAGCATGCCGTACACCGCTCCCCGGTCACTCCCGGTTCACTCCCATCTGAACCAGCGGACCGCGACGCCGGTCAGCAGGACCGCCCACAGCGCGGGCACGCCCAGGTGCGACCAGGCCGGCCAGTCGCCCGCGGCGGCCTGGTCCAGCGCCCGGGAGGCGGCTCCGAAGGGCGACAGTTCGACGATGCGCCGCAGCAGGTCGGGCATGGTCTGCACGGGGGCCCAGACGCCGGCGGTGAACATCGCGGGGAAGAAGGCGACCGTGCCGATCGTCTGCGCGGTCTTCACCGTGCGGGAGAGGGCGGAGACGGCGGCGCCGAGGGCGAGCCCGGCCGACACGGTGAGGACGACCGTGAGCAGGTGGCCGGCGGGCTGCTCCGGAAGCGCGACGCCGAAGGCGAGCCGGCCGACGGCGAGGGCGATCACGACGGAGATCAGCGCCGCTGCTCCGTGCAGCGCGATCTGCGCCGCCAGCAGCGCCCCCGGGCGCACCGGCGTGGTGGACAGCCGGCGCAGGATGCCGCGTTCGCGGTAGCCGGTGAGGGTGTTCGGCAGTACCTGCACGCCCGCCACGATCGCGGACAGCAGCACGGCTACGGGGACGTACAGGTCGATCACCCTCAGTCCGCCGAGGTCCTCCGACGGCTCCCGGAAGGCCGGGACCAGGCCGAGCACGGTCAGCAGGAGGGGCGGGAAGGCGATGATCCAGAAGAGGCTGCCCGGTTCCCGGAGGAAGAGCCGGGTCTCGGACTTCAGGACGGCGAGGGAGGCCCCGGGGGCCGCGGGCGCGGTCGTGCCGGCCATCTCAGGCCTCCTTCCGGTCGGCGGTGTCGGCGGTGTCGGTGGTGTCGGTGGTGTCGGCGGTGGGCGCGGTGAGGTCGAGGAAGGCGTCGTCCAGCGTGGCGTCCACGACGCGGAGTCCGCCGGCGACGACGCGGCGCCGGGCGAGCAGCGACAGCAGCTCGTCGACGGTCTCGTCGGTGCCGGTGAGCTGGACGCGGCCGCCCTTGCGGGCCACGGAGCCCACGCCGGGAAGCGCCGCGAGTTCGCCGTCGTCGAGCGGACGCGAGGGGGTGAAGGAGACGGCGGTCGAGGCGGCGGCGCGGCCGATGAGCCCGGCCGGGGTGTCCAGGGCGGTGACGCGCCCCCTGTCGACGACCGCGATCCGGTCGCAGAGGCGCTGCGCCTCTTCCATGAAGTGCGTGACGAGCAGGACGGTGACGCCGGAGTCCCGTACGTCCTCGATCAGCTGCCAGGTGTCGCGGCGGGCGCGCGGGTCGAGTCCGGTGGTGAGTTCGTCGAGCACGACGACCCGGGGGTCGCCGACGAGGGCGAGCGCGATGAACAGGCGCTGCTTCTGGCCGCCGCTCAGCTTGGCGAAGCGGGTGCCGAGCCGCTCGGTGAGCCCGAGCCGCTCGGCGAGCGGACGCCAGTCGGCGGGGCGGGGGTGGAAGGCGCTGTAGAGCTCCAGCGCCTCCCGGACGGTGATCTTCGCCTGGAGTTCGCTCTCCTGGAGCTGCGCCCCCAGGAGGAGGGTGACGCGGCCGTGGTCGGCGACGGGGTCGAGTCCGGCGACCCGGACGGTCCCGGCGTCCGGGGTCCTGAGTCCCTCGACGCACTCGACGGTGGTGGTCTTGCCGGCGCCGTTGGGGCCGAGGATCCCGAAGATCTCGCCCTCCTCGACGGAGAAGGAGACCCCGTCGACGACGGTCCTGTCCCCGTAGGTCTTGGTGAGGCCGTTCACTTCGATGACTGGCATGCGTCGAGGATCCCGGGAGCCGGGGGCGCGCGGCATCGGCCGTCACGCTCGAAGACGCATCAGCCGATCGGTCGATGGCGGGGTACGACCGTCCGGCCGCCCGCCGGTCCGCGGCCCCTCCCCCGCACCGGCCGGAGGCGTCCGCCCCGGGGTCCCCGTCCGGCCCGCCGGCGTGCGGGGCCCCGGGCCCGGGACTACGGTGGGAAGCAGGTACGACCGATGCCCCGGAGGGGGGCGACATGGCATCCCGGACTCTGGGCGACACGGCTCTCGCCGGTTTCCGCGCCGGCTTCGCGGGCACCGCCGTCGCACCCGGCGACCCGGCCTACGACGAGGCCCGCACCCTCTTCAACGCGATGATCGACCGGCGCCCGGCCGTCATCGCCCAGTGCGGGACCGTGCGGGACGTCGCCGAGGCGATCCGCTTCGGACGGGAGAACGGGCTGGAGATCGCCGTCCGGGGCGGCGGGCACGGCGTCGCGGGCACGGCCCTCAGCGACGGCGGCCTGGTCGTCGACCTGCGGCGGATGCACGCGGTCACGGTCGACCCGCAGGCCCGGACGGCGCGGGTCGGCGGCGGCGCCACCATGAGCCACCTGGACCGGGCCACCGAGCCCTACGGTCTGGCGACGACCGGCGGCCGGGTGTCCACCACCGGCGTCGGCGGGTTCGTGCTCGGCGGCGGGGCGGGGTGGCTGGACCGCAAGTTCGGCCTGGCCTGCGACAATCTGCTCTCGGTGGATCTGGTGACCGCGGCCGGCGACACCGTCCGTGCGAGCGAGGACGAGAACCCCGAGCTGTTCTGGGCCCTCCACGGCGGTGGCGGCAACTTCGGCGTGGCCACCTCGTTCACCCTCCGGCTGCACCCCCTCCCCCTCGTGACCGCGGCCATGCTGCTGTGGCGGCCCGACGCGGGCCCCGAGGTGGCGCGCGCCTACCGCGACTTCCTGGAGGCCGCCCCGGACGGGGTCGGCGGCGGGTTCTTCTACCTCACCGCGCCGCCCGAGGAGTTCGTCCCCGAGGACATGGCCGGGAAGCTCGCCTGCCAGGTCCTGGTCGTCTACGCGGGCGGGATGCAGGAGACGCGGGACGTGGCCGAGCCCCTGTTCAACCTCGCTCCCGACGCCGAGCTGGCCACGGAGTGCTCCTACGCCGACTTGCAGTGCATGCTCGACGACCCGCCCGGTTACCGCAACTACTGGTCCGCCGAGTACCTCGCCTCCTTCCCGGACCCGGCCGTGGACGTCTTCTGCGCCCGCGCCGCCGACCTGATCGTGCCCTCCCCGTCCCAGCACGTGCTGTTCCCCCAGGGCGGCGCGGTGGCGCGGGGGCCGGCGGAGTACCCGGTTCCGTGGCGCCGGGCGCCGTGGGTGGTCCACCCCTTCGGGCTGTGGGAGGACCCGGCCGACGACGAGCGCGGCAGGCGGTGGGCCCATCAGGTCCGCGCCGACGTCGAGCCGTGGTCCACCGGGGCGGTGTACCTCAACTTCATCGGCCACGAGGGCGAGGACCGCCTCGTCGCCGGCTTCGGCGCCGACAACCACCGGCGGCTGGCGGAGGTGAAGGCCCGGTACGACCCCGGGAACGTCTTCCACCTCAACCACAACATCGAACCGGCCCGGGACGCGGGGGTTGACCTCAAGGGCGCTTGAGGCAACAGGCTGTTCCCATGGATACGGAGACCGTCCGCCGACGGACCCACGAGACCGACACCGGCACCGCGACAGACACCGACACCGACGCCGAGATCCAGGCCGTCCGGCAGGTGGTCGCCGCCGTCCAGCACGCCCAGCGGAACGAACTCGTCGACGAGTTCACCGCCCTGTTCCGGCACGACGCGGTCTGGACGACCGCCCACGGCAGGCGCCTCTTCGGCCGGGACGAGATCGCGGCGTTCACCCGGCGCGTGCTCCCGGGCGCGATGAAGGGCCTGGTCCCCGTCTACGAGGTGGAGCACGTGCTGTTCGTCCGGCCGGACGTGGCCGCCGTCAAAGTCCGCCAGCGGTACCTGACGCCCGAGGGCGAGCCGGCCGAGGGGGAGGCCGAGGGCAGTCCGCTCTACGTCATGGCCAAGGAGGACGGGCGGTGGCTCCTGACCGCCTGCCAGAACACGGCGGTGCTCGACGGGTAGGAGCGGCCCTGCCCCGCCGTACCACCGGCTCCGCGTCCGCCTCCGCCGTCCGGCGCGTGCCGGGGATCACCGGACGGGAAATCACTGGACGGGCCGCACTTCTGCCGCAAATATATGTCTCATGACGCATACTCATTCAGGTTCTGAGGACTCCCCGGCCCCGGCGTGGCCGGCCGGTTTCCGGGCGTACACCGGACACGGCGGTCTGCGCGAGCAGGGCGACGACGTGTCGATCGTCGTCTCCGACCGGCCGTCGGCCAGCGCCGCGGTGTTCACCCGGAGCCGCTTCGCCGGGCCGGCCGTGCTCCTCGGCCGCGCGCACGCCGCCGGACGGAACCTGCGCGCCGTGGTGACGCTGGCGCAGAACGCCAACGTCGCCACCGGGCGCCGGGGACAGGAGAACGCCGCCGAGGTCGTCCGCCGGGTCGCCGCGGTCACGGGCGTGCCCGCGGAGCAGGTGCTCATCGGCTCCACCGGCGTCATCGGGCGCCCGCTGCCGATGGACGCCATCCGCGCGCACTTCGACTCCCTGGAGGGGCGCGGCCTCGCGGCGTTCGAGGCCGCGCCGCCGGACGTGGCGCGGGCGATGATGACCACCGACACCCGTCCGAAGACGGCCGTGCGGACGGTCGGGCCGGCACGCGTCACCGCGGTCGCCAAGGGCGTCGGCATGCTGGAGCCGGACATGGCGACGATGCTCGCCTACGTCTTCACCGACGCCGAGGTGTCCCCGGACGACCTGGACGGCGCCCTGCGCGGCGCGGTGGACCGGACGTTCAACTGCCTGAGCGTCGACACCGACACCTCCACCTCCGACACCGTGGCGGTCATCGCCAACGGCGCGGCGGGCCCGGTCGACCCGGCGGAGTTCTCCGCCGTCCTCGCCGACCTGTGCCTGGACCTCACCCTGCAGCTCGCCCGCGACGGCGAGGGCGCCACCAAGCTCCTGCGCGTCACGGTCGGCGGGGCCCGCGACCGCGGGCAGGCGCTGCGCGTCGCCAAGAGCGTGGTGAACTCGCCCCTGGTCAAGACGGCCGTGCACGGCGCCGACCCCAACTGGGGCCGGGTGCTGATGGCCGTCGGCAAGAACACCGACGACACCGACATCGTCCCGGAGAGGGTCACCGTCCGGTTCGGCGACATCGAGGTCTACCCCGAGGAGCCCGGGGACGGCACGCTCGGCAGGCTCGCCGCCGTGATGCGGCAGGACGAGGTGGACATCGGCGTCACCCTCGGCATCGGAGGCGCCGAGGCCACGGTCTACGGCTGCGACCTGTCCGCCGGCTACGTCCGCGTCAACGCCGACTACACCACCTGACCGGGGCGGGGCGCCGGGGGCGGGGCCGGAGCGGCCCTCAGGTGAACCAGACCACGAGCCGGACCAGATCGCCCCCGTGCCGTTCCGCCAGGGACCGCATGACCGCCCAGGCCGTCCCCCAGTTCTCCTCCCGCACCAGCAGCCGGCGCGTCAGCGGCTCCACCCGGAACAGCAGGTCGCCGTCCCGCCACTCGGTGCCCACCGGGAAGGAGAGGCCGGGGAGGAGGGCGGCACGGGCGTCGAGCCCCGCGACCTCGGCGAACCGGGTGCCCTCGCTTCCCCGCCCCGCCCGCTCCCACTCCCCGCCGGGCGTGCGCCGGTACACGTGGACGTGCGGGTCCGGGGCGGGCAGGGGCCCGTCCCAGTCGACCGCCTCCAGTTCGGCCCAGGTGATCCAGGAGGCGCTGTGCCCGCCGAGCTCCCCGTACTCGGCGCGCGTCCGGTCCGACACGTCCCCGGGAAGACCCCGGCGCTCGGCCGGCGGTTCGCCGGGGCCGCGCCCGCGGACCCCGAACAGGCACCTGAAGGCGTCGTGGTCCTGGTGGTCGCGCAAAAGGTGCTCCAGGTCGGCGACGGCGTGCCAGAACGGTTCGCCGTCGTCGTCGAGCCGGTGGTCGCAGCGGCATTCGACGAAGCCGTTGATGTCCGTGCCCATGGCGGGGCCCCTCCCTCCCCCCCCCCCC
>NZ_BAAATJ010000023.1:0-101155 GCF_039533345.1 Streptomyces glaucosporus | reverse complement strand
TCCGGGCGCCCGCGCGGACTTCGCCGTCCACGACGAGACCGACGGCCTCTGCCTGGCCACGGTCCTCGCCGGCCGCCTGCTCCACCGCCGGGCTTGACCTCACCAGGGCTTGTCGCGCTTTGGTATGTCCCCGTGGTTCTCGCACCCCAGGTGTCCGGCGACATTGCGCGCCACGTGCTGGAGGATGTCCATGTTCAATGTGATCGAGTCCAGACCGCCCTTGCCTCCGACAAGCCGGTGGCCGTAGGAGAATCTTCCGTGTATCACGGGGGGAGCTTTCCCTTCCTCTCTGGTTCCAAGCGGACGGCACTCAAAGTAGATATCGGCGTAAGTGTATGTTGACAGCGCTTGCAGAGAGAATGGAAAATACATCTCGCCGACCACTTTTGTTTTCCTATCGGGAGGAACCTCCTTTCGGTCGTAGGGCTCGAAAGAGATTCGTGGAGTCGGAGGATCGTCTCCTTCCGCGGGATTGATTCGACAGAACACCTGGGATTCTTCTTTTCCGGCCCCTCTCAGTGTGCTTGATGCCTGGGCGGCGAATGCCTTCAAGTCTGCACTGGATTCTTTTTTGAATGATTTTGACGCCGTCACTTTTTCGACGGCAGAAGCGGCCACTTTCGAAAGTCCTCCACATACCGATTCCGCAGCAATTTTTTCACCTTCGGTATTGTTGAAGCAGGCAGATGCAGTCAGTATGGCGAGCCCGGCAAGCAGGACGGAATTTATGGATGGCTTGTTTATTTTCATGGAAAAGTTTTCAGTTCCCAAGGTGCCGGATGTCGATTTCGTGTCAGGATCGCGGATATGTTATTGTGGCTTTCTTTCTGGAGTTTTATTTCCTGCTCAGGGTATTGATCCTCTTCACTCGAATAGCGGGGCGATGTCGTTGCGTCCGCTGTCGTACAGGCTCTCGAGGTTCAGATTATTCAGCCAAGGGTCATCCTCTGGAATCCCGTGGGCATTGACAAAAGCGTCAAGCGGGTCCACGGACCTGATCTTTCCGCGGTTGTAGAACTCGGTTGGGTCGATGTCGTTCTCCTTCTCGAACTCCTTCATTCGCTCTTCCAATTGCCGGTTGAGGGAAATCTCGTACTGCGTTTCTGTGGCACTTGCCACTCCTTCAATGACTGCAGGAACCGCGAAAGTCGCCAGGGTGGCAGCTCCCCCTCCAAAGGGTAGAGTCAGGATGCCTACGCCGATTCCAATCCCCTGACCCAATGCAAATTTTTCCCACTCTGCCGCTTCAGTCAACTTGCGCTCTTTCTCCTCCTTTTCTTCGTTGTATTCATTCTGAATGTCGAGAGACCGTGCGCCATCAATAATTCCGTTGAATTTGGCTCCTGTTTCAACGATGATCTTTGCTTCGCTGTCTGGTTCGGGATGTACTCTCATCAGGGATGCGGTGTATTCTTGCTGAGCCGCCGCGAGAATCTCGTAGCTTCCTTCTTGTCTTCCCACCGAAGCGAGGAATTTTGCTGCTACATCTGCGTCGACATCGAAGTGGCCGGGACCCTCCTTGTGTCGGAAAGCTGCTCCCCGAGTGTTCTCGTTGTACTCGGCGCTCCCGAAGTCCGATACAGCCCAGGCCAGGTCATCCATGTAGCCGGCCCCCATCCTTGCCAGACTGCTTCCGATACCAGGCCGGTCAGCGGCGTAGTCCACATCGTCGCTGACCACAGTGACAACTTGGCTCATGACGTTCGCTGTCGCGTCATCACGGTTCAGGCCGAGATCAGGGCGGTCATAGGGAACGCCGAGAGCAGCAGCCTCCAGAGCATGCCCCAGTTCTTCGTAACCGTACCCTTTGTTTGGCTTTTCGCCGGTGGTTGAGTCCTGGATCCAATCACGTTCGCGCATCAAATAGTCGAGAAAAGGGCTGAGGTTACCTTCAGGGCTGGGTTCTATTGCCCATGGCACAGATTCGAACATCACCTTGGCGGCCTCTGGATTGTGTCCCAGGGCCTCCATGTAGCCGGCCATGGGATCGTTCCCCGAGTCGGAACCAAAGCTGAGGCGTGCTTTGTGTTCACCGAGATACCAGAGTTCTTTGAGATCTCCTTCGTGTTCTTTCTCGAAGTAGTAGAGTTCGGTTCCGTAGTCCTTCAGGAACTCGGTCTCGAATTCGCCGTGCCGCATCAGGCTGCTCATGATTGAGAAGCCGTAAGACCCTTGGCTCGGGGTCATCGCCGCTGCGCCCGAGTGAGTGAAGTAGATGCGCTCGTCACCGAGCTTGACCATCTCCTTCTTCCACTCCCGCATGGCGTCGCTCTGCGAGTGGGTGGCGGCGGCGAGTGTGTGGGAGAGGGACTTCTGGATCTTCGCCAGGGTCTTCCTGGCCTCGTCGTCGGAGTGTTGCCGTTGATCGGCGACGCTCTGCCAGAACCGCAGGACCCCTTCAGGGCCGACCTTGGTGGCGAATCGCTCGGCGAAGTAGGGGTCGCCCTCGTGCTTCCTGAGCAGCCGGTTGAACTGCACGAGCTGCTCGTCGGTCATGTCCCGTCCGAGCGAGGCGAGTTCGACGAGAGCGTCGGCGTCCTTGCGGGCCTCGCGACGTCCCTTCTGGGCGTCCCCGATGCTGTTGAACATGTCCGGATGGAAGCCGGGGGAGCGCCCGTTGGGGTCCTGGGACAGTGCCCAGTGCAGTGCGGTGTCGGCCTCGGTGGCGTCGGCGAGGGCGGTCTTGATCCGGTCGTTGTAGCCCCGGATCACGTCCTCGTAGGACTGTTTGAGGACGGCGAGCCGATTCGGCTCCTTCTTGTCATCCGGGTCGAGGTACACCAGCCCGGCGGGGGAGAGCTTCAGGTTCCGGTCCTCGGCGACCTCCGCGGCGACGTCGCGGATCCGTTTCTGGGCGGAACGGAAGCTTTCCAGTGCGCTGTCGAGCAGCCGATGGACGTCCTTGGCCTCCTCCGAGGCGTTGTCCATCTGCTTCTCGACCTGATCGAACTTCTTGAAGGCCGCCTCCGCCGCTTCCCCCTCCCAGTCGGAGTTGCGCAGGGACTTGGACACCTCGGACTTGAAGGAAGTGGAGATGGTGTCGAACTGGCCCGGGAGGTTCTTCCACTTGGCGACCGCCTCGGACAGCGGCGAGAGGTCGGCGTCCTTGACGGCGTCGTAGCTCAGTGTCACTTCTTCTCGTCCTTCTCGTCCTGCTTCAGCCCGTCGATCACCTTGGCCTGGTCGCTGTCCTCGCGTTGGAGTTCACTGGCCGCCGAGCGCAGCGGCTTTGCGACACCGTTGTCCAGCAAGTTCTGGAGGTACTTCATCTGTTCGCGCCAGCGCTCCTGAAAGGTGGCGAACGCGGCGGCGGACTTGAAGCCCTTCAACCCGTCGGCGATCTGTTCCGTCTCCTTCATCGCGGCGTTGTCCGCCTTGGCGAAGTCGCCTCGGATGGCGTCGGTTCTGCCGGCGCGCTCGGTGAGTTCGCCGGGGGTGACACGGAGCTTCTTTCCGGAACCACCCCCGCCGTGCCCGTTGAGGCTCATGCGGGTCTCCCGCTCCTGCGTGGCCTTGGCCACGAGTTGGGCCCACTCCTCGTCGAACGACACGGCTCCCCCTGTGATCACAGCGCCGACACTTCCGGACTCTCTGTGTAACCGGTCCGGCGTCCGGAGACCAAAGAGTTGACGCAGGAGGTGTGGTGCACCGTCTCTTTCGAGCCACCGGTGGGGCGCGCGGCCACCGGGCCGGGAGGTGCCGCCTCGCGCCGCGGTGAACACCGCGGGGCCCGGCGCGGGCCGGACGCGGCGGTCGCTCACGGAACGCGGGCCGCGGTCGTCCCCGGCGTCCCCCGCCGGGGCGGCCCAAAGGGGCGGAGGCCGTCCCTGCCACAATGGCCGCGTGACGCGCGCATCCCTGGACAAGCAGCCCCGTGAAGTCGCCGCGATGTTCGACAAGGTGGCGGCCCGGTACGACCTCACCAACGACGTGCTCTCCCTCGGCCAGGACCGGGTGTGGCGGCGGGCGGTCACCCGGGCCGTGGACGCGAGGCCGGGGGAGCGGGTGCTCGACCTGGCGGCCGGGACGGGGACGTCGTCGGTGCCGTTCGCGAGCGCCGGGGCGTACACCGTGCCGTGCGACTTCTCCCTCGGGATGCTGCGCGAGGGGAAGAAGCGCGAGCCGTGGATGCCGTTCACGGCCGGCGACGCGACGCGGCTGCCGTTCGCGGACGACGTCTTCGACGCCGTCACCATCTCCTTCGGGCTGCGGAACGTCCACGACACCGACGCGGCGCTGCGCGAGATGCTGCGGGTGACCAAGCCCGGCGGGCGGGTGGTGATCTGCGAGTTCAGCCACCCCACCTGGGCGCCGTTCCGCACCGTCTACACCGAGTACCTGATGCGGGCCCTGCCGCCGCTGGCGACCGCGGTGTCCAGCAACCCGGACGCGTACGTCTACCTCGCCGAGTCCATCCGCGCCTGGCCGGACCAGCCCGCCCTGGCCCGCCGGCTCCAGGACGCGGGCTGGACGAGGGTGGCCTGGCGGAACCTGACGGGCGGGATCGTCGCCCTCCACCGGGGATTCGCCGCGTAGGGGCGGTTCCTGACGGGCCGGGAGGGGCGGACGGCGGGGGCGTCCCTTCCGGACGGGCGGTCGGACGGTCCCCCTAGACTGCACACGTCCAGTGCCCGGCGCGACCGGCACGTTGAACACCGAGACCCGCGGGAGTCCGTCGTGGCCGAGTCCTCCTCGAAGTCCCCCTCGAAATCCTCCGCGAAGGCAGTCTCCGAGCACAGCGCCGACGTGATCGTGGTCGGGGCCGGTCCCGCCGGATCCACCACCGCCTACCACCTGGCCCGCTCCGGGCTGGACGTCCTGCTGCTGGAGAAGACGGCCTTCCCCCGGGAGAAGGTCTGCGGCGACGGACTGACGCCGCGCGCGGTCAAGCAGCTCGTCGCGATGGGCATCGACGTCTCCGAGGAGGCGGGCTGGCTGCGGAACAAGGGCCTGCGGATCATCGCCGGCGGCACCCGCCTCCAGCTCGACTGGCCGGAGCTGGCGAGCTTCCCGGACTACGGACTGGTCCGCAAGCGCGACGACTTCGACGAGCAGCTGGCCCGGCAGGCCGAGAAGGCCGGGGCGCGGCTGTACGAGCGGTGCAACGTCGGCGCCCCGATCATCGACGAGCGGACGGGGCGGATCACCGGCGTCGAGGCGAAGCTCGGCGAGGAGAAGAAGCCGGTCTCCTTCCACGCGCCGCTGGTGATCGCGGCCGACGGCAACTCCACGAGGCTGTCGGTGGCGATGGGCCTGCACCGGCGCGACGACCGGCCGATGGGCGTGGCCGTGCGGACGTACTTCACCTCGCCCCGGCACGACGACGACTACCTGGAGTCCTGGCTGGAGCTGTGGGACCGGCGCGGCCCGGAGGACCGGCTGCTGCCCGGCTACGGCTGGATCTTCGGGATGGGCGACGGCACCTCCAACGTCGGACTGGGCGTGCTCAACACCTCGTCGTCGTTCAAGGAGCTGGACTGGCGCGAGATCCTCAAGGCGTGGTGCGCCTCGATGCCCGAGGAGTGGGGCTACACCCCGGAGAACATGACGGGTCCGATCCGCGGCGCGGCCCTGCCGATGGCGTTCAACCGGCAGCCGCACTACACGCGGGGCCTGCTGCTGGTCGGCGACGCGGGCGGCATGGTCAACCCGTTCAACGGCGAGGGCATCGCGTACGCCATGGAGTCCGGGCAGATCGCGGCCGACGTCGTCGTCCAGGCGCACGCCCGGCAGACCCCGGCGCAGCGGGAGCTGGTGCTGCGCCGCTACCCGCGGATCCTCAAGGACACCTACGGCGGCTACTACACGCTGGGCCGGGCGTTCGTGAAGCTGATCGGCAACCCGAAGATCATGAAGCTGGCCGCCGAGCGCGGTCTGACGCATCCGCTGCTGATGCGTTTCACGCTGAAGCTGCTGGCCAACCTGACGGACCCGACGGGCGGCGACGCGATGGACCGCATCATCAACGGGCTGACGAAGGTGGCCCCGAGGGCCTGAACCGGTCCCGGGCCGGTGCGCGCCGCGCACCGGCCCGGGAGCCGGGGGAGGGGCGGGTCAGCCGCCCCACTGGTCGTGCGCGAGCTTGCCGACGAGCGCGACCACGACGACGAGCATCACGATCCGCACGAAGCCGCTGCCGCGCTTGAGGGCCATGCGGGCGCCCAGGGTGCCGCCCGCCAGGTTGAACAGCGCCATGAACGGCGCGAGGGCCCACAGCACCGTCCCCTGCCAGGCGAACATCGCGAGCGCGCCCAGGTTCGTGCCGACGTTGACGACCTTGGCGGTCGCCGACGCCGTCACCATGTCCATCGAGAGCAGGGCGACCAGGCCTATCACCAGGAAGGTCCCGGTGCCCGGGCCGAGCAGCCCGTCGTAGAAGCCGATGCCGGCGCCGACGACCACGATCGCCGTGACCACCCGTCGCCGGGTGACCGCGCCGCCGCCCGGCTTCTGCCCGAACTGGGGCCGCAGGACGACGAAGGCCGCCACCGCCAGCAGCAGCACCATGATCAGGGGGCGCAGGACGGCGCTGTCCACCCCGGCCGCGAAGAAGGCGCCGCCGACCGCCGCCAGGGCCGCCACCCCGCCGAGCCGGGCGGCGAGCCGCACGTCGACGGGCGCCTTGCGGGCGTACGTCACCGCCGCCGCCGAGGTGCCGACGACGCTGACGGCCTTGTTGGTGCCGAGCGCGTACACGGGGGCGAGCTGCGGGAAGGCGATCAGCAGCGCGGGCACCTGGAGCAGCCCGCCGCCGCCGACCACCGCGTCCACCCAGCCCGCCAGCGCGGCGGCGACGCACAGCAGCACCGCCGTGGTGAGGGTCAGGTCATGCACCGGTCCGAACGCTCCTGCCGCGGCCGTACGCGTCCGGCACCCGGCCGGCGGGGGGTATCGGCGCGCCGGGGCGGGCGGTGCCGGGTGGCAGGAGGGGGAGGGGAGGAGCGGGGAGGTCGGCACGAGGCCGCGCGGATGTCGTCATGGGGAGCAGTCTCCGCTATCCGGACACCCGCTCACCAGGGAGTTCCGTGGTGTGGACGTGCCGCGGGACGCACCTGTGCCGGGCCGTCGTCCCCTCCCGCCGGGGGGAGGGGACGACGGCCCGGCGGTGGCCGGGTGATCAGAGGACGCGGACCGCGCCGGTCGGCGGGTCGTAGTCGAGGGACCGCTCGACGACGCCGGTGGAGGGGTTCTGGGCGCCGACGAAGCGGCCGTTCCCGATGTAGACGCCGACGTGGTAGGCGCTGCCCGCGCCGCCCCAGTAGAGGATGTCGCCGGGCTGGAGGTTGCTCAGGGAGACCTGGGTGCCCGCCGTGGACTGGCTCTGGGAGGTCCGGGGCAGGCTGATGCCGATCTGCCGGAAGGCGGCCTGGGTGAGGCCCGAGCAGTCGTAGGCGCTGGGGCCGGTGGCGCCCATGACGTAGGACTTGCCGACCTGCGCGCGGAGGAAGCCGATGAGGGTCGCCACGTTGCCGCCGCCGGTCGGGGCGGGGGTCTCCGCGGTGGCGGTGGTGGTGAGGGTGGTGCGCTGGGCGTCGCGGGTGGCGCGTTCCCGGGCGGCGCGCTCGGCGCGTTCCCGTGCGGCGGCCTCCGCGGCCTTCCGCTTCGCCTCCTTCTCGGCCTTGGCGCGCTCGGCGGCCTGGTCGATGGCCTTCTCGGCGGCCTGGGTGCGCGCGGCCTCCGCCTCGTACCGGACCGCGATCGCCTGCGTCGCGTCGACGGCCTGCTGGGTTCCGGCCGCCAGGTCGGAGGTGATCGTGGGCATCTCCACGGTGTCGGCGGCCGGCTGCTTCTCCTGGGCGGAGGAGGGAGCCGCCGCGGCGGTCACCGCGAGGGTGCTGAGGACGCCACCGGCAACGCCCGTCCGCAGCAGGGGGTTCCTGCTCGCACGGCGGGGTTTCCGGTGGCTGCGTATGTGGGCGGTCTGGGACATGACACCACGGCTACCAGTCGCCGCGGGTTCCGTTCAACAAAGGTGTGTTGCGCCACACTCGCCGTGTACGCGTCCGGTTGAGGTCTTGCCACGCACTCCTGCGGCCTCTTCCGGAAGCCGATCATTGCCCCGCTAGAGGGCTGTGACCATGACATTGTCCGATTGATCCATTTCGCTCTCCGGAGCTAGCACGCGGGGTCCTCCCGGTGCAAAGCCGCGGTTCCGCGGAGGCGGTCGCCGTGGCGAAGGTCACAGGTTGAGCACGGTTTCACGATCTCGCCGGGCCCGGCGGCCCGGCGGGGGCGTCCGCAGAGGCGTCCGGCGGCCCGCCGGGGGCGATTCCGGCGGGTGCCCCGGAGCGGAGTGCGCCTTTAACAAGTGAACGCGTCCAGCGCAAATTTGCGTGTAGTGGTCACCATTTGATATTGCAGAACGCCTCCGACCAGCGACGACGCGGTGGAATGTCACGTGTGGTGATCGGCTGGCCGCTTCGCGTGTGAAGATCGCCCTCCATCCGCCTTCATGATCCTTCGTCAGGTGGTGAAGATCACAAAGTCGTTGCCGCACCCCGTGTCGCAGATCACAGAGTGACGGGCATAGGATGCAGTCGAATCGGGCTTGTGAACTGCCTCACATGTGCGCGATCTTCGCGAACGGCACACCGGTCCGGAAACGGCCCGCAGCGGCCCGCCGACAGCGTCGTCGACTGGAAGGAGCGAGGAGCGGTGAACGTCTACACGCCCATCCTCGTACTGGGAGCCCTCGGGGCAGGCTTCGCGGTCTTCTCCGTGGTGATGGCCTCGATCGTCGGCCCCAAGCGCTACAACAGGGCCAAGCTCGAGGCGTACGAGTGCGGCATCGAGCCCACCCCGCATGCCGCGGGCGGCGGGCGCTTTCCGATCAAGTACTACCTGACGGCGATGCTCTTCATCGTCTTCGACATCGAGATCGTCTTCCTCTACCCCTGGGCCGTCACCTTCGACGCCCTGGGGCTGTTCGGGCTCGTGGAGATGCTGCTCTTCGTGCTCACCGTCTTCGTCGCCTACGCCTACGTCTGGCGGCGCGGCGGCCTGGAATGGGACTAGGGGCGTACACATGGGTATCGAAGAGAAACTGCCGAGCGGCTTCCTGCTGACCACCGTCGAGAAGGCAGCGGGCTGGGTCCGCAAGTCCTCGGTCTTCCCGGCCACGTTCGGTCTCGCCTGCTGCGCCATCGAGATGATGACCACCGGAGCCGGCCGCTACGACCTCGCACGCTTCGGCATGGAGGTCTTCCGCGGCTCCCCCCGCCAGGCCGACCTGATGATCGTGGCCGGGCGGGTCAGCCAGAAGATGGCGCCCGTGCTGAGGCAGGTCTACGACCAGATGCCGAACCCCAAGTGGGTCATCTCCATGGGCGTCTGCGCCTCCTCCGGCGGGATGTTCAACAACTACGCGATCGTGCAGGGCGTCGACCACATCGTGCCCGTCGACATCTACCTGCCCGGCTGCCCCCCGCGCCCCGAGATGCTGCTGGACGCGATCCTCAAGCTCCACCGGAAGATCCAGGAGGAGAAGCTCGGGGTCAACCGCGAGCAGGCCGCGCGCGAGGCGGAGGAGGCGGCGCTGAAGGCGCTTCCGACGATCGAGATGAAGGGGCTGCTCCGATGAGCGACGGACAGACAGGCGGCAACGGCGCCGTCCCCGCGCCGCGCGAGGACTCCGGCGAGGTGATCGACGTCCGCCGGGGCATGTTCGGCGCCAAGGAGGGCGGCGACACCTCCGGCTACGGCGGACTGGTGCGCACCGTGCGGCTGCCGGGCGCGTCGAGCCGCCCCTACGGCGGCTGGTTCGACGAGGTGGCCGACGAGCTGGAGGGCGCGCTCGAGGAAGAGGGGCTGGTGCCCGGGAACGTGATCGAGAAGACGGTCGTGGACCGCGGCGAGATCACCTTCCACATCGCCCGCGAGCACCTCCCGGCCGTGGCCCGCATCCTCCGCGACGACCCCGCGCTGCGGTTCGAGATGTGCACCGGCGTCAGCGGCGTCCACTTCCCCGGAGACAAGGGACGCGAACTGCACGCCGTCTACCACCTGCGCTCGATCACCCACAACCGGCTCATCCGGCTGGAGGTCGCCGCGCCCGACAGCGACCCGCACATCCCGTCGATCGTCTCGGTGTACCCGACCAACGACTGGCACGAGCGCGAGACCTACGACTTCTTCGGCCTGATCTTCGACGGCCACCCCGCGCTCACGCGGATCATGATGCCCGACGACTGGCAGGGCTTCCCGCAGCGCAAGGACTACCCCCTCGGCGGCATCCCCGTCGAGTACAAGGGCGCCCAGATCCCGGCTCCCGACCAGCGGAGGTCGTACAGCTGATGAGCACCTCGCACGCAACCCCGCACGCCACCGCGTCCGCCAGTGCCCGCGAGACCACCGAGGGCACCGTCTACACCGTCACCGGCGGGGACTGGGACGAGATCGCCGCCGCGGCCGCCAGGGGCGACGACGAGAAGATCATCGTCAACATGGGGCCGCAGCACCCGTCCACGCACGGCGTGCTCCGGCTCATCCTGGAGATCGACGGCGAGACGGTCACCGAGGCCCGCTGCGGCATCGGCTACCTCCACACCGGCATCGAGAAGAACCTCGAGTACCGGACGTGGACGCAGGGCACGACCTTCGTCACGCGCATGGACTACCTGACGCCGTTCTTCAACGAGACGGCGTACTGCCTGGCGGTGGAGAAGCTGCTGGGCATCGAGGACCGGGTCCCGGACCGGGCCAGCGTCATCCGCGTGATGCTGATGGAGCTCAACCGGATCTCCTCCCACCTGGTGGCCATCGCCACCGGCGGCATGGAACTGGGCTCCACCACGATCATGATCTACGGCTTCCGGGACCGCGAGATGGTCCTGGACCTCTTCGAGCTGATCACCGGCCTGCGGATGAACCACGCCTACATCCGCCCCGGCGGCCTCGTCCAGGACCTCCCGGCCGGCGCGATCGACCAGGTCCGCGAGTTCGTCAAGAAGATGCGGAAGAACCTGCCGGAGTACGACAAGCTCGCCACCGGCAACCCCGTCTTCCAGGCCCGCCTGAAGGACATCGGCTACCTGGACCTGGCCGGCTGCATGGCGCTGGGCGCCACCGGGCCCATCCTGCGCTCCACCGGCCTCCCGCACGACCTGCGCAAGGCCCAGCCGTACTGCGGATACGAGACCTACGACTTCGAGGTCGCCACCGCCGACACCTGCGACTCCTACGGCCGCTTCCTGATCCGGCTGGAGGAGATGCACCAGTCGCTGAGGATCGTCGAACAGTGCCTGGACCGGCTGGCGGAGCCCGGCCCGGTGATGGTGGACGACAAGAAGATCGCCTGGCCCGCGCAGCTCGCGATCGGCCCGGACGGGCTGGGCAACTCCCTGGACCACATCAAGAAGATCATGGGCACCTCGATGGAGGCCCTGATCCACCACTTCAAGCTGGTGACCGAGGGCTTCCGGGTACCGCCCGGCCAGGCGTACGCCGCCGTGGAGTCCGCCAAGGGCGAGCTGGGCGTGCACGTGGTCAGCGACGGCGGGACACGGCCGTACCGGGTCCACTTCCGCGACCCGTCCTTCACCAACCTGCAGACCATGGCGGCGATGTGCGAGGGCGGCCAGGTCGCCGACGTCATCGTCGCCGTCGCGTCCATCGACCCCGTGATGGGAGGCGTCGACCGGTGACAGAGGTATCGCTCGGGATGCCCCAGCTCCCCGCCCCCGACTACCCGGCCGAGGTCCGCGCCCGGCTGGAGGCGGACGCGAAGGAGATCATCGCCCGCTATCCC
Source organism: Streptomyces glaucosporus (assembly GCF_039533345.1). Classification (NCBI taxonomy): domain Bacteria; kingdom Bacillati; phylum Actinomycetota; class Actinomycetes; order Kitasatosporales; family Streptomycetaceae; genus Streptomyces; species Streptomyces glaucosporus. Next base: position 89,409 of record NZ_BAAATJ010000023.1, on the reverse strand, counting down.
GGCAGCCGCTCCGCGCTGCTGCCGATGCTCCACCTGGTGCAGTCCGAGGAGGGGCACGTCACGCCCACCGGAATGCGCTTCTGCGCCGAGATGCTCGGCCTGACCACGGCCGAGGTCAACGCGGTCGCCACCTTCTACACCATGTACCGGCGCAAGCCGTCGGGCGACTACCAGGTGGGGGTGTGCACCAACACCCTGTGCGCGGTGATGGGCGGCGACGCCATCTTCGAGGCGCTCCAGGAGCACCTCGGCGTCGGCAACCAGGAGACCACCGGGGACGGCAAGGTCACCCTCGAACACATCGAGTGCAACGCGGCCTGCGACTACGCGCCCGTGGTGATGGTCAACTGGGAGTTCTTCGACAACCAGACGCCCGAGAGCGCCAAGCGGCTCGTCGACGACCTCCGCGCCGGACGCGAGGTGCGGCCCACCCGCGGCGCCCCGCTGTGCACCTTCAAGGAGACCGCGCGCATCCTCGCCGGCTTCCCCGACGAGCGCCCCGGAGCCGTGGAGGCGAGCGGCAGCGCCGGGCCCGCCTCGCTGGCCGGGCTGAGGCTCGCCAAGGGCGAGACGCCGGGACCGAAGGTCGTCCCGCCGCGCGGCGGGGAGGCGCCCGCCTCGGCCGGCCGGCCCACCACCCCCACCGGCGAGGCGCCCGACCCGCACCCCAGCTCCCACGACGCCCCGCGGAAGACCGCCGCCTCCGACCCCGACAACCCGACCGGACCGGTGACGAAGGAGGGTGAGTGATGGCCGCCGAATCGCCGGAGAAGCTGCTGTCACCGGTGCTCTCGGCCTTCTGGGACGACCCCACGTCCTGGACGCTGGAGACCTACCGGGCGCACGAGGGCTACGAGGGCCTGCGCAAGGCGCTGGCCATGAAGCCCGACGACGTCATCGCCTACGTCAAGGAGTCCGGCCTGCGCGGCCGCGGCGGCGCGGGCTTCCCCACGGGCATGAAGTGGCAGTTCATCCCGCAGGGCGACGGCAAACCCCACTACCTGGTGGTCAACGCCGACGAGTCCGAGCCGGGCACCTGCAAGGACATCCCCCTCCTCTTCGCCAACCCCCACGCCCTCATCGAGGGCATCGTGATCGCCTGCCACGCGATCCGCTCCAACCACGCCTTCGTCTACCTGCGCGGCGAGGTCGTCCCCGTGCTGCGGCGCCTCCACGCGGCCGTGCGCGAGGCCTACCGGGCGGGCTACCTCGGGAAGAACATCCTCGGCTCGGGCCTGGACGTCGAGCTCACCGTGCACGCGGGCGCGGGCGCGTACATCTGCGGCGAGGAGACCGCTCTCCTCGACTCCCTCGAGGGGCGGCGCGGCCAGCCCCGGCTCCGTCCCCCCTTCCCGGCCGTCGCGGGCCTGTACGCGTGCCCCACCGTGGTGAACAACGTCGAATCCATCGCCTCGGTTCCCGCGATCATCCACCGGGGCAAGGAGTGGTTCCGCTCGATGGGCAGCGAGAAGTCCCCGGGCTTCACGCTCTACTCGCTCAGCGGCCACGTCGCCAACCCCGGCCAGTACGAGGCGCCGCTGGGCATCACCCTGCGCCAGCTGCTCGACATGAGCGGCGGCATGCGCCCCGGCCACCGGCTGAAGTTCTGGACCCCGGGCGGTTCCTCGACCCCGCTGCTCACCGCCGAGCACCTCGACGTCCCGCTGGACTACGAGGGCGTCGGCGCCGCCGGCTCGATGCTCGGCACCAAGGCGCTCCAGTGCTTCGACGAGACCACCTGCGTGGTGCGCGCGGTGACCCGCTGGACGGAGTTCTACGCCCACGAGTCCTGCGGCAAGTGCACCCCCTGCCGCGAGGGCACCTACTGGCTGGTCCAGCTGATGCGCGACATCGAGGCCGGCAAGGCGTCCATGGCCGACCTCGACAAGATCGCCGACATCGCCGACAACATCAACGGCAAGTCCTTCTGCGCCCTCGGCGACGGCGCGGCCAGCCCGATCTTCTCCTCCCTGAAGCACTTCCGCGAGGAGTACGAACAGCACGTCACCGGGCGCGGCTGCCCCTTCGACCCGGCCAAGTCGACCCTGTGGGCCGACGACACCACCGCACACCTGGAGGTGAACGCGTGACCGTCACCACCGACGCCAAGGCCTCCGGGGACGAGGCCCGGCCGCCCGAGAAGAAAGAGGACACGGTCTCGCTGACGATCGACGGCATCGAGATCAGCGTGCCCAAGGGCACCCTGGTCATCCGCGCCGCCGAACTGCTCGGGATCGAGATCCCCCGTTTCTGCGACCACCCCCTGCTGGACCCGGCCGGCGCCTGCCGCCAGTGCATCGTCGAGGTCGAGGGCCAGCGCAAGCCCATGGCGTCCTGCACGATCACCTGCACCGACGGGATGGTCGTCAGGACGCACCTCACCTCGCCCGTGGCCGAGAAGGCCCAGCGCGGCGTGATGGAGCTGCTGCTCATCAACCACCCGCTGGACTGCCCGGTCTGCGACAAGGGCGGCGAGTGCCCGCTGCAGAACCAGGCCATGTCCCACGGGCAGGCCGAGAGCCGCTTCGAGGGCCGCAAGCGGACCTACGACAAGCCCGTGCCGATCTCCACCCAGGTGCTGCTGGACCGCGAGCGCTGCGTGCTGTGCGCCCGCTGCACCCGCTTCTCCAACCAGATCGCGGGCGACCCGATGATCGAACTGGTGGAGCGGGGAGCGCTCCAGCAGGTCGGCACCGGAGAGGGCGAGCCCTTCCAGTCGTACTTCTCCGGCAACACCATCCAGATCTGCCCGGTGGGCGCGCTCACCTCGGCGGCGTACCGGTTCCGCTCCCGCCCCTTCGACCTGGTCTCCTCGCCGAGCGTGTGCGAGCACTGCGCCGGGGGCTGCGCCACCCGCACCGACCACCGGCGCGGGAAGGTCATGCGGCGGCTGGCCGCCGACGACCCCGCGGTCAACGAGGAGTGGATCTGCGACAAGGGCCGCTTCGCGTTCCGCTACGCCCAGCAGCGCGACCGGCTCACCCACCCGCTGGTGCGCGACCCCGGCACCGGCGAACTGCGGCCCGCGAGCTGGCCCGAGGCCCTGGAGGCCGCAGCCCGCGGCCTGTCGGCGGCCCGCGGCCGCGCCGGGGTGCTCACCGGCGGACGGCTGACGGTGGAGGACGCCTACGCGTACGCCAAGTTCGCGCGGGTCGCCCTCGGCACCAACGACGTCGACTTCCGAGCCCGCGTCCACAGCGCCGAGGAGGCCGACTTCCTCGCCGCCCACGTCGCCGGACGCGGAGTGGACGTCGACGGGTCGGGCGTCACCCACACCGCGCTGGAGAAGGCCCCGACCGTCCTGCTGGTCGGCATCGAGGCCGAGGAGGAGGCCCCCGGCGTCTTCCTGCGGCTGCGCAAGGCGCACCGCAAGCACGGACAGCGCACCTACGCCCTGGCCACCCACGCCACCCGCGGCCTGGTGAAGGCCGGCGGCACCCTGCTGCCCGCCGCGCCCCACACCGAGACCGAGTGGCTGGACGCGCTGGCCGGCGGCGTGGGGCTCGACGAGCAGGGACAGAAGGCCGCCGAGGCGCTGCGCGCCGAGGGCTCGGTGATCGTCGTCGGCGAGCGGCTGGCCGCCGTGCCCGGCGGTTTCACCGCCGCCGTCCGGGCCGCCACCGCCACCGGCGCCCGCCTGGTGTGGATCCCGCGCCGGGCCGGCGAGCGCGGCGCCGTCGAGGCCGGGGCGATCCCGACGCTGCTGCCCGGCGGACGCCCCATCGACGACCCGCGCGCCCGCGAGGAGACCGCCGCCGTCTGGGGCGTCGCCGACCTGCCGCACCGCCACGGCCGCGACACCGGCCGGATCGTCGAGGCCGCCGCGAACGGCGAACTCGCCGCGCTGGTGGTCGCCGGCGTCGAGGTCGCCGACCTGCCCGACCCGGAACTGGCCCTCCGGGCGCTGGACGAGGCGCGCTTCGTGGTCAGCCTGGAGCAGCGGCCCTCCGAGGTCACCGAGCGGGCCGACGTGGTCTTCCCCGTCGCCGCGGTGGTGGAGAAGGCCGGCTCCTTCCTCAACTGGGAGGGACGCCACCGGCCGTTCGAGGCCGCGATCAAACCCGACCAGCTCACCCGCCGCAGCGTCCCCGCCGACGCCCGCGTCCTCCACATGCTCGCCGACGCCCTCGACGTCCACCTGGGACTGCCGGACGTCCGGACGATCCGCGCCGAGATGCGGCGGCTGGGCACCTGGCAGGGGCCGCGCGCCACGGGCCCGGAGGAGACCACGCGGCAGATCCCGCGTCCCGCAGCCGGGGAGGCGGTGCTCGCCGGCCACCGGCTGCTCCTCGACCGGGGCCGGCTCCAGGACGGTGACGAGGCGCTCGCCGGGACCCGGCACGCCGCCGTCGCCCGGCTGTCGGCCGCCACGGCCGCCGAGGCCGGGGTCGCCGACGGCGAGGAGCTCACCGTCACCGGTCCGGCCGGGAGCGTGACCCTGCCGCTGGCGGTCACGCCGATGCCCGACCGCGTGGTGTGGCTGCCGGTCAACTCGGTGGGGAACGGCGTCCACCGCGACCTGGGCACCGTGCCCGGGCGGCTCGTGAGGCTGTCGCCGGCCGCCGGGTCCGCCGCGACCGCCCCGACTGCCGCGACCGTCGCGGACACGGAGGAGACGAAGGGGGTGGAGGCGTGATGAGCTCGCCGGTCCTGTCCGCCGGGACGGTACTCCTCGCCGAGGAGGACCTGTCGATGTTCGGCACCGATCCCTGGTGGCTGATCGCGCTCAAGGCGGTCTTCTGCTTCGCGTTCCTGATGCTGACCGTGCTGATCTCCATCGTGATGGAGCGCAAGGTCGTCGCCTGGATGCAGCTGCGGATCGGCCCCAACCGGCACGGCCCCTGGGGCATGCTCCAGTCGCTCGCCGACGGCATCAAGCTGATGCTCAAGGAGGACGTCAACGTCAAGGCGGCCGACAAGGCCGTCTACATCCTGGCCCCCATCGTCGGCGCGATCCCGGCCTTCATGGCCATCGCGGTGATCCCCTTCGGCCCGCCCGGCAACGAGGTGTCGATCTTCGGCACCCGCACCGCGCTCCAGCTCACCGACCTGCCGGTGGCGGCCCTGTACATCCTCGCCACCGGCTCCGTCGCCGCCTACGGCGTGGTGCTGGCCGGCTGGTCGTCGGGCTCCACCTACCCGCTGCTCGGCGGTGTGCGGGCGACGGCGCAGGTCATCTCCTACGAGGTGGCGATGGGCCTCAGCTTCGCCGCGGTCTTCCTCTACTCCGGGTCGATGTCCACCTCGACGATCGTCGGGGCGCAGACCGACACCTGGTTCGCGGTGCTGCTGCCGGTGTCGTTCCTCATCTACATGGTGGCGATGGTCGGCGAGGCCCACCGGGCGCCGTTCGACATGCCCGAGTCCGAGGGCGACCTGGTCGGCGGCTTCAACACCGAGTACTCGTCGATCAAGTTCGCGATGTTCATGCTCGCCGAGTACGTCCACATGGTCACCGTCTCGGCCCTGGCGGCCACCCTCTTCCTGGGCGGCTGGCGCGCCCCCGCGCCGATCAGCACCTACTGGGAGGGCGCCAACCACGGCTGGTGGCCGATGCTGTGGTTCGTCCTCAAGGTGAACCTGCTGCTGTTCCTCTTCGTCTGGCTGCGCGGCACGCTCCCGCGGGTGCGCTACGACCAGTTCATGAAGCTGGGCTGGAAGGTCCTCATCCCCGTCTCGCTGGTCTGGCTGATGCTGGTCGCGACCGTGCGGGCGCTGCGGAACGAGGGCTACGGATTCGGCGACATCGTGCTGTGGGTCGCCGGCGCGGCGCTGGTGATGGTCGTGCTGTCCTTCGTCTACGACACCTTCCGCGAACGCAGGGAGCGCGCGGAGGAGGAGAGCGTGAAGGCGGCCGGATCCGAACCCTTCGACCCGATGGCGGGCGGCTACCCCGTGCCTCCGCTGCCGGGACAGACCCTGCCGCCCGTACCGCGCAGGCGGCCGCGCCGCGAACGGGAGACCGTGGGCGTGACGGCCGGCGCGGACGGCGAGTCCAGCGAGACCGGCAAGGCCAGGGAGGCCGACGATGCCTGAGTTCGACAACCCGGTGGCCGGCTTCGGCGTGACCTTCAAGGCCATGTTCAAGAAGCGGCTCACCGAGCAGTACCCCGAGCAGAAGAAGCCCACCGCGCCGCGCTTCCACGGCCGGCACCAGCTCAACCGCCACCCGGACGGGCTGGAGAAGTGCGTCGGCTGCGAGCTGTGCGCCTGGGCCTGCCCGGCGGACGCGATCTACGTGGAGGGCGCCGACAACACCGACGAGGAGCGCTACTCGCCGGGCGAGCGCTACGGCCGCGTCTACCAGATCAACTACCTGCGCTGCATCCTGTGCGGCCTGTGCGTCGAGGCGTGCCCCACCCGGGCGCTGACCATGACCAACGAGTACGAACTGGCCGACCGGTCCCGCGAGTCGCTCATCTACACCAAGGAGGAGCTGCTCGTGGGGCTGCAGGACGGCATGGTCGACACCCCGCACGCGATGTACCCGGGCACGACCGAGCAGGACTACTACCGCGGCATGGTCACCGGGGCGGCCCCCGGCACGGTCCGGCAGGAGGCCCGCTCCAAGGACCAGGAGGGCTCCGGGGGCGCGGCGCCGCAGGAGGCCTCCAGCACCTTCGGTCCCGGGGAACCGGCCTCCGAGGCGGTGAGCGGGAAGTGACCGCCACCACCCTCCTCGCGGCGACCTCGACCTCCACCGGCGAGGCGGTCCAGTTCTGGATCCTGGGCACCGTCGCGGTGCTCGGCGCGCTCGGCACCGTCCTGATGAAGCGGTCGGTGCACTCGGCGCTCTGCCTCGCCGGGACCATGATCGTCCTGGCCGTCTTCTACCTGGCCAACGGCGCGTACTTCCTGGGCATCGTCCAGATCGTCGTCTACACGGGCGCGGTCATGATGCTCTTCCTGTTCGTGCTGATGCTCGTCGGCGTCACCGCCGCCGACTCGCTGAAGGAGACGATCAGGGGCCAGCGCTGGCTGGTGGCCCTGTGCGGCCTCGGCTTCGGCATCCTGCTGATCGCCGGGATCGGCAGCGCCTCCGTCGAGAGCTTCGCCGGCCTCGGCGCGGCCAACGCCGGCGGCAACGTCCAGGGCCTGGCCCGGGCGCTGTTCACGGACTACGTGTTCGCCTTCGAGATCACCGGCGCGCTGCTGGTCACCGCGGCCGTCGCCGCCATGGTGCTCACCCACCGCGAGCGCACCGAGCGCCGGAAGACCCAGCGGGAACTGGCCGAGCAGCGAGTCCGCGAGGGCAAGCACCTGCCGCCGCTGCCCGCGCCCGGCGTGTACGCCCGGCACAACGCCGTGGACATCCCCGGCCTGCTGCCCGACGGCACTCCCTCCGAACTCACCGTCAACGCCACCCTGCGCGAGCGCGGCCAGGTGCGGGACGTCTCCCGCGAGGCCCTGGCCGACCTGGCGGCGCTGGAGCGGCGGACCGGGGAGTACCTGGGGCGGAAGGGGACGGTGCCGCGTGCCGTGCGGAGCGCGGCGGACGTCCGGGACGACATCTCCGACGACGCACCGGACACGGGCGGCGGCCGTGCCGGGGACCGTGACAGGGAGGCCGCCAAGTGAACCCGGTCAACTACCTCTTCCTGGCCGCCCTGCTGTTCACCATCGGGGCCTCGGGGGTACTGCTGCGGCGGAACGCGATCGTCGTGTTCATGAGCGTCGAGCTGATGCTGAACGCGGCCAACCTCGCGCTCGTCACCTTCTCCCGGATGCACGGCAACCTCGACGGCCAGATCATCGCGTTCTTCACGATGGTCGTCGCCGCCGCCGAGGTCGTGGTCGGTCTGGCGATCATCGTGACGATCTTCCGCTCCCGCCACTCGGCCTCGGTCGACGACGCCAGTCTGATGAAGCTGTAAGGGGTAGCGAACAGTGGAGACTCTGATCGGACTGCTCGTCGCGGCCCCGCTGCTGGGCGCGGCCGTACTGCTGTGCGGCGGCCGGAGGCTGGACCGCACCGGCCACTGGATCGGCACCGTGCTCGCCGCGGCGTCCTTCGTCCTCGCGGCCGTCCTCTTCGCCGACATGCTCGGCCGCCAGGGGGACGAGCGGGCCCTGCACCAGCACGTGTTCAGCTGGATCCCGGTCGGCGGCTTCCAGGCGGACGTCGCCTTCCGGCTCGACCAGCTCTCGATGACCTTCGTCCTGCTGATCACGGGCGTGGGCACGCTGATCCACGTCTACTCGATCGGCTACATGGAGCACGACGAGCGGCGCCGCCGCTTCTTCGGCTACCTCAACCTGTTCCTCGCGGCGATGCTCCTGCTGGTGCTCGCCGACAACTACCTGCTGCTGTACGCCGGCTGGGAGGGCGTGGGTCTCGCCTCGTACCTGCTGATCGGCTTCTGGCAGCACAAGCCCAGCGCGGCGACGGCGGCGAAGAAGGCGTTCATCGTCAACCGCGTCGGCGACATCGGCCTGTCGATCGCCATCATGATCATGTTCGCCACCTTCGGGACCTTCGCCTTCGGCCCGGTCCTGGAGTCGGTGGGCGAGACGGGCGAGGGCACGGCCACCGCCATCGGCCTGATGCTGCTGCTGGCCGCCTGCGGCAAGTCGGCGCAGGTGCCGCTCCAGTCCTGGCTGGGCGACGCGATGGAGGGCCCGACCCCGGTCTCCGCCCTCATCCACGCCGCGACCATGGTCACCGCCGGCGTCTACCTGATCGTCCGCTCCGGCGCGGTCTTCGAGGCGGCGCCCGCCGCGCAGACCACCGTGACGGTCGTCGGCGCGGTCACGCTGCTGTTCGGTGCGATCGTCGGTTGCGCCAAGGACGACATCAAGAAGGCCCTGGCGGGCTCGACGATGTCGCAGATCGGCTACATGGTCCTGGCCGCGGGTCTGGGACCGGTCGGCTACGCCTTCGCGATCATGCACCTGGTCACCCACGGCTTCTTCAAGGCCGGGCTCTTCCTCGGCGCCGGCTCGGTGATGCACGGCATGAACGACGAGGTGGACATGCGCCGCTACGGCGGCCTGCGGAAGTACATGCCCGTCACGTTCGCCACCTTCGGGCTGGGCTACCTGGCGATCATCGGCTTCCCCGGCCTGTCCGGCTTCTTCTCCAAGGACAAGATCATCGAGGCGGCCTTCGCCAAGGGCGGCACCGAGGGCTGGATCCTCGGCGGCGCGGCCCTGCTGGGCGCGGCCGTCACCGCGTTCTACATGACCCGCGTGATGCTGATGACGTTCTTCGGCGAGGAGCGCTGGCGCAACGCGCCCGCCCCGTCGCCGGAGCAGCCGGACGTGGAGCCGGCCGCGCGGGGCGAGTACAGCGTCCCGCACCCGCACGAGTCGCCGAAGTCGATGACGATCCCGATGATCGTCCTCGCCTTCGGGTCGGTGTTCGCGGGCTTCCTGTTCAGCTGGGGCGACGCCTTCGTCCACTGGCTGGAGCCGGTCACCGGCTTCGAGCACGGCCACCCGCCGGTCAGCGCCCTCACCGTCACCGCGGCCACGGTCGTCGCCCTGGTGCTCGGCGCCGGACTGGCCTGGGCGCAGTACGGACGCAAGCCCGTGCCGGCGGTCGCCCCGCGCGGCTCGCTGCTCACCCGGGCCGCGCGCCGCGACCTGCTCCAGGACGACTTCAACCACGTGGTGCTGGTCAAGCCCGGCGAGTACCTCACCCGCGGTCTGGTCTACCTCGACCACAAGGTCGTCGACGGCGCCGTCAACGGCACCGCCGCGGCGGTCGGCGGCCTGTCCGGCCGGACGCGGCGGCTCCAGAACGGTTACGCCCGCTCGTACGCGGTCTCGATGTTCGGCGGTGCGGCGATCCTGGTCGCCGCGACCCTGCTGATGAGGGCGGTCTGATCCCATGTCATTTCCCCTGCTGACGGCAACGGCGGTGCTGCCCGCGCTGGGCGCGGTCGCCACCGCCGCCGTACCCGCCGCCAGGCGCACCGCGGCCAAGTGGCTGGCACTGGCCGTCTCCCTGGCGACCCTGGTCCTCGCCGCGGCCGTCGCCTTCCGCTTCGATCCCGGCGGCGACCGCTACCAGCTCACCGAGTCCCACACCTGGATCGCCGACTTCGGCGTCCGCTACGAACTGGGCGTGGACGGCATCGCGGTCGCCCTGATCGCGCTGACCGCCGTGCTCGTCCCGTTCGTCATCCTCGCCGGCTGGCACGACGCCGACGCCCCGGAGGAGGAGGACAGGCCCAACCGCCGGTGGCGGCCCACCCAGGGCTTCTTCGCGCTGATCCTGGCCGTCGAGGCGATGGTGATCATCTCCTTCGAGGCCACCGACGTCTTCCTCTTCTACATCTTCTTCGAGGCCATGCTCATCCCGATGTACTTCCTCATCGGCGGCTTCGGGGACCGGGCGGGCCCGCACGGCGAGGAGGAGACGGCCAAGCAGCGCTCCTACGCGGCCGTCAAGTTCCTCCTCTACAACCTGGCCGGCGGCCTGATCATGCTGGCCGCGGTGATCGGCCTCTACGCCGTCACCGCCGACCAGCTCGGCGAGGGCACCTTCTCGCTCCAGGCGATCACCGAGGCCCGCGCCTCCGGCGAGCTGACGATGGCCGCCGGCACCGAGCGGCTGCTCTTCCTGGGCTTCTTCTTCGCCTTCGCGGTCAAGGCGCCGCTGTGGCCGCTGCACACCTGGCTGCCGAACGCGATGGGCGAGTCCACCGCCCCGGTGGCCGTGCTCATCACGGCGGTCGTGGACAAGGTGGGCACCTTCGCGATGCTCCGCTTCTGCCTGGGACTGTTCCCCGGCGCCAGCCAGTGGGCCACCCCGGTGATCGTGGTGCTGGCGCTGGTCAGCATCGTCTACGGAGCCCTGCTCGCCATCGGCCAGCGCGACATCAAGCGGCTGATCGCCTATGCCTCTATCTCCCACTTCGGCTTCATCGTCCTGGGCGTCTTCGCGATGACCAGCCAGGGCCAGGGCGGGGCGACGCTCTACATGGTCAACCACGGGATCTCCACCGCGGCCCTGATGCTGGTCTCCGGCTTCCTGATCTCGCGCCGCGGCTCGCGGCTCATTGCTGACTACGGCGGGGTGCAGAAGGTCGCCCCGGTGCTGGCCGGCACCTTCCTGATCGGCGGCCTGGCCACCCTGTCGCTGCCGGGCCTGGCGCCATTCGTCAGTGAGTTCCTGGTGCTGGTGGGGACCTTCACCCGCTACCCGGTGGCCGGGATCGTCGCCACGTCCGGCATCGTCCTGGCGGCGCTGTACGTGCTGGTGCTCTACCAGCGCACCATGACCGGCCCGGTCAAACCCGGGGTCGAGCGGATGCCCGACCTGAGGGTGCGGGAACTGGCGGTGGTGGCGCCGCTGATCGCCCTGCTGATCTTCCTCGGCGTCTTCCCGAAGCCGCTGACGGACATCGTCGACCCGGCGGTCCAGCACACCCTCTCGGACGTGCGGAAGACCGACCCCAAGCCTGAGGTGGAGGCCGCCAAGTGAGCACCACCACGGAACTCATCCTGCGGGCGCAGGAGACCATCCCCGCGCCCGACATCGAGTACGGGCAGCTCGCGCCGGTGCTCATCGTCATCGGAGCCGCCGTCGTCGGCGTCCTGTTCGAGGCGTTCCTGCCGCGCCGGGCCCGGTACGCGGCCCAGGCCCTGCTGTCGGGGCTCGCCCTGGCCTCGGCCTTCGCGGCCGTCGTCGGACTGGCCGCCGCCGGGAGCGCCTCCACCGAGGCGGGCCTGATCGCCATGGGGGCCCTCGCGGTGGACGGCCCGGCGCTGTTCCTCCAGGGCGTGATCCTGCTGGTGGGGCTGGTGTCGGTGTTCACCTTCGCCGAGCGGCGGCTGGACCCGCGGACGCACGCCGGACACGTGGACTCCTTCGCCGCCGAGGGCGCCGCCGTCCCCGGCGGCGAGGGGGAGAAGGCCGCGGTCAAGGCCGGGTTCACCACCACCGAGGTCTACCCGCTGCTGCTCTTCGCGGTCGGCGGCATGCTGGTCTTCCCGGCCGCCAACGACCTGCTGACCCTTTTCATCGCCCTCGAGGTCTTCTCGCTGCCGCTGTACGTGCTGTGCGCGCTGGCCCGCCGCAAGAGGCTGATGTCCCAGGAGGCCGCGCTCAAGTACTTCCTGCTCGGCGCCTTCTCCTCCGCCTTCCTCCTCTTCGGCGTCGCGCTGCTGTACGGCTACGCGGGCACCGTGAGGTACGCGGGCATCGCCCAGGTCGTCTCGGACACCAACAGCGGCGTCACCGAGACGCTCGCCGCCACGACGGGCAACGACGCCCTGCTGCTCATCGGCGGGGCACTGCTGCTGATGGGCCTGCTGTTCAAGGTCGGCGCCGTGCCGTTCCACATGTGGACCCCGGACGTCTACCAGGGCGCCCCGACCCCCGTCACGGGCTTCATGGCCGCGGCCACCAAGGTCGCCGCCTTCGGCGCCCTGCTGCGGCTGCTGTACGTCGTCCTGCCGGGGCTGACCTGGGACTGGCGGCCGGTGATGTGGGGTGTGGCGATCGCCTCGATGGCGGCCGGCGCCGTCATCGCCATCACCCAGACCGACGTCAAGCGGCTGCTGGCGTACTCCTCGATCGCGCACGCCGGCTTCATCCTGGCCGGTGTGGTCGCGGCGACGCCCGAGGGGATCTCGTCGGTGCTGTTCTACCTGGGCGCCTACTCCTTCGTCACGGTCGGGGCCTTCGCCGTGGTGACGCTGGTGCGGGACGCGGGCGGCGAGGCCACGCACCTGTCCAAGTGGGCCGGGCTGGGGCGCCGTTCGCCGCTGGTGGCCGCGGTCTTCGCGGTCTTCCTGCTGGCCTTCGCCGGCATTCCGCTCACCTCCGGCTTCACGGGCAAGTTCGCGGTCTTCAAGGCGGCGGCGGAGGGCGGCGCGGGAGCGCTGGTGGTCGTGGGTGTGATCGCCTCGGCCGTCGCGGCGTTCTTCTACATCCGCGTCATCGTCCTGATGTTCTTCAGCGAGCCCCGGGCGGGCGGGCCGTCGGTCGCCGTGCCGAGCCCGCTGACCTCCACGGCGATCGCCATCGGCGTGGCGGTGACGCTGGTCCTGGGCGTGGCCCCGCAGTACTTCCTGGACCTGGCGTCCCAGGCGGGGGTCTTCGTGCGCTGAGACCGCCGCACACCCGTGCGAGACACACGACGGCCGCCCGGCATCCGTGCCGGGCGGCCGTCGTACGCGCGGTGCCGCGGTGTCCGGGGGCGCCGGGCCGGCCGGGTCACTCCTCGGCGAGGTCGCCGAGGTCGGTCGGGAGGTCGCCGATGTCGGTGGGGATCTCGGTGGGGACCTCCACCTTGGTGAAGGTGTCGGTGGACCCCGACTTCCAGGCGACCGTGAGGCTCTCGCCGTCGACGCTCTTCACCGTGCCCTCGGTGCGGTCGGTGCTTCCGTCGGTGCACTTGAGCGTGAACGTGACCGGGTCCGCGCCGGTGTCCACCGGGCCCGAGCAGGCCGTCTCGCCGAGCAGGGCCGCCTGGCCGTTGCTGATGCTCAGAACCAGGGCGTCGGCGCCGTTCTTGGTGCTCCAGGTGCCCTCCACGCCGCCCTTCGAGGGGCTGTCGCCGGCGTCCTGGGTGGGCTCGGCGGTCTCCCGGGCGGTCTCCTTCGGCTCGGGATCTCCGGATTCGCCGCCCCCGCTTCCGCAGCCGCCGACCAGCAGCACCGCGGCCAGGGCGGCGGCCGCTCCCGCGTACCGTGCTGACGTGCGCACGTGCTCCCCCTCCATGCGTGTTAAAGGACACGTCAAGCTAGCAGACCGGACAGGGCCGCCGAGAGGACTCGGCGGCCCTGTTCCGGGCTTGCTACACGGCCGGGTGGATGCGCCCGGACACCTCGCCGAGACCGATGCGGGAACCGCCTGGGCCGGGGGCCCAGGCGGTGATGACGACCTCGTCGCCGTCCTCCAGGAACGTCCGCTCGCCACCGGGCAGTTCGAGCGGGTCGCGGCCGGACCAGGTCAGTTCCAGCAGGCAGCCGCGCTGCCGGGGTTCCGGTCCGCTGACCGTGCCGGAGGCGAAGAGGTCCCCGGTGCGCAGCGAGGCGCCGTTGACGGTCATGTGGGCGAGCTGCTGGGCGGCGGTCCAGTACATCGCGGAGAAGGGCGGCTCGGCGACGGTGTGACCGTTGAGGGAGACGGAGAGCCTCAGGTCCAGTCCGCAGGGCTCCCCGGCGGCGGAGTCCTCCAGGTAGTCCAGCAGGGGGTGGGTGCGCTCGGGCGGGGTCGTGCGGGCGGCGTCGAGGGCGTCGAGCGGGGTGACCCAGGCGGAGATCGAGGTGGCGAAGGACTTCCCCAGGAACGGTCCCAGCGGCACGTACTCCCATGCCTGGATGTCGCGCGCCGACCAGTCGTTGAGGAGGCAGACGCCGAAGACGTGCTCCCGGAAGGCTGACTGCGGGACGCGTTCGCCCTGCTTCGAGGGGGTGCCGACGACGAAGCCGACCTCGGCCTCGATGTCCAGACGGCGGGAGGGGCCGAAGACGGGGGCGGTCTCGTCGGGGGTCTTGCGCTGGCCCTGCGGACGGACGACGGGGGTGCCGGAGACCACGACCGTGCCGGCGCGGCCGTGGTAGCCGATCGGCAGGTGCTTCCAGTTGGGGGTGAGCGGCTCGCCCTGGGGGCGGAAGATGCGCCCGACGTTGGAGGCGTGGTGCTCGCTGGCGTAGAAGTCGACGTAGTCGGCGACCTCGAAGGGCAGGTGGAGGGTGACGTCCTCCAGCCTGATCAGGTTGTGGGTGACGGTGTCGGCGTGCTCGGGGGAGGTCAGCCAGGAGCGCACCTCGGCGCGCACGGCCTGCCAGACCGGCCGGCCCGCCGCCATCAGCGGGTTGAGGTTCGGCCGCTGGAGCAGGTCGGTGTGGGGGGAGCCGCAGGCGTCCGCCGCCGCGCCCGCGTCCAGGACGTAGTCGCCGTAGCGGACGCCGATCCGGCGCAGGTCGGGATCGTCCTCGGTGGTGAAGACGCCGTAGGGAAGGTTGTCCGGGCCGAAGAGGTCGTCGTCGGGCAGCCGGAGCGGAGTCGCGTCGGACATGGGTGGGATGCCTCGCCTTCGAGGTCGTCGCCGGTCAGGGCCGCGAACAGGCTACGCGGTGGTGATCTCCCGCAGAAGCGGCGCGCGGCAGGCCGGGAAGAGGGCCGGGAAGAGGGCCGGTACGGGAGGCGGATACAGCGGTACGCGGGGGGAGTGATCGTCATGGGACCGGCTACGCTGCCAGGGATGATGATGGCGACAGCGGCCCAGCGGCGAGGTGACGCACCGTGACGGCCGCCACAAGCCGCGTGACGTTCGCTGATCGTACGCAGACAGGAGAATCCCTCGTGACCGTCGTCGAGCCCCTCGGGCTGAGCGTGCGGGACCAGGCACTGGAAGCCGATGTCCAGGCGGGATTGGCGGCTGTCGAGGAGGCCCTCATCGAGGCCACCAAGAGCGACTTCCCCTTTATGACGGATGTGGCGCAGCATCTGCTGAGGGCGGGCGGCAAGCGGTTCCGCCCGCTGCTGGTGATGCTGGCGGCGCAGTTCGGCGACCCCCGGGCTCCGGGGGTGGTGCCCTCGGCGGTGGTCGTGGAGCTGACGCATCTGGCGACGCTCTACCACGACGACGTGATGGACGAGGCGAACGTGCGGCGCGGGGTGCCGAGCGCGAACGCCCGCTGGGACAACTCGGTGGCCGTGCTCACCGGCGACTTCCTCTTCGCGCGGGCCTCCCGCATCGTGGCGGGGCTGGGCCCGGAGGCGGTCCGTATCCAGGCCGAGGCCTTCGAACGGCTGGTGACCGGGCAGATCCTGGAGACGACGGGGCCGCGCGAGGGCGACGACCCGATCGACCACTACCTCGACGTGATCGCGGGCAAGACCGGATCGCTGATCGCGGTGGCCGGGCGTCTCGGCGCGACCATGTCGGGCGCGGACGAGGACGTCACCGACATCCTCACCCAGTACGGGGAGCGGATCGGGACGGCCTTCCAGCTCGCGGACGACGTGCTCGACATCGCCAGCGACTCGCACGAGTCGGGCAAGACGCCCGGCACGGACCTGCGCGAGGGGATCGAGACGCTGCCGGTGCTCCGTCTGCGCGCCCGCGCGGCGCGGGAGGGCTCGCCGGAGGACCTGGCCCTGTGCGAGCTGCTGGACGGGGACCTGACCGACGACGCCCGGCACGCGGAGGTACTGGCGAGGTTCCGCGAGCACCCGGCGCTGGAGGAGGCCCGCCGCGACACGGTCCGCTGTGCGGATGAGGCCCGGGCGATACTCGCGCCCCTGCCGGACTGCCCGGCCAAGGACGCGCTCTCCTCCCTGTGCGACGCGGTGGTCCACCGGGCGGGCTGAGTCCCCGCCGGCTCGTGTTCTCCCTGGTCCGGCCGTGTCCGGCAGTCTCCGGTGGGCTCTCCCGGGCCCGTG
Source organism: Streptomyces glaucosporus (assembly GCF_039533345.1). Taxonomy (NCBI): domain Bacteria; kingdom Bacillati; phylum Actinomycetota; class Actinomycetes; order Kitasatosporales; family Streptomycetaceae; genus Streptomyces; species Streptomyces glaucosporus. The sequence goes on along the minus strand of NZ_BAAATJ010000023.1, from coordinate 73,061 downwards.
GTTCCCCCGAGGGGGAGGAGACGGCGCAGCGCTCTCATCCTGCGGTAGTACGTCGGTTTGCCCCTGTCGGCTGACGCCCTGTCCGGAGCAATTTGATGGGATCAAACCCGTCAGCATCCACCGGATTGGGTGAGAATGGCGGCTAGGGGTGGACGAGTGCGAGCCACGGACGAACCGCCGCCGACCACGGAGGTACGCGCACACATGGCACAGACCCGATCGTTCAAGAAGGCGCTGCGCTACGCCGTGCCGGCCACGGTTGCCGGAGCGGCAGCGGCGACCGTCGGCCTCGTACCGGCGCTGGCGACTCCCGGCGGCGATCCCGACCTGCCGGAGATCAGCGCACAGGAGCTGGTGGCGAAGATCGCCGCGTCGGACGTCCAGCATCTGTCCGGCACGGTGAGGATCACCACCGACCTGGGATTCCCCGCCCTGTCCGCCCTGGGCCAGGACGGGTACCGCGGCGGTGAGGGACGCGGCGGGGAGAAGGCGTCCGAGGCCGATCCGCGCGGCAAACTGGCGGAGCTGTCCTCCGGGAGCCACACCCTGCGCGTCGCCGCCGACGGACCGGACAGGCAGCGCGTCTCCATCGTCGAGGAGGCCGCGGAGTACAGCCTCATCCGCAACGGCGAGGACGTGTGGGCGTACGACAGCGCGAGCAACACCGTCCACCACACCGTCCTCCCGGAGGACGCCGGACGGGAGAAGGCGCCCGAGGGGCTTGAGTCGATCACTCCGCAGAAGGCGGCCGCGCACGTGCTCAAGGCGGTCGACGAGACGACCTCGGTCACCGTCGACGGGACGGCGAAGGTGGCCGGACAGGACGCGTACCAGCTGCTGGTCCGGCCGAAGCAGTCGAACAGCACGGTCGAGTCGGTGCGGATCACGGTGGACGCGGACAGCGGTGTGCCGCTGAGGTTCACGCTCACCCCCGAGGACGGCGGCAAGGCCGCGATCGACGTGGGCTACACCCAGGTGGACTTCTCCAAGCCGGACGCGGAGACCTTCGCGTTCAAGCCCCCGAAGGGCGCGGAGATCACCGAGGAGAGGGTCGACGGCGCGCGGGAGGGATCCGCCGCGGCGGGCGGGAAGGAGGACCGGCGGGGCATGCCCTCCGGCCTGAAGGTCATCGGCGAGGGCTGGAACTCGGTCGCCGAGATCGAACTGCCGGAAGGCGCCGCCGACGGGGTGAAGGCACCGGAGGCGCGGGACCTGCTCGGCAGCTTCACCGACGAGGTCAAGGGGGAGTTCGGCACCGGCCGGCTCTTCAAGACCCGTCTCGTCAACGCCCTGATCACCGACGATGGGACCGTGTACGTGGGAGCCGTCACCCGGGACGGTCTGGTCGAGGCCGCGAACGCGGCCGAGTGACCGGAGCGCCGCACGGCCCCTCCGCCCGCCGTCCGGTGGAGCTGGAGGGGCCGGTGCGGCGCCGCCGCGCCGGATCGTCCACCCGACCCCGGGGAGCAGCATGCAGTCAGCGTCCGTCCCGCCGGACCGGGACGCGGTCGTCGAGACCCGCGGCCTCACCAAGAGGTACCGCGGCGGGCAACTCGCCGTGGACGGACTCGACCTGACCGTGCCGCGCGGCAGCGTCTTCGGCTTCCTGGGGCCCAACGGCTCGGGGAAGACCACGACGATCCGGATGCTGCTCGGGCTGATCGAGCCGAGCGGCGGCAGTGTGCGGCTGCTCGGGGAGCCGATGCCGGGCACGGCCCGGCGGGTGCTGCCGAGGGTGGGCGCGCTGATCGAGGGGCCGGCGCTGTACGGCTTCCTCTCCGGGCGCGACAACCTGGTGCGCTTCGACGCGGCCGATCCGACCGCCGACCCCCGTACCCGCGCGTCCCGGGTGGGAAGGGCGCTGGAGCGGGTGGGGCTCACGGCCGCCGCGGGGAAGAAGGCGAAGACGTACTCGCTGGGCATGAAGCAGCGGCTCGGTCTGGCGGCGGCGCTGCTGCAGCCGCGCGAACTGCTCGTCCTGGACGAGCCGACCAATGGACTCGACCCCCAGGGCATGCGCGAGATCCGCGCCCTTGTGCGCGAACTCGCCGACGACGGCACCACGGTCTTCCTCTCCTCCCACCTGCTGGACGAGATCGAGCAGGTCTGTACGCATGCGGCCGTGATGGCCCGCGGAAGGCTGCTCACCCAGGGCCCGGTGGCCGAGCTGGCGGCGGAGGCCCGCGGTCGGCTCGCGGTCGCCACCCCGGACACCGCGGAGGCCGTCCGTGTCCTCAAGGAGTGGGGCGTGACCGGTCTGACCGTCACCGACGACCGTGTCACCGGCGAGTTGCCGACCGTCGATCCACCCGATCCGTCCGACCTCAACGCGGCCCTGGTGGGTTCCGGCGTCCGCGTACGCGCCTTCGGAACCGAACGCGCCTCGCTGGAGGACGTGTTCGTGGCACTGACCGGAGAGGGATTCGATGTCGCGGGCTGAACTTCCGAGGACCGGGACACCGCGGACCGACCCGCCGCGGGCCGGGCGGGGCGGTACCGCACCGGTGGAGGACCGGAGCACGTCCCCGCGCCGCCCCGGCCCGCTGTGGTCGCCGGCGCTGTTCCGCAGCGAGCTGGCCGTCACCTTCCGCCGCTGGCGGACCCTGGCGCTCCTGATCGTGCTGGCGGGGATCCCGCTGCTGGTCGGGATCGCCGTCAGGATCGAGACCGGTGACGGCGGTACGGCCGGCGGGGGAAGGGGAGGCGAAGGGCCGGCGTTCATCGGCCAGATCACCAACAACGGCCTGTTCCTGGTCTTCACCGCGCTGGCCGCCACCCTCCCGTTCTTCCTCCCCATGGCGGTCGGAGTCGTCGCGGGCGACTCGATCGCGGGAGAGGCGGCCACGGGTACCCTGCGCTACCTGCTGGTCGCCCCGGCCGGACGCACACGGCTGCTGCTCGCCAAGTTCACCGCCGTCCTGGCCTTCTGCCTGGCGGCGACCCTGACGGTGGCGGTCTCCGCCCTGGCCGTCGGTGCTCTGCTCTTCCCGGTCGGGGAGGTGACCCTGCTGTCCGGGACCACGGTGTCCTTCGAGGAGGGACTGCTGAGGGCTCTGGCCATAGCGGTGGTGGTCGCCGCCTCACTGGCCGGTCTGGCGGCGCTGGGCCTGTTCGTCTCGACCCTGACCAACAGCGGTGTCGCCGCCATGGCCACGACCGTCGGCCTGCTGATCACCGTGCAGATCCTCGGCGCGATCCCGCAACTGGAGGTGCTTCACCCCTACCTCTTCCCGCACCACTGGATGTCCTTCGCCGACCTACTCCGTGATCCCGTCTACTGGGAGGGGCTGCTCGACAACCTGCTCCTCCAGGGCCTGTACACGGCCGTCTTCGGATCGGCTGCCTGGGCCCGCTTCACCAGCCGCGACATCACGGTCTGACGCGTGCGGCACGGTCGGCCCCTCAGGACACGCAGAACTCGTTTCCCTCGGGGTCCGACATCACCGTCCACTCGCCGCCCTGCTCCTTCACCTGCCGTATGACCGTCGCGCCCAGGCCCTCCAGCCGGGCGACGGTCTCCTCACGGCGCCCGGCGCCCGCGTGGACGTCGATGTGCAGCCGGTTCTTGACCGTCTTGGCCTCCGGAACGCGCTGGAAGAGCAGGCGCCGCCCCAGCCCCGCGCCGCTCTCGGGGTCGACCCGGTCCTCCGGGTGGCGTACCGCCGCCAGGTCGCGCCAGGCGCGGCGGCCGTGGTGCTCGACCAGGATGTCCTCGTTCACGGCGCCGAAGCCGAGCAGGCGCTCGATCAGGGCGCTGTTGTCCTCCACCTCGTAGCCCAGGGCCGCGGCCCAGAAGTCGGCCTGCCGGTGCGGGTCGGCGCAGTCGATCACGAGCTTCCAGTGGAGTGTCTCCCGGGCGCTCCCCGCCGCGCCCGGGACGTTCGTGGTGTCCGCCATGGCTTCTCCTCCCGCTCCTTCTTCTCTCGTTTCTCCAGGGCGCTCCCGCCCCCGCCGTGCGTAACCAGTTATAGTGGTTACGTGATGGAGCCCGCAACAGGTCTGGTCCTGCACTCACCCGAAGGGGTGCCCTACCGCTTCGACCCGGGGGCGCTCTGCCTGGAGTTGCTCCCCACGGGCGGCCCGGGAGGGCACGCGCGGTACGAGGTGCTGCACGAGCCGGTGAACCTGGCGGTGTGGGCCTCCCGGTCCCGGCTGCGCGTCTCGTCCCTGCCGGAGGTGACCGAGGTGGAACTGGCCGCCGCCAAGGAGCTGCGCGCCGCCCTGTGGCGGATGGCCGTGGACCAGGCGTACGGCCGCGCACCGCGCCCGCAGGACGTGGCGGTGGTCAACGACACCGCGTCCGGCCCCCCGCTGCCCGTCCGGCTGCTGCGGCCGGACGGAGGCACGGGCTGGCGGAGGGAGTGGGGGCCCGGGGCGACGGGGGCGCACCTGCTCTCGACGGTCGCGCGCGACGCCGTCGACCTGTTCGGCGGCCCGTACGCCCGCCGGATACGGGAGTGCGCCGCCGACGACTGCCAGCTGGTCTTCGTGGACACCTCGCGCCCCGGCCGCCGCCGCTGGTGCTCGATGGAGCGCTGCGGGAACCGCCACAAGGTCCGGGCGCTGCGCGCCCGCCGCGAGGAGGAGTGACGGGGCGCCCGCGGGGCGCGGGTCCGCGGCCGGCGGGCGCCCCGCTCCCGCCGGGAACGGCCGCCCGGCGGTGATACGCCGACGCGCCGTCCGCCGGTGGATCACCGGCGGACGGCGCGCGTCCGGCAGGGAAGGGGGGTGGAGAAGACGGGAGTCCGTCCGCCCCGGTCCGGCCGGTCAGAAGGTGAGCTTCCAGCTGTTGATGTAGCCGCTGTCGGAGCGGTAGAGGTCCCGGACGCGGAGCTTCCAGGTGCCGTTGGCCGTCTCGGTGGAGGCGTTGACGGTGTAGGTGGTGATCACGTCGTCGCCCGAGTCGTTGTTCGAGCCCTTCAGCCGGTAGGCGCTGCCGTCGGGTGCGATCAGGTCGATGACGAGGTCGCCGCGGTAGGTGTGCCTGATGTCGACGCCGACCTGGAGCGCGCTCGGGGCGTTGCCGGAGCGTCCGGTGACGGAGATGGGCGATTCCACGGCCGAGCCCCCGTCGGGGATGGAGACGTCGGTGGTGTTCTCGAACGTGTCACCCGTCGGGGGCGGGGTGGTGGTTCCGGAGCCGAGCGTCCACACGCCGTGGGCCAGGGCGTCGCTGTTCCGGTCCAGGGCCGTGTCGTTGATGTTGGAGAGGGTGTCGCAGGAGGAGTGGTAGCAGGGGTCGAAGGCCCGCCCCGCGGTACCGCCCCACTTCTGGGCCTGTGCGGCGGTCTTGGTCCGTCCGGCGCCGGTGAAGAGCCCGCCGACGGGGATGCCGGCGTTCTTGAAGGAGGCGTGGTCGGAGCGCCCGTCGCCCTCGGTCTCGATCTCGGTCGGCACGCCTCTGGCGGCGAACCAGTCCTTGAAGACCTTCTCGATGGCCGGGTCGTCGTCGTAGACGAAGTAGCCCGGGTTCGGCGAGCCGATCATGTCGAAGTTGAGGTAGGCGCCGATCCTCGACCGGTCGGTGGCGGAGAGGCTGCCGACGTAGTGCCGCGATCCGACCAGGCCCAGCTCCTCGGCTCCCCACCAGGCGAACCGCAGATGCCTGTCGGGCCGGTACCCCTCGCGGGCCACGGCGAGGGCGGTCTCCAGGACGGCGGCGGATCCGGAGCCGTTGTCGTTGATGCCGGGGCCGCTGCTGACCGAGTCCAGGTGGGCTCCGGCCATGACGACCCGGCCGGTGTCGCCGCCGGGCCAGTCGGCGATCAGGTTGTAGCCGGTGGCTCCGCCGGAGGTGAACTGCTGTATGGAGGTGGTGAAGCCGGCGGCGTCCAGCTTTCCCTTGATGTAGTCGATCGAGGCCCGGTAGCCGGGCCGGCCGTGGGCGCGGTTGCCGCCGTTGCTCGTGGCGATCGACTGGAGCTGCGACAGGTGTGCCTTGACGTTGGCGACCGGGATGTCCGGTGCCGCGACGGTCGGCGCGGTGGTTCCGGCGGCGGCCGTCGTGGCGGACGAGGTGAGCAGTCCGGCCGCGAGCGCACCGGCCAGTCCGGCTCCCAGGGCGGTGCGGCGCAGAGGGGCGCTCCGGGGAAGCCGCCGTCCAGCGCGTGTGAGCATCGGTGCCTCCTGTGCGGGGGTTGACGTGCACATGATGCTGATGTGGCACTGGAATGACGTCAAGGGCGAAATCCGGACATATGCATCCGAATATCGGACGCGTCTGCTCTGACATGGCTCGGGTCGGCGCACCGGAGCGCGCCGACCCGAGATGGTTTCCCGCCCTGGGATGGGCTGTTCGTGTGAACTCAGTCCTGTGCGGTGTCCGACGGGACCCCGGCCGCCGTCGGCCGGTCCTCCGCCTTCCGTGCCTCCGCCTCCCGTGCCTTCGCGGCGGAGGCGGCCGCGGCGGCTCCCGCGGCGTCGCGCAGCCGCGCCCGCGAGCGATGCGCGGTGCGCAGGGCGTCCCAGGTCAGCACGGACAGGGCGGTCCAGACGAGGAGGAAGCCGGCCCAGCGCTCGGGCGGCATCTCCTCGCCGAAGGCCAGCAGCCCCAGCAGGAACATCGAGACGGGCGCCAGGTACTGCAGCAGCCCGATCGTGGACAGCGGCAGCCGTACCGCAGCCCCGCCGAAGAAGATCAGCGGAAGCGCGGTGGCCAGCCCGGCCAGGGAGAGCAGCACGGTGTGCCCGGTCCCCTCGGTGGTGAAGGTCGCCTCGCCCCGCGAACCCAGGAAGAGCAGGATGCCGAGCGCGGGCAGGAACTGCACGGCGGTCTCGGCACCGAAACTCTCCACCCCGTCCAGCCGGACCCGCTTCTTGATCAGTCCGTAGAGGGCGAAGGACACGGCCAGGGCGATGGAGAGCCAGGGCACCCGGCCGTAGGCGAGGGCCATCACCGCCACCGCCAGCGCACCGATGCCGACGGCCGCCCACTGGGCGGGCCTCAGCCGCTCGCGCAGCAGCAGGACGCCGAGGGCGATGGATATCAGCGGATTGATGAAGTACCCCAGCGACGCCTCGATGACCTTGCCGGTGCCGACCGCCCAGATGAACAGCCACCAGTTGACCGAGATCAGCGCGGCCGCGACGGTGATCAGCCCGAGCTTGCGGGGCTCGCGCAGCAATGGCCGCAGCCACGACCAGCGGCGCAGCAGGGCCAGGATGACCAGGGCGGTGGGCAGCGACCACACCATCCGGTGGGCCAGGACCTCCACGGGGCCCGCCGGCTCCAGCACGTTCCAGTAGAGCGGGAGCAGCCCCCACATCCCGTAGGCGGCGAAGCCGAGCAGCAGACCCGTGCGGTGCTCGCCGTGCGACTCCAATGTTCCTCCTCCGGGACGGTGACCGATCCGACGACGGTAACGCCGCGCACCCCGCCTGTCATTTCCGTTTCAACGATACGGTGCTGACGAGTCCCGGCTCGCCGCCGCCCCGCCCGCTCCGGCCGGACGGCTCCACCCCCGGACCGGCACGGAACGGAGCCGCGCACATGGGGAAGGGGCCGGTTCCGCCGCTGCGGAACCGGCCCCTTCCCACGGACGGGCGGACGGGTCAGCCCACGACCGTCCAGGTGTCGTTGCCGGCCAGGAGGGCGCCCAGGTCGCCCTTGCCGCGCTGTTCCACGGCCTGGTCCAGCTGGTCGGACATCAGCGTGTCGTAGACCGGGCGGTCCACGTCGCGGAAGACGCCGATCGGGGTGTGGTGGAGGGTGTCCGGGTCGGCCAGCCGGGAGAGGGCGAAGGCCGTCGTCGGAGAGGCGGCGTGGGCGTCGTGCACCAGGATCCCGTCGGTGCCCTCGACCGCCACGTCGACGACCCGCAGGTCACCGGTGGCCTGGTCGCGGACCACGCCCTTGGAGCCCAGGCCGTCCTCGGCCGGGGCGCCGAAGCGGATCGGCTGCCCGTGCTCCAGGGGAATCACGGCCTCCCGCGCCTGGTCCTTGTCCTTGAGGGCGTCGAAGGCCCCGTCGTTGAAGATGTTGCAGTTCTGGTAGATCTCCACCAGGGCGGTGCCCGGGTGGGCGGCGGCGGCGCGCAGCACGCTGGTGAGGTGCTTGCGGTCGGAGTCCACCGTGCGGGCCACGAAGCTCGCCTCGGCGCCGATGGCCAGCGAGACCGGGTTGAAGGGCGCGTCCAGCGACCCCATCGGCGTCGACTTGGTGATCTTGCCGACCTCGGAGGTGGGCGAGTACTGGCCCTTGGTGAGCCCGTAGATCCGGTTGTTGAACAGCAGGATCTTCAGGTTCACGTTCCGGCGCAGCGCGTGGATGAGGTGGTTGCCGCCGATGGACAGCGCGTCGCCGTCACCGGTGACCACCCACACCGACAGGTCGGTCCGGGACGTGGCCAGCCCCGTCGCGATGGCCGGGGCGCGGCCGTGGATGGAGTGCATCCCGTAGGTGTTCATGTAGTACGGGAAGCGGGAGGAGCAGCCGATGCCGGAGACGAAGACGATGTTCTCCTTCGCCACCCCCAGCTCGGGCATGAAGCCCTGGACGGCGGCCAGGATGGCGTAGTCGCCGCAGCCGGGGCACCAGCGGACCTCCTGGTCGGACTTGAAGTCCTTCGCGGTCTGCTTGGTCTCGGCCTTGGGGACCAGGGAGAGCGCCGGGTAGGCGGGCGCCTCCGTAGCGGTCTCAGCCATCGAGGGCCTCCTTCAGAACGGTGGCGAGCTGCTCGGCCTTGAACGGCAGGCCGCGCACCTGTGTGTGGGACTGGGCGTCAACCAGATACCTGGCGCGGAGCAGGGTGGCGAGCTGCCCGAGGTTCATCTCGGGGACGACCACCTTGTCGTAGCGCCTCAGCGCCTCGCCGAGGTTGCGGGGGAAGGGGTTGAGGTGGCGCAGGTGGGCCTGGGCGACCTTCTCGCCGGCGGCGCGCAGGCGGCGCACCGCGGCGGTGATCGGGCCGTAGGTGGAGCCCCAGCCCAGCACCAGCAGCCGCGCGTCACCGGTGGGGTCGTCGACGCGGACGTCCGGCACCTCGATGCCGTCGACCTTCGCCTGGCGGGTGCGGACCATGAAGTCGTGGTTGGCCGGGTCGTAGGAGATGTTGCCCGTGCCGTCCTGCTTCTCGATGCCGCCGATGCGGTGCTCCAGACCCGGCGTGCCCGGCACCGCCCAGGGACGGGCCAGGGTCTGCGGGTCGCGCTTGTACGGCCAGAAGACCTCGGTGCCGTCCTCGGTGGTGTGGTTGGGCCCGGTGGCGAACTGCACCCGCAGGTCCGGCAGCTCCTCCGGGTCCGGGATCCGCCACGGCTCGGAGCCGTTGGCCAGGTAGCCGTCGGACAGCAGGAAGACGGGGGTGCGGTAGGTCAGCGCGATCCGGGCCGCGTCCAGCGCCGCGTCGAAGCAGTCGCCGGGGGTGGCCGGGGCCACGACGGGCACCGGGGCCTCGCCGTTGCGGCCGTACATCGCCTGGAGCAGGTCGGCCTGCTCGGTCTTGGTCGGCAGGCCGGTGGAGGGGCCGCCGCGCTGGATGTCCACGATCAGCAGCGGCAGCTCCAGGGAGACGGCCAGGCCGATCGTCTCCGACTTCAGCGCCACTCCGGGGCCGGAGGTGGTGGTCACGGCCAGGGAGCCGCCGAAGGCCGCGCCCAGGGCGGCGCCGATGCCCGCGATCTCGTCCTCGGCCTGGAAGGTGCGCACGCCGAAGTTCTTGTGCCGGCTCAGCTCGTGGAGGATGTCCGAGGCCGGGGTGATCGGGTACGAGCCGAGGTAGAGCGGCAGGTCCGCCTGGCGAGACGCTGCGATCAGTCCGTAGGACAGCGCCAGGTTGCCGGAGATGTTGCGGTAGGTGCCCGGCGGGAAGGCGGCCGAGGCCGGGGCGACCTCGTAGGAGACGGCGAAGTCCTCGGTGGTCTCGCCGAAGTTCCAGCCCGCCCGGAAGGCGGTGACGTTCGCCTCGGCCACCTCGGGCTTCTTGGCGAACTTCTTCCGCAGGAAGGACTCGGTGCCCTCGGTCGGCCGGTGGTACATCCACGACAGCAGACCCAGCGCGAACATGTTCTTCGCCCGCTCGGCGTCCCGGCGGGCCAGCCCGGAGTCCTTCAGCGCCTCCAGCGTCAGCGTCGTCAGCGGCACCGGGTGGACCCGGTACGCCTCCAGCGAGCCGTCCTCCAGCGGGTTGGCGGCATAGCCGACCTTGGCCATGGCCCGCTTGGTGAACTCGTCGGTGTTGACGATGATCTCAGCGCCCCGCGGCAGGTCCGGCAGGTTCGCCTTCAGCGCGGCCGGGTTCATCGCCACCAGAACGTCGGGGGCGTCGCCGGGGGTGAGGATGTCGTGGTCCGCGAAGTGGAGCTGGAACGACGAGACGCCCGGCAGGGTGCCGGCGGGCGCCCGGATCTCGGCCGGGAAGTTCGGCAGCGTGGAGAGGTCGTTGCCGAACGACGCCGTCTCGGAGGTGAAGCGGTCGCCGGTCAGCTGCATGCCGTCACCGGAGTCGCCGGCGAAGCGGATGATCACGCGCTCCAGCCGCCTGACCTCCTTGGCCGGCGAGCCGGGCGGACGCTGCTGATCGGCTGGGCTACTGACCTGGCTGGTCACGGGACAGGACCTCCTCGAGGCGGCGACTCGCCAGCCATGGTACGTGGGTAAGGGTGACCTTCCTGGGGTCGGTCACATGCTGGACGGCCGGATGAGACGACAATCACGGGCGGTCCCCATATTCCCGGCCGTGGTCGAATCCCCCCGGAATTCCGCCCGAGGACCTACGACCTCAGGTACGTCAGCACGGCCAGCACCCGGCGGTGGTCCCCCTCGCTCGGCGCGAGCCCCAGCTTGAGGAAGATGTTGCCGACGTGCTTCTCCACCGCGCCGTCGCTGACCACGAGCTGCCGGGCGATCGCGGAGTTCGTGCGGCCCTCGGCCATCAGGCCCAGCACCTCGCGCTCGCGCGGCGTGAGCGCCGCCAGCACGTCCTGCTTGCGGCTGCGGCCCAGGAGCTGCGCCACCACCTCGGGGTCGAGCGCCGTACCGCCCCGCGCCACCCGGACCACCGCGTCGACGAACTCCCGGACCTCGGCGACCCGGTCCTTCAGCAGGTAGCCCACGCCCCGGCCCGCCCCGGCCAGCAGCTCGGTGGCGTACTGCTCCTCGACGTACTGCGAGAGCACCAGCACCCCCAGGTCCGGGTACTCGGCACGCAGCTTGATGGCCGCCCGCAGCCCCTCGTCGGTGTGCGACGGGGGCATCCGCACGTCCGCCACCACCACGTCCGGCAGCTCTCCGGCGGCGGCCAGCCCGCCGACCGCCTCGATCAGCTCCTCGCCGTCGCCGACACCCGCGACGACCTCGTGGCCGCGGTCGGTCAGGAGGCGGGTCAGGCCCTCCCGGAGCAGCACCGAGTCCTCGGCGATGACCACCCGCACCGTGTTCTCCACGCTTTCCGTCCCCCCCGGTAGTACCGATGCCGCCCCCAGCATCCCAGGATTCGGGACCGGGCGGGAGCCGGGCCGCGGGACGCACGGGGGGCGTGCGGGTGGTGGGTGTGCGGGTTCAGTTCCGCCAGGGGAGTTCGGCGGTGATGGTGGTGGGGCCGCCGGTGGGGGAGTCGATGAGGAGGAGGCCGTCGACGGAGTCGAGGCGTTCGGTGAGGCCGGCGAGTCCGGTGCCGGGGGCGGGGGTGGCGCCGCCGTGGCCGTTGTCGGTGATCTGGAGGAGGAGGCGGTCGTCGGTGCGCCACAGGTCGAGGGTGGCGGTGGTGGCGTGGCTGTGTTTGCTGATGTTCTGGAGGAGTTCGGAGGCGGTGAAGTAGGCGATGGCCTCGATGGCGGGGGCGGGGCGGGTGGTGAGGTCGTCGGTGATGGTGACGGGGACGGTGCAGCGGGCGGCGAGGGCGGAGAGGGCGGGGCCGAGGCCGCGGTCGGTGAGGATGGCGGGGTGGATGCCGCGGGCGAGGTCGCGGAGTTCGGCGAGGGCGAGTTTCACTTCGCCGTGGGCTTCGTCGACCATGCGGGCGGCGGTCTGGGGGTCTTCGAGGAGTTTCTCCTTGGCCAGGCCGAGGTCCATGGCGAGGGCGACGAGGCGGGCCTGGGCGCCGTCGTGGAGGTCGCGTTCGATGCGGCGCAGGTCGGCGGAGGCGGTGTCGGCGACCACCCGCCGCCCCGACTCCAGCTCCCGCATCCGGGAGGCCAGACGCGACGGCCCCAGCAGGCCCCGGACCAGCACCCGGTCCACCCCGGTCAGCCCGCGCACGACCCACGGCGCGAGCAGGACGAGCACCAGCCCGGTGGCGCAGGTCGCGGCGATCTCCGGCGGGCTGTCCAGGTACCAGCCGTTGCCGCGGCCGTCCCCGTACATCTGCAGCCCCGGCTGGTCGGCGTAGCGGGGGAGGACCCAGAACCACAGCGGGTACGCCGCCATCCCCCAGCCCAGCGCCCAGAACGGCAGCGCCACGCAGAAGGAGAACACCGCCCACGGGAAGTGGAGCAGCGCGTACAGCAGGTGCCGCCAGGACGTCCCGCTCCGCAGCAGCGCCCACACCCACGCCGTCGCGCCCCTGCCGCGCCGTTCGGCGCCGACCGGCTCCGGGTCGCCCGGTTCCATGCCCAGCAGGGCGCGGGCGCGGGCGCGCTCCAGGGCGCCGATGCCCCGCGCGGTCGCCAGGGCGAGGGCCAGCAGCGGCACGCCGAGGAAGGTGACCAGCAGCCCGATGCCGGCCGAGGTCAGGGCGAGGGTGAGGGCGAAGGCGGCGGCGGCGAGCGGCAGACCGGTCAGGACGTGGAGGAACTCCCGCCAGGCGTGCCCCCCGAAGGGGGCGCGCAGCGCCGCGGGGACACGAGGCCGGCGGGCCGCCGGGAGGGGGCGGGCGGTGGTCATGGGGCCATCCGTTCTGGGGGCGTCTCCGTGGACGTGCCCGCGGACGTGTTGTGGGCGTGTCCGTGGGCGTCGTCCGGGTGCGGGCCGGGCCGCCGCGCGGCCCGCACCCCAGGGTCGTCCGTGGCGGGGAGCGGGGCCATGGAGCGTGTCGGCGTCCCGGCCCGGGGGTTTTCCCCACCGCCGCGGTCCGGGGAACCGGGGCGCGGTGGTGGGTGTGCGGGTTCAGTTCCGCCAGGGGAGTTCGGCGGTGATGGTGGTGGGGCCGCCGGTGGGGGAGTCGATGAGGAGGAGGCCGTCGACGGAGTCGAGGCGTTCGGTGAGGCCGGCGAGTCCGGTGCCGGGGGCGGGGGTGGCGCCGCCGTGGCCGTTGTCGGTGATCTGGAGGAGGAGGCGGTCGTCGGTGCGCCACAGGTCGAGGGTGGCGGTGGTGGCGTGGCTGTGTTTGCTGATGTTCTGGAGGAGTTCGGAGGCGGTGAAGTAGGCGATGGCCTCGATGGCGGGGGCGGGGCGGGTGGTGAGGTCGTCGGTGATGGTGACGGGGACGGTGCAGCGGGCGGCGAGGGCGGAGAGGGCGGGGCCGAGGCCGCGGTCGGTGAGGATGGCGGGGTGGATGCCGCGGGCGAGGTCGCGGAGTTCGGCGAGGGCGAGTTTCACTTCGCCGTGGGCTTCGTCGACCATGCGGGCGGCGGTCTGGGGGTCTTCGAGGAGTTTCTCCTTGGCCAGGCCGAGGTCCATGGCGAGGGCGACGAGGCGGGCCTGGGCGCCGTCGTGGAGGTCGCGTTCGATGCGGCGCAGGTCGGCGGAGGCGGTGTCGGCGACCACCCGCCGCCCCGACTCCAGCTCGGCGATCCGCCGTTCCAGTTCGTCCGAGGGGGACAGCAGCGCGCGCACCATCACCCGGTCCACGTGGGTCAGTCCGCGCGCCAGCCAGGGCAGGACGGGCCAGGCGACGAAGAGGGAGGCCAGGGTCACGGCGAAGGTGGTGATCCCCCACGGCAGGCGGATGAAGGAGTAGAGCGCGTGCCGCCAGCCGACCGGGTCCTTCAGCCCCGCCCACAGCCGGGGGAGGAGACCGCCGTGCGCCCGGTGCGGGATCGGGGTCGGCGCGTCGATCCGCACGCCCAGCAGCACCCGGGCCCGGGCGCGCTCCAGCGCGCCGAGCCGGCGGCAGCCCACCAGGCCGAGGACCAGTACCGGCAGCCCGACCACGGTGACCGACAGCAGCGCCCCGCAGAAGAACCACGCGCAGACGTAGACGAAGCCGAGGACGTCCAGCGGCAGGTTCAGCAGGAGGTGGGCGATCTCCTTCACGGTCGGCGCGCCGAGCGGGGGCCGCGGCGGGGGCAGCCGGTCGCCGTCGCCGCCGTCGTGCTTCCTTCCGGAACCGGTTCCGGAACCGCGGACGGCGCCGGGGACGCGGGTGCTGTGCGGGCCGTCGTGCCGTACGCGGCCGGGGGTCGGGGAACTCGCGGTCATGCGCACAGACTGCCGCGCGCCGGGTGCGCGCCGCCATGGGGCGGGCGGGCGACACGGGAAGGGGGCCGGCCCCACCCCGCCCCCGGACGGGGCGGTCCCTCCGGCGGACGCAGGGCCTAGACTCGCCTACCGACGGAGCGCTGCACTGATGCGAACACCACCGAGCGAGGGACGGACGTGCCGGACTACTTCCACGGCTACGCGGTCGTCGGGCTGGTCGCGGTCGTCGGGGTGCTCTTCGTGGCCGCGGCCTTCGGCGCCGGACGGCTGCTGAGGCCGGAGGCGCCGACGCCGGAGAAGCTGCTGACGTACGAGTGCGGGGTCGATCCCGTCGGCGAGGGCTGGGCGCACACCCAGGTCCGCTACTACGTGTACGCCTTCCTCTACGTCGTCTTCGCCGTCGACTCGGTCTTCCTCTTCCCCTGGGCCACGGTCTTCGCCGCACCCGGCTTCGGCGGGGTGACACTGGTGGAGATGTTCGTCTTCCTCGGCTTCCTGGCCGTGGGGCTGCTCTACGCATGGAAGAAGGGCGTCCTGGCATGGACGTGACCCCCCGTACCGCACCGCCCGCCTCTCCGCCGCCCGCGGACCTGCCGGAGCCCCGCCGGCTGGGCGGGCTGGCCCGGCTGGCGCCGGAACCCATGAAGGTGGTCCTGAACTGGGGCCGCCGCTACAGCCTGTGGGTCTTCAACTTCGGGCTCGCCTGCTGCGCCATCGAGTTCATCGCCGCGTCGATGTCCCGCCACGACTTCATCCGCCTCGGCGTCATCCCCTTCGCGCCGGGTCCGCGCCAGGCCGACCTGATGGTCGTCTCGGGCACGGTCACCGACAAGATGGCCCCGGCGGTCAGGCGGCTCTACGAGCAGATGCCCGAACCGAAGTACGTGATCTCCTTCGGGGCCTGCTCCAACTGCGGCGGCCCCTACTGGGACTCCTACTCGGTCACCAAGGGCGTGGACCAGATCATCCCGGTCGACGTCTACGTGCCCGGCTGTCCGCCGCGGCCCGAGGCGCTCCTCCAGGGCATCCTCAAGCTCCAGGAGAAGATCGCCCGGGAGTCGCCCGCCGAGCGCCACGGCCACCGAGCCGCGCCGTCCGGGCCGCCGGCGCCGTCCGCGCCCTCGAAGGCCGCCCTGACCAGCGGCCTGGTCCCCCCGCCCCCGCCCCCGGCCCCGGGCGCGGCAGCGGAGGAGGACCGCACGTGACCGGTCCCCACCCGTCCGGCACCGGATGGCTGCCCCGGCCGGCCGAGGAGGTCTTCGGAGCGGGCGCGAGCGCCTCGGAGGCGTACGGGCTGCTGACCGTCGACGTGCCGGCCGAGCGCTGGATCCAGGCGCTGACGGCCGCGCGCGACGGGCTGGGCTGCACCTACTTCGACTGGCTGAGCGCCGTGGACGAGCCGGGCACGGGCTTCCGCGTCTGCGCCCACCTGGCCGCGCTGGGCACGCCGGTGCGGCGGCTGCTGGTACGGACCACCGTGCCGCACGAGGCGCCCGAGCTGCCCACCGCCACCGGGGTGTACGCCGGGGCGGCCTGGCACGAGCGGGAGACGTACGAGATGTTCGGCGTCGTCTTCGCGGGCCACCCGAACCCGGCGCCGCTGCTGCTGCCCGACGGCTTCGAGGGTCATCCGCTGCGGAAGGACTTCGTGCTGGCGGCCCGCGTCGCCAAGGCGTGGCCGGGGGCCAAGGAGCCGGGGGAGTCCGGCGCGGGCGGTCCGAGGCGGCGGCAGGCGCTGCCGCCGGGCGTGCCCGATCCCAACGAGTGGGGGCCCCTCAAGGGGCGGCTTCCCGAGGCTCCAGCCCGTCCGGCCCGCGGCCGGGCTGCGGGCACGGCGGGGGGTGCGGCTGCGGGCACGGCGGGGAGTGCGGGCGAACGGCCGCGCCGGATGCGCAGCGCGAGCGCCGGATCGGCGAGCCAGCGCGCCGCCGGGGCCGCGGAGTCCCCGGGAGGCTCGGAGACCTCCGCGCCGCGCCGGATGCGCAGCGCGTCGGAGGGTTCGGCCAGTCAGCGGGCGGCGGGCGCCCCGGCCGGGCGGCCGGACCGGGCGCCGCGCCGGATGCGCAGCGCGTCGGAGGGCTCGGCCAGTCAGCGGGCCGCCGGCCGGCCCGCAGGGGAACCGGGGCGCCGCAGCACGGACGCCCCCTGGCTCAAGGCCGCCGGACCGGGCGGACCGGTCGAACCGGCCGGCGAGACGTCGGACGAGGCGGCCCACCGCGTCCACGGACGCGGCGAGCGGGCCGGAACGCCGCTCGCCGAGGGCGGCGGCGCCTCCGCCGCCAACGCCCCCGAGGACCCGGCCGGCCCGCAGGGGAACCGGGCCGCCGCCGCACGGCCCGCCCCGGAGCCCGAGGACGGCAGCGGCGAGGACGGCAGCGGCAAGGGGAACGGCAGCGGCGGCGAGCAGGACGGGACGACGGGAGGCGGCGCCTGATGGACGTGCTCGACGTCGCCTGGCGGCTGCTGGCCGTCCTCCTCGCCTTCCTCACCCTGCCCCTGCTGGTGGGACAGACCGAGCACAAGGTCATGGCCCACATGCAGGGCAGGGTCGGCCCGATGTACGCGGGCGGCTTCCACGGCTGGGCCCAGCTCGTCGCCGACGGGGTGAAGTTCGCCCAGAAGGAGGACATCGTCCCGGCGGACGCCGACCGCGGGATCTTCCGGCTCGCGCCCGCCGTCGCCCTCCTCCCGTACCTGCTGGTGCTGGTCGCGATCCCGGTCGGACCGGACGGCATGGTCGGCCAGGCCGTCGACGCGGGGATCTTCTTCGTCCTCGCCGTGATGGGCGTCGGCGTGCTCGGCTCCCTCATGGGCGGCTGGGCCTCGGCCAACAAGTTCTCCCTGCTGGGGGGTCTCAGGACGGCCGCCCAGCTCATGGCGTACGAGCTGCCGCTGCTGCTCGCCGCCGCCTCCGTCGCCATGGCCGCGGGCACCGTCTCGCTCACCGGCATCCTGGAGGCGTTCCAGTGGTGGTGGGTGCCGTGGCAGATCGTCGGCGCCTTCGTCTTCTTCACCGCGGGGCTCGCCGAACTCCAGCGTCCGCCCTTCGACGCGCCCGTCGCCGACTCCGAGATCATCTTCGGCGCGTACACCGAGTACACCGGTCTGCGCTTCGCCTTCTTCCTGCTCGCCGAGTACGCGGGCATCGTCGTCCTCTCCGCGCTGACCGCGGTGCTGTTCCTCGGCGGCTGGCACGGCCCGTTCGCCGGCGACCTCGGCTGGCTGTGGACGCTGCTGAAGACGGCTCTCCTCGCCTTCGTCGTCATCTGGCTGCGGGTGAGCTACCCCCGGCTGCGCGAGGACCAGATCCAGCGGTTCGCCTGGACCGTGCTCGTCCCCCTCGCCCTCCTGCAGATCGCGCTCACCGGTGTGATCAAGGTGGTGATCCAGTAATGGCCCTCCCCGGCAGCGGCCTGGCCAAGGGCCTGGCCGTCACCCTCCGCACCATGACCCGGCGCACGGTCACCGCGCACTACCCGGACGTCCAGCCCGAGCTGCCCCCGCGCAGCCGGGGGGTGATCGGGCTGTTCGAGGAGAACTGCACGGTGTGCATGCTGTGCGCCCGCGAGTGCCCCGACTGGTGCATCTACATCGACTCCCACAAGGAGACGGTGCCGCCCGCCGCCCCCGGTGGACGCGAGCGCAGCCGCAACGTCCTCGACCGCTTCGCCATCGACTTCGCGCTGTGCATGTACTGCGGCATCTGCGTCGAGGTCTGCCCCTTCGACGCGCTGTTCTGGTCGCCGGAGTTCGAGTACGCCGAGACCGACATCCGCGACCTCACCCACGAACGCGACCGGCTCCGCGAGTGGATGTGGACGGTCCCCGCCCCGCCCCCGCTCGACCCGGCGGCCGAGGAGCCCAAGGAGATCGCCGCCGCCCGCAAGGCCGCCGAGAAGCGGCAGCGGGAGGCCGGGCGGCAGGAGGGCGACGCGTGAGCACCGCCACCGCAGCGCGGCTCGCGGCCGACGCCCCCGGCTTCCTGTCGCCCACCGGCGTCGAGATCCTCTTCCTCCTCGTCGGCGTCCTCACCCTGGGCGCCGCCGTCGTCTCCGTCACCAGCAGACAGCTCGTCCACGCCGCGCTGTGGCTGGTGGTGGCGCTCGGCGGGATCGCCGTGGAGTACCTGCTGCTGTCCGCCGAGTTCATCGCCTGGGTGCAGGTCCTGATCTACGTCGGGTCCGTGGTGGTCCTCCTCCTCTTCGGCCTGATGCTCACCAAGGCGCCCATCGGCCGCTCGCCGGACGCCGACTCCGGCAACCGTCCCGTCGCCCTCGCGGTGGCCGTCACCGCCGCCGCCGTCCTGGTCACGGTGGTGGTGGACGCCTTCCGCGCCACCTGGATCGACCTGGACGCCGGCGGGCCGCAGGGCACCACCCGCGTCACCGGGGAGATCCTCTTCCGGCACTGGGTGCTGCCCTTCGAGGCCCTCTCCGTGCTGCTGCTCGCCGCGCTCGTCGGGGCGATCGTCCTGTCCCGCCGGAAGGACGGCCGGGCCGCGGGGAACGGCCCGGGGGGCGGCGGGGCGAACGGAGGGGACCGCTGATGCACCTCGCCTACCCCGCCGTCCTCGCCGTCCTGCTGTTCTGCACCGGCCTGTACGGCGTCCTCGCCCGGCGCAACGCGATCCTCGTCCTGATGTCGGTCGAGCTGATGCTCAACGCCGTCAACCTCAACCTCGTCGCCTTCGACGTCTGGCTCCGCGACGCCCTCCACGCGGGCCAGGCCCTCACCCTCTTCACCATCGCCGTCGCCGCCGCCGAGATCGGCATCGGCCTGGCCATCGTGCTGCTCGTGTACCGCAACCGGGGCACCTCCGACATCGACCGGCTCCGCGCCCTCGCCGAGACCGGCGAGGGCGCCGGCCGGGAAGACACGGAAGACAGGGAGAACACGGGGGACAGGGAGCACACGGGGAGCGGCGGCGCCGGGGCGGCAGCCGCCGCCGACAAGCCCGCCGACACGCGTCCGACCAGGGGAGAGGCCACCGCGTGACCACCACGACCCTCGCCGTCCTCGTCCCGCTGCTGCCCTTCCTCGGCGCCCTCGCCGGTCTCCTCCTCGGCCGCCGCCTCCCCGCCTGCACGCGTCCCCTGGCCGTCCTCCCCACCCTCGTCTCGGCCCTGCTCGCCGTCGCCGTCGCCCTCCGCCAGGGCGGCGGGGACGCCCTGACCGGCGCCGCCCTCCTCACCCCCACGGGCAACGACGCGCTGCCCGTCGAACTCGCCTTCCACCTCGACGGCTTCGCCGCCCTCGTCGCGGTCCTCGTCGGGACCGTCGCCACCTGCGTGCAGGTCTACTCCACCGGCTACCTGCGCGACGACCCGCGCTACCCCTCCTACGCCGCGCTGGTCTCCCTCTTCACCGCCGCGATGCTGCTGGTCGTCTACAGCGACGACCTGATCGTGCTGCTGGTCGGCTGGGAGGTCATGGGCATCTGCTCGTACTTCCTGGTGGGCCACTACTGGGAGACCCCGGCCGCCCGCGCCGCCTCCCTCAAGGCGTTCCTCGTCACCAAGCTCGGCGACGTGCCGTTCGTCATCGGCATCCTGGCGCTGGGCTCCGAAGCGGGGACGTTCCGCATCTCCACGATCGTCACCCGCCTCACCTCCCCGCTGTCCTCCTTCGAACTCGATCACCCCACCGCCGTCGCGCTGCTGCTGCTCGCCGGGGTCGCGGGCAAGTCCGCGCAGTTCCCGCTGCACACCTGGCTGCCGGACGCGATGGCGGGCCCGACGCCGGTCTCCGCGCTGATCCACGCCGCCACCATGGTCGCGGCCGGCGTCTACTTCGTCGCGCGGCTGCTGCCCGTCTTCACCGCCTCCGCCACCGCGCTCGCCGTCCTCGCCGCGCTGGCCGCCGTCACCATGGTCGGCTCGGCGCTGGCCGCCCTCGCCCAGGACGACGTCAAACGCGTCCTGGCCTACTCCACCGTCGGCCAGCTCGGCTACATGACCGGCGCCCTGGCCGTCGCCGACCGCGGCGCCGCCGTCTTCCACCTGATCTCGCACGGCGTGTTCAAGGCGCTGCTCTTCCTCGCCGCGGGCGTGCTCATCCACGCCGCCGGCACCAACTCCCTCGCCGCGATGTCGCGCATGCGGGGTCTGGCGAAGCGGGTCCCCGACGCCTACTGGACGATGACCGTCGCCCTGCTGGCGCTCGCCGCCGTGCCGCCCTTCGCGGGCTTCTTCTCCAAGGAGGCCGTCCTGGGCGCCGCCGAGCACGCCGCCCTCGACCCCACCGCTCCGGCGAGCCACGCCGTTCCGGCCGCCGCGGGCTGGACCGTCCTGCTCGCCGGGCTGCTGACCGCCCTCCTCACCGCCGCGTACGCCGCGCGCCTGTGGCTGCTCGCCTTCCACGGCGGCGCCGGGTCCGCCGCATCCGCCGTGTACGAGGCCCCCGAGCACGAGCGCCCGCCGGCCGCGATGAACACCGTGCTGTGGGTGCTGGCCGGGCCCACCATCGCCGCCGGACTCCTCTACGGCGCCCTGCCCGACTGGTTCGACGGCGGCAGCCTCGCCCCCACCCTCACCACCTCCGTCCTGGCCACCGGCCTGGCCGCCGCCGGCGCCCTGATCACCTACGCCGCCTGGCGGCACACCACGGCGAAGGCCGCCGCGCGCGTCCCGCTCGGAGCCCTGGCGGCCCACCCGGACGCGGCCCCCGACCGCCCGTCGCCCGGACGGCCCTCGCCGGGGCGTCCCGCGCCGCAGTTCTCGACGTCGGAGGCCGAGGCCGTCGCCACCCACCGGCCCGCCTACGGCGACATCGCGGCGGCCGACGACCCCGCCGACCCCGGCCGCGTCCTGCTGGGCCCCCTCCACCGCCACGCCGCCCGCGGCTTCCACCTCGACGCCGTGTACGCGGCCGTCGCCGTGCGCCCCGTCCGGGCCGCCGCGCGGCTCGTCCGCTTCCTCGACCGCGAGGTCGTCGACGCCTATGTGAACGGCGCGGGCGGCACCGCCCGGCTGCTGGGCGCGGCCGTGCGCCGCGCCCAGACCGGCAACGTGCAGACCTACCTCGGCGTCCTCCTCGCCGGCTCCCTCGTCCTGGCCGTGGCCGCCGTCCTCGTCGCCGCCGGAGCGTGACCCGTGATCCCCCTGAACGACACCCTGGCGCAGCTCCTCGTGGCCGTCGTCGTGCTGCCCCTGATCGGCGCGGTCGCCGCCCTCCTGCCCGCCCCGCCCGGGCTGAAGGGCAGGAGCCCCGAGCAGGCCGTGCTGCGCCACGGGGTCACCGTCACCGGAGCCGTCCTCGCCGCCGCCGTCCTGCTGGCGGCCGGCTTCGACCACGGCCGTCCGGGCACCGTGCAGGCCGAGACCGACGTCTCCTGGATCCCGGCACTGGACATCCGGCTCCACCTGGGCGTCGACGGCGTCTCGCTCCCGCTGGTCGTGCTGACCGCGCTGTTGTTCTTCCTGTGCGCGCTGTACAGCTACCGGCGCGTGCCCGACGGCCCGCGCCCGGCGGCGTTCGTCGCGCTCCTGCTGGTCCTGGAGGCGGGAACGCTGGCGGCCTTCGCCGTGCTGGACCTGATGCTGTTCTTCCTCGCCTTCGAGACGGTCCTGATCCCGATGTACTTCCTCATCGCCCGCTGGGGCGGCGAGGGACGGGAGGCCGCCGCGCGGAAGTTCGTCCTCTACACGCTGCTGGGCTCCGTGGTGATGCTGCTCGGGCTGCTGCTGCTCGGCCTGAACGCGCCCGGCGGCCCCACCTTCGACATGACGGCGCTCGCCGCGAACCACGGCCGGGACGTGAGCCGTACCGTCCAGTTCCTGGCGGCCCTCGCGATCGGGATCGGCCTGGCCGTCAAGACGCCGATGTGGCCGCTGCACAGCTGGCTGCCGGACGCCCACACCGCGGCGCCGACCGCCGGCTCGGTCCTGCTGGCGGGCGTCCTGCTGAAGATGGGCACCTACGGCCTGGTCCGGATCGTCCTGCCCATGGCGCCCGACGGCATCCACGCCCTCGCCCCGTACCTGGGGGCCTTCGCGGTGACGGGCATCGTCTACGGTTCGCTGGCCTGCCTCTTCCTGGCGCGGCACGGCAACGGCGGCGACCTCAAGCGGCTGATCGCCTACTCCTCCGTGGGCCACATGGGCTTCGTGCTGCTGGGCATCGCCACCCTCACCCGCGCCGGCGTCAACGGCGCGCTGTTCGCCAACGTCGCCCACGGCCTGATCACCGGCCTGCTGTTCTTCCTCGTCGGCGCGGTCAAGGAGCGCACCGGCACCACGAACCTGGACCGGCTCGCACTCGACGGCGACGGGAGCGGCGCCGCGCTGTACGGGCGCGCCCCCCGGCTCGGCGGACTGCTCGCCTTCGCCGCGGTGGCCTCCCTGGGGCTGCCCGGGCTCGCCGGGTTCTGGGGCGAGATGCTGGCGCTGCTCGGCGCCTACCACCCCGCCGACGGCCTCAGCCGCCCGGCGTACCTGGTCTACATGGCCGTCGGCGCGCTGGGCACCCTGCTGACCGCCGCCTACCTGCTCGTGGTCGTCCGCCGGGTCTGCATGGGGCAGCCGCCCACCTCGGGGGCGACCCTCGCCCTGGCGGACGTCCGCGCCCACGAGTTCGCCGCCTGGACGCCGCTGGCCGTCCTCACCGTCCTGGCCGGACTGTGGCCCGCGCTCCTCCTCGGGCTCACCGAACCGGCCGTGCAGAACCTCCTGCCGGGAGTCAGCCGATGACCGTGCTCGCCCAGGAGTCCGCCGGGAACGCGGTCCAGTCCGTCGACTGGCTCGCGATCGCCCCGCCCGTCCTCGCCGCGCTGGGCGCCCTGGCCGTCCTGGTCGCCGACCTCTTCCTGCCCGGGCACCGCAAGCCGCTGCTCGGCCGGATCGCGACCGCCTTCCTGGTGCTCGCCGCGCTCTCCCTGCTGCCGTCGGCCGCCGGGGACCGCGCGACGTTCTGCCTCACCGCCGACCCGGGGGTGTGCTCCTACGTCGCCGACCCGTTCGCCGTGGCCGTCCAGCTCCTGGTGCTCGGCGCCGCGGCACTGGCCGCCCTGCTGTCGATGACGGCCGTGCGGGACGAGGGGCTGCCGGCCGGCGAGTACTGGTTCCTGCTGCTGTCCTCCACCGCCGGCGCCGCGCTGCTGCCCGCCTCCCGCGACCTGGCGACCCTGATCGTGGCCCTGGAGGTCGCCTCCCTGCCGTCGTTCGCCCTGGTGGGGCTGCGCCGCGGGGACGGGCGCTCCTCCGAGGCGGCCCTGAAGTTCTTCCTCTCCTCGGTCACCGCCACCGCCGTGAGCCTGCTGGGCGTGAGCTTCGTCTACGCCGCCACCGGCTCGATGCACCTGAGCGAGGTCGCCGACGGGCTGCGCGACATCGGCGCGGACCTGGAGACGCTGGCCGCCGCCGGTGTCGTCCTCACCCTCGTCGGCTTCGCCTTCAAGACCGCCGCCGTCCCCTTCCACTTCTGGGTGCCGGACACCTACGCCGGCGCGCCGCTGCCGGTGGCCGCCTACCTGTCCGTCATCGGCAAGGCGGTGGGCTTCTCCGGGCTGGTCCTGGTGACCGTCGAGGCGTTCCCGGCGTACGGCCGGCTCTGGGGCCCGGTCCTGGCCGTCCTGGCGGCCCTCACCATGACCGCGGGCAACGTGGCCGCGCTGCGGCAGCGCCCCGACCGCGCGCACGGCGCGGTGCGCCTGCTGGCCTGGTCCTCCGTGGGACAGGCCGGCTACCTGCTGGTGCCGGTCGCCGCCGCCGCGTACGCGGACGAGCCGGGGAGGGCCGTGGGCGCGACCGTCGCCTACGCCCTGATGTACGCCGCGGTGAACCTCGGCGCCTTCGGGGTCGCCGCCCATGTGGGCCGCACCGCCTCCGCCAACCGGATCGCCGACTACCGCGGCCTGTACGCCGCCCACCCCGCGGCCGCCCTCGCCCTGGCGTTCTTCCTGCTGTGCCTGGCCGGTCTGCCGCCGGGGGTCGTCGGCCTGTTCGCCAAGGTCGCGGTCTTCTCGGCGGCCGTGGACGCGGGCCTGGGCTGGCTGGCCGTGGTGATGGCGGTGAACGTCGTGATCGCCCTGTACTACTACCTGGCGTGGACGGCGGTGCTCTTCCGCCCTCCCGCCGGACCGGTTCCGGCGGGGGCCGGCGCCCGTCCGCGCATGGACGGGCCGCTCACCGCCGCGATCGGGACGGCCGCCGCCTCGGGCCTCGTCCTTTCGGGTGCTCCCCAGCTCGTCATGCGCTTCGCCGCCGACGTGCTGCTTTAGGCGGCGGGGCGCCGGGAACCCAGCATCCCCGCGTGGCGTTGACCTTTCAGGAAAGGGTCCGCCGAATCCGTCAAAAGGCGGAGACACCAGCACAAGAGGGGCCACGCGGGGCCGTACCGAGGGGTTCCCCGCCGCACCACCTGGAGGGCGTACCGTGCACCGCCGGCACAACGGGCTGAAGACGGCCCTGCTTCTCGGGGGACTGTCCGCGCTCATCATCGTCATCGGCGGCTTCTTCGGCCGTACGGGCCTGATCGCGGCGCTGGCCGTCGCCATCGGCACGAACGCCTACGCCTGGTGGAACAGCGACAAGCTGGCCCTGCGCGCGATGCGGGCCCGGCCGGTCAGCGAGTTCGAGGCGCCGGAGCTCTTCCGCATGGTCCGGGAGCTGTCCACGGCGGCCCGGCAGCCCATGCCGCGCCTGTACATCTCGCCGACCCAGGCGCCCAACGCGTTCGCCACCGGCCGCAACCCGCGCAACGCCGCGGTCTGCTGCACCGAGGGGATCCTGCGGATCCTCGACGAGCGCGAGCTGCGCGGCGTCATCGGGCACGAGCTCAGCCACGTCTACAACCGCGACATCCTCGTCTCGTCCGTCGCGGGCGCGCTGGCCTCGGTGGTGATGTTCCTGGTCAACTTCGCCTGGCTGATCCCGGTGGGCCGGTCGGACGACGACGAGGGCCCCGGTCTGGCCGGCATGTTGCTGATCATGCTGCTGGGGCCGGTCGCCGCGTCGCTGATCCGGCTCGCGGTCAGCCGTTCCCGGGAGTACGAGGCGGACGCCTCCGGAGCCCGCCTCACCGGCGATCCGCTCGCCCTCGCCTCGGCCCTGGGCAAGCTGGAGGCCGGTACGAGGAGGCTTCCGCTGCCGCCCGAGCCCCGGCTGGAGACGGCGAGCCACATGATGATCGCCAACCCGTTCCGCCCCGGTGACGGGCTGTCCAGGCTGTTCTCCACCCATCCGCCGATGACCGACCGCATCGCCAGGCTGGAGAAGATGGCGGGGTGGGACTCGTGAGGACCCTCCTCAACCTCGTCTGGCTGCTCCTCTCCGGGCTGTGGATGGCCCTCGGGTACGCGGTCGCGGGCCTGGTCTGCCTGGTGCTGGTCGTCACGATCCCCTGGGGGATCGCCTGCTTCCGGATCGCCGCCTACGCCCTGTGGCCCTTCGGCCGCCGGGTCGCCCCGCGGCGCGACGCGGGCCTCGCCTCCGGGGCGGGCAACGTCGTCTGGCTGGTCTTCGCCGGGATATGGCTGACGCTGGGGCACATCGCCGCCGGCGTCGGGTTCTGCCTGACGGTCGTCGGCATCCCGTTCGGGATCGCCCACTTCAAGATGGTCCCCGTCTCGCTGACGCCGCTGGGCCGGGAGATCGTCCGCAGCGACACCGCGTACCCCTCGTACCGCTGGGACCGGAACCCGGTCGCCTAGGGTTCCGGCGCCGCGGCACCGGCCCACGGCGCCGGGCCGGTGCCGTCGCTCCATGCGGCGAGGGCGTCGCGGTCGACGCACAGGATCCCGCACTGCCGCGCGTACTCGACGGCGGGCGCCGTGAAGCCGCTGGTGGTCACCACGGCCGCCACCTGGGCCCCGTGGACGGTCCAGCAGGTGCCGCCGAAGCGCTGCACGTCCTGCGAGCCGACCTTGTTGGTCTCGCCGTACCGCTTGCACTGGATGACGACGCGCCGTCCGTCCGGGGCGGTGGCGACGACGTCGGCGCCGAGGTCGCCGGCGCCGCCGACGACCTCCACGTCCCGGCAGCCGTCCCGTTCGCACAGGGCGGCGACCGCCTGCTCGAACTCCTCCGACTCCAGGGCGGCGTAGTCGACCGCGGGCCGGGGAGGAGCGTGTCCGGGGGCGGGCCCGGCGGGATGTCCGGCGGTGTGCCCGGCCGCCGGGGGAGCCGTGGCCTCCAGCGTCTCCAGGGCGGTCTCGGCGCCCTCGGTCAGGGCCCCGACGGTCCGGCGGGCGGCCCTGGCGGCGCGGAAGCGGCGTCCGCCGCGCAGGACGGCCAGGGCGACCGGCGCGCAGAGCAGGCAGACGGCGACGACAGCGGCCGGGTGCCGCCCGGCCGCTGCGGCCAGCGCGCGCACCGTGAGTCCCGCGCAGACCAGGAGGATCGCGGCCAGGACGAAGGCCAGGGTCGTCCGCCGCAGGTCGAAGGCGGGACCGCGGCCCCTGGGGCGCGTACGGCGGGCGGGTGTGGCCATCGGCGGTGATCCTCCCGGCGGTTCGGACAGATCGTTACTGCCGTCTGCCCCGGTATCACCGCCTTCAACAGCGGGGCGCCGCCGTCAGCAGCCGACGCCGATGCAGCCCTTCTTCTTGATCACCTGATTGCCGCCCACCGTGCCGACGACCTCGAAGCCCTCGATCCTGACCCCGCCGTCGGTGTTGATCTCCGGATTCCTGTCGGCCTCGGCGGTCATCCTGGCGTCCTGGCCGTCCTGGGTCTTCCCGTCGCAGGTCAGGCGGAGGTTGTCGCCGCTGCCCTCGTCGGTGCAGTCGAGGCCGCCGTCGATGGGGTGCCCGGCCTGGTCGAAGGCCGCCTCCCCGGCCTGGGCCGCGGCGGTGCGGACGGCGGCGCCGGTGAGCTCGTTGTTCCCTCCGTCGCCTCCGCAGGCGGCGAGTGCGAACGTGCCGCACAGCAGCACGGCCGGCAGGGCGGTCCGTGTGGTCCTCTTCCTCATACGTCCTCCAGAGCGCGTGAGCGCGGGACGGTCCGCCCCCGAGTGCCCGGGAGCGTGCGCCTCCCAACCTCCGGAGCCCCGTTCACCGGTCGGCCGGGAGGCCGCGGCCGGGAAGTCGACCGCGAAGGCTTGGAGGATGGAAACATAGAAGTATGTCGCTTATGCGCTAAAGGCGAAAAAAGTAGTTTGGTAAACTAACTTTTGGACATCTCTTGACCTCTGATTGACCGACCCGTCCGGACGCACAGGAGGAACCCATTCACTCGCTGACGCCCGCCCGACCCGGTCCCCGCCCGCTCTCCGCCGTCGCACCCGGGAGGTGACCGCCCCATGGGACACGCGGACACCCTGCTCGCCATGGGCGGCGCCTTCGTCGCCGCCGCCGTTCTCGCCAGACTCGGAAGCCGGATCGGGCTTCCGACGATCCCCCTGTTCATCCTCGCCGGGGCGCTCCTCGGCCCGCACACCCCCGGTTTCGTGCTGGTGGACGACCCGCACGAACTGGAGATGCTCTCGGCCCTCGGCCTGGTGCTGCTGCTCTTCTACCTGGGCCTGGAGTTCCACCTCGACGACCTCAAGGCCGGGGGCAGGAAACTCACCCTGGCCGGAATCGTCTACCTGATCCTGAACGTGGGCGCCGGCCTGCTGTTCGGCTTCGCCCTGGGATGGGGCACCTCGGAGGCGTTCGTCCTCGCCGGTGTGCTGGGCATCTCGTCGTCGGCGATCATCACCAAGGTCCTGGTCGACCTCGGGCGCATCGGCAATCCCGAGACCAAGGCCATCCTCGGCATCATCGTCATCGACGACATCTTCCTGGCCGTCTACCTGGCCGCGCTCCAGCCGGTGATATCCGGTGCCGACAGCATGGCGTCCGCCGCCGCCCAGGCGGGCAGGGCCTTCGGCTTCCTGCTGGTGCTCGCCACCCTGGTCCGCTGGGGGACCGGTCTGATCGGACGGCTCATCGCGACCAGGGACAACGAACTGCTGGTGATCTCGTTCCTCGGCGCCGCGGTGCTGATGGCGGGCGTCGCCGAGGAGTTCGGCGTGGCCGACGTCATCGGCGCCTTCATGGTCGGCCTGATGCTCGGCAGCACGTCCTCGGGGGACCGGATCCGGGAGCTGGTCAACCCGCTCAGGGACGCCTTCGCCGCGATCTTCTTCTTCGCCTTCGGCCTGTCCATCGACCCCGGCGACCTGCCGAGCGTGCTGCTGCCCGTCCTGGTCGCGGTGGTCGTCACGCTGGCGATGAACCTGCTCTCCGGTCTGTTCACCGCCCGGATGTACGGCTTCGGTCCCGAGCCGACGGCCAATGTGGCCATCACCCTGACGGCACGCGGCGAGTTCGCGCTCATCCTGGCCACCATGGCCGCGAGCGCGGGCCTGGACGAGCGGCTCTCCCCGTTCATCGCGGGCTACGTCCTGGTCCTCGCCGTGCTCGCCCCGCTGGCCGCCGGCCGCTCCCGCTGGTTCGCCCGGGGGCTGGGCCGTCTCCTTCCCGGACACCGGTCCGGGAAGGAGACGAAGGAAACGGCGGGGGAGGCCCGGAAGGAAGCGGCGCCGGAGCCGGTGGCCGCCGAAGGCTGAGACGCCGGCCGGGCACCCGCGCCCGGCCGGCGGGGCCGGCCCGGACGTCCGCCGGGCCGGCCCCGCCGCTCAGCGGTAGTTCACGAACTGGATCGCGAAGTCGAAGTCCTTGCCCTTGAGCAGGGCGATGACCTCCTGCAGCGCGTCCCGGCTCTTGGAGCTCACCCGCAGTTCGTCGCCCTGCACCTGCGCCTTGACGCCCTTGGGTCCCTCGTCGCGGATGATCTTCGCGATCTTCTTGGCGTTCTCCTGGGAGATGCCCTCCTGGATCGACGCGAAGAGCTTGTACTCCTTGCCGGACGCCTGGGGCTCCCCGGCGTCCAGCGACTTCAGCGAGATGCCGCGCTTGATCAGCTTGGACTGGAAGACGTCGAGGATCGCCTTGACCCGCTCCTCGGAGTTGGCGCGCATCTCGATCTTCTCGCCCGACCAGGCGATGGAGGCGCCCACGCCCTTGAAGTCGTAGCGCTGGGAGATCTCCTTGGCGGCCTGGTTGAGGGCGTTGTCGACCTCCTGCCGCTCGACCTTCGAGACGATGTCGAAACTGGAGTCGGCCATCGTGGATTGGCTCCTCGTGCGTAGATCCGTCAGGGTGCGGCCGCGCGCGGCACGCGCCCGCCAGCCTAACCACGCGACACGGCGGTTCACCGCCGGACAACCAGGTGGCGAACCACCCCCCACCATCGGGTATGGTTATGCGCGTTGCCACGGGGAACAAACCCCGGGCGGCAAACCAGGCGGTGTGCCCGAGTGGCCAAAGGGAGCAGACTGTAAATCTGCCGGCTCAGCCTTCCTAGGTTCGAATCCTAGCGCCGCCACTTTCCGGGAACGGCCCCCGACCAGTCGACTGGTCGGGGGCCGTTCCGCATTCCGGGTCCGTACCGCCCGCCCGGCGCCCCCGCGCCGGGCGGGCGGATCCTCAGTCCGGCACCTCCGTGGCCTGCACGCCCAGCGTCGCGACCGCCTGGTCGACCGGGGTGTGGCCGCCGGTCAGCTCCAGCGTCACCCGCACGGTGCGGGGATCGTCCAGCAGGGCGAGGAGGACGGCCGCCACGTCGTCGCGCGTGACGTCGCCGCGCTCCACCTGGGCCTCCAGCCTCACGAGGCCGGTGCCCGGCTCGTTGGTGAGCCGGCCGGGGCGCAGGATCGTCCAGTCCAGGTCGAGGCGGCGGTGGAGGTCCTCCTCGGCGGCCCGCTTGGCGCGCAGATAGGCGGCGAAGACGGGCTCCGTGCCCTCCGGGGGCTCCCGGTCCGCGCCCATCGAGGAGACGAGGACGAAACGGCGCACCCCGGCGCGCTCGGCGGCGTCCGCGAAGAGGACGGCGGCCGCGCGATCCACGGTGTCCTTGCGGGCCGCGCCGCTGCCCGGACCGGCGCCCGCCGCGAAGACCGCGGCGTCGGCGCCCTCCAGATGGCGGGCGACCTCCTCCACGGAGGCCGACTCCAGGTCGCAGACGATCGGCTCGGCTCCCGCCGAGCGCAGGTCGTCCGCGTGCTCGGGCCGCCGGATGAGCCCTGCGACCTCGTCCCCGCGCCCGGCGAGCAGCCGCTCCAGCCGCAGCGCGATCTGACCGTGTCCACCAGCGATGACTGTGCGCATGCTCCGACCGTACGCCGCCGGGGCCCGGTCAGCGCTGTGACTGGCGGGGAAGCCCCGGTTCGGCGGTGCGGCCGTCCGCCGCGCCGACGGGGTCGCAGTACTCCCGCACCGCGCTGGTGCGGGCCACCACCCGGCCGCGGTGGACGACCAGGCGGCTGTACGCCAGGGACAGCGCCCCGGCGAGCGTGTCGCCGCGCACGGCCAGCAGCTCCGCCGGGGAACCGGCCTCGATCCGCGCCGGGGGCAGCCCCAGGGCTTGGCGGGCCCGCGTGCTCACCGCCTCGTACGCCGCCTCGGGACGGGCCCGGTCGCGCGAGACCAGCAGGTGGGCGGCCTCCAGCGGATCACCGCGCCCCACCGGGTTGGCCGTGTCCCGCAGCGCACCGCCGCCCGCGGCGACCCGTACGCCGGCCGCCTCCAGCAGCCGCACGGGCGTCGTGTGGCGGACGCGCAGCATCCCGCAGCCGCCCTGCGGCAGGCAGACCACCGTGATCCCGGACGCCGCCAGCGCCTCGGCGGTCCGGGCCGCGACCCGGTGGGGGAGCCGCGCCAGGCCGTCGCAGGGGCCGATGACCACCCCCGCCGGCAGGCCGCCCGCCAGTGCGGCGAACCGGGCCAGCCGGGCCGGTTCCCCGCCGCGGACGTGCAGGTCCACCGCGCGGCCGTACTCGGCCGCCACCGCCAGCACGGCCTCCAGGTGGCCCGCCGGGTCGGGATCGAGGTCCGGCCGGCCGCCCACCGCCTCCGCGCCCATCTCCACCGCCTCGCGCAGCACCGCCAGTCCGTCCGTCCCGGCCGTGCCGGTCAGCACCCCGGGCACCGCGACGACGCCGAGGTCCGCCAGGCCCCGCAGGGCCCGCCGGGCCCGGAGCACGGCGTCGAGGACGCGCAGCCCGGCGGCGTCGCCGACCCGTACGTGGGTGCGCAGCGCGGTGGCCCCGTGGCTCAGCTGGAGCAGGGCGGCCTCGGCGGCGCGCCGCTGGACGCGGCGGGGATCGCAGGGCCCCCGGGAGGCGTCCGGGGGCGGGGCGTGTCCGGGGTCGGCGGTCAGCGCGGTGTCGTAGTGGGCGTGGGGCTCGGCGGGCGCCGGCAGCAGGAGGTAGCCGGTGAGGTCGACCCGGACGGTCCGCGAGGGCGGCCGGGACGCGGGCGGGGGCGGCACGCCGCCCGCGGCGCCGACCGCCTCGATCCGGCCGCCGCCGATCCGTACGTCCACGGTGCGTCCGTCGGCGAGCCGGGCGTTGCACAGGAGGAGCGCGGTCGTTCCGGGGGCGGCGCCGCGATCGTGCTCCGCCGGTTCCTGCGGCTGGCTGTCGGGCATGGGGCTCCCGCGGTTCGCTCATGATCGCTGGTGTGGACCGAGCCTAGGACCGGGCCGGTGCGGCGGGGCGGCGGCAGCGCACGGAAGCCGGGATAAGTCGTACCGATGGCCCCTGGTGTCCCCCGTCCGGGGGATGCGGAGACGTCCGGACGAGGGCGTGGCCGATACGGATTTCACGTTCGGGGCCCGGACCGTGTAATGTCTTCATCGCTCGCCCCAATAGCTCAGTCGGCAGAGCGTCTCCATGGTAAGGAGAAGGTCTACGGTTCGATTCCGTATTGGGGCTCTGATGTGAGAGTCCCCCGTTTCGGCGGGGGGCACCCGCATCGCGGCGGTGTAGCTCAGTCGGTAGAGCAAACGGCTCATAATCGTTGTGTCACCGGTTCGAGTCCGGTCACCGCTACCTCATCCAGTAG
Organism: Streptomyces glaucosporus; assembly: GCF_039533345.1. NCBI lineage: Bacteria > Bacillati > Actinomycetota > Actinomycetes > Kitasatosporales > Streptomycetaceae > Streptomyces > Streptomyces glaucosporus. Next base: position 40,938 of record NZ_BAAATJ010000023.1, on the reverse strand, counting down.
CCGATTGCGGGGTCGGTCCTCCGATCGGCTACTATTCCTGCGTTAAACCGTCTCGTTCGTCAAGGAGCACTCACGTGGCTGCCACCGACGTCCGCCCGAAGATCACGCTGGCCTGCGTGGAGTGCAAGGAGCGGAACTACATCACCAAGAAGAACCGGCGCAACAACCCGGACCGTCTTGAGATGAAGAAGCACTGCCCGCGTTGCAACGCGCACACCGCGCACCGCGAGACGCGCTGAGCCGCGACGGCAAGGCCGCCGCGTTCCAGACGTCAGCACGAGGCCGTCCCCGTTGCGGGGGGCGGCCTCGTCGCGTTGCGGGGGGTGCGGAGGGCAGGGCACGCACCGACCAGAATCGTCCACCAGCAAGCCGTATGGAGGTACCGGGACATGGCGCTCGACCAGTCCTTCGTGGGGCGGAGCTATCCGCCCACCGCGCCGTACGAAGTCGGCAGGGAGAAGATCCGCGAGTTCGCCGAGGCCATCGGGGACCTCCACCCCGCGTACACCGATCCGGAGGCGGCCGGAGAACTCGGCCACCCCGATGTGATCGCCCCGCCCACCTTCGTCTTCGCCATCACCTTCAAGGCGGCCAGGGCGGTGATCGAGGACCCGCGGCTCGGACTGGACTACAGCCGGGTGGTGCACGGCGACCAGAGGTTCGCCTACACGCGGCCGGTGCGCGCCGGGGACCGGCTCACGGTCACCCCCACGATCGAGTCGGTCAAGTCGCTCGCGGGGAACGACGTCCTGGACATCCGCGGCGAGGTGCACGACGAGGCGGGCGAGCACGTGGTGACCGCCTGGACCAAGCTGGTGGCCCGTGCGCCGGAGGACGAGCCGGCGCGGGAACAGGGGGAGTGACGCGAATGGCAGCGAAGATCGCGTACGCGGACGTCGAGGTGGGCACCGAACTGCCCGCCCGGAGCTTCCCCGTGACACGCGCCACACTCGTGCGGTACGCGGGCGCCTCCGGCGACTTCAACCCGATCCACTGGAACGAGCGGTTCGCACGTGAGGTCGGTCTCCCCGACGTCATCGCGCACGGCATGTTCACCATGGCCGAGGCCGCCCGCGTGGTCACCGACTGGGCCGGCGACCCGGGCGCCCTGGTGGAGTACGGGGTGCGCTTCACCAAGCCCGTCGTCGTCCCCGACGATGACAAGGGCGCCGTCATCGAGGTCTCCGGGAAGGTCGCCGCCAAGCTGGACGACGAGGAGCGCACCGTCCGGGTGGACCTCACCGTGACGAGCGCCGGGCAGAAGGTGCTGGGCATGTCCCGCGCGGTGGTCCGGCTCGCCTGACCCGAACCCGAATCCGGACCCGGCTCGGGCGCCACGGGAGACGGCCGTGCGGATGGGCGCACGGCCGCTCTCGTAGTCTTGGGCCCGTGCAGGAACTCCACGACGCCCCCCTCGCCCCGCTGACCACCTTCCGGCTGGGCGGCCCGGCGAGACGCCTGGTCACGGCCACCACCGACGAGGAGGTGACCGAGGCGGTCCGGGCCGCCGACGCCGACGGCACACCGCTGCTCCTCGTCGGCGGAGGCAGCAACCTCCTCATCGCCGACGAGGGCTTCGACGGCACAGCCCTGCGCATCGCCACCACCGGCTTCCGTCTGGAGGGCACCCGGCTGGAGCTGGCCGCGGGCGAGAACTGGTCCGACGCCGTGGCCCGCACGGTCGAGGCGGGGCTCGCGGGCATCGAGTGCATGGCCGGGATCCCCGGTTCCGCGGGCGCCACGCCCATCCAGAACGTCGGCGCCTACGGGCAGGAGGTCTCCGCGACGATCACCGAGGTCGTCGCCTACGACCGCCGCGGCGGCGAGACCGTCACCATTCCCGCCGCCGAGTGCGGCTTCTCCTACCGGCACAGCCGCTTCAAGGCCGACCCCGCCCGCTTCGTCGTCCTGCGCGTCCGTTTCGAGCTGGAGGACGCGGACGGGCTCTCGGCCCCCATCCGCTACGCCGAGACCGCCCGCGCGCTGGGCGTGGAGGTGGGCGAGCGGGTCCCCGTGGCCAGGGCCCGCGAGACCGTCCTCAAGCTCCGCGCCGGCAAGGGCATGGTCCTCGACCCCGAGGACCACGACACCTGGTCCGCCGGATCCTTCTTCACCAACCCCGTCCTCGGCGCGGACGAGTACGAGGCCTTCCTCACCCGTGTCGCGGAGCGGCTGGGGCCGGACGTCGTCCCGCCCGCCTACCCGGCCGGGGACGGCCTGGTGAAGACCTCCGCGGCCTGGCTGATCGACAGGGCCGGCTTCCCCAAGGGGTACGGGGACGGCCCGGCCCGGATCTCCACCAAGCACACCCTCGCCCTGACCAACCGGGGCTCGGCCACCACCGCGGACCTGCTCGCCCTCGCCCGCGAGGTCCGCGACGGCGTGTACGCGGCCTTCGGCGTGACGCTGGTCAACGAGCCGGTGACCGTCGGCTGCGCCCTGTAGGGACCGCCGACACCGGGGAGTCCGCACCGGTCGGGGAGTTGAACCCCTTCCCGAGCCGTCCTACTCTGCTCGGCAGACCGGCGAACACGGGTTCGCGGGGCGTTCCGGGGGGCGGAATGACGCGGGGCGGGGAGATGCTGCTCGGCGAAGGCACTGCCGTGCAGGTCGAGGTCGACGAGCAGGACGGCAGTGGGATCGACCGGGTGGGCCGCGGGCCCGGCGTCGGCCGGGGCTCCGCCGAGATCCTCCGGGGGCCTCTGACCCACGACCACCCCGCGCTGGAGACCGTCGCCCGGAACGTACGCGGCATGGCCCGGGCCCCGGGCTCCGTCATCGGCGAGCTCGGCGTCAAGACGGCCTCGGAGGCCGGGGCCGTGGTGGTGGAGGCGGCTACCGAGGCCCACTTCACGGTGGCCCCCCAGCGGGACGGACGAGGACCGGCGGGTGAGCCGCATGGCGCCTCCGCGCTCTGACACATCCCCCGAGTCAGGCCTGGTCCGGTTACGGACGGATGCCGGCAGCACGGCGGGGGCCGGGTTCCTCATCGCTCCGAACACCGTGTGCACCTGTGCACACGTGGTCGCCGACGTACTGGGGCTTCCCCGGGACACTCCCGACGCACCGGGCGGCGCCGTACTCGTCGACTTCCCGCTGCTGCGCGACGCGGACGGAACAATCCCCTCCGTCCCCGCCCGGGTCGTGTCCTGGCGGCCGGTCCGGCCCGACGGCGGCGATGTGGCACTGCTCCGCCTGGCACGTCCCGTACCGTCGGCGCGACCGGTGCCGCTGGTGGACGGGACGAGGGTGTGGGGCCACGAGTTCCGGGCGTACGGCTTCCCGGACGGCGCCGAGTACGGGGTGTGGGCCTCCGGCGTGCTGCGGGCCGTCCAGGGGGCGGGCTGGCTCCAGATGGACGCCCGGCCCGGTGGCGTGCGGATCTCGGCGGGCTTCAGCGGCGCCGCGGCGTGGGACGACGAGCAGGGCGGCGTTGTGGGGATGACCGTGGCCGCGGGCCGCGGCCGGCTCGACGGGACCGCCTATCTGGTGCCTTCCGCCGCCCTGATGGACGAGGAGGTCCTGCGGCCGACGTGCCCGTTCCGCGGCCTGGAGCCGTTCGGTGAGGAGGACGCGGAGTTCTTCCACGGCCGGGCGGCCGACACCGAGCGGCTATACGAGGCGGTCGTACGGCGCCCGGTCACGGTGGTGGCGGGCCCGTCCGGATGCGGCAAGTCCTCGCTGGTCCGCGCCGGACTGCTGCCCCGTCTGCGGGCGGACGGCACGGCCGTGTCCGTCCTGCGGCCCGTTGCGGGCGTACGGCCGGCGGCCGTCCTGGCGCAGGTGCTGGTCCCGGTGCTGGAGCCGGACGCCGGGGAGGTGGAGCGCCTGAGCAAGGTCGCGAGACTGGCGGGACTGCTGCGCGGCGACGGTGCGGACGGCATCTTCGCCGGGCTCCGCGCCGCTCTGCGGGAGCGCTGCGGAGAGGGCGGACTCCTGGTGTTCGTGGACCAGCTGGAGGAGTACGCCGCCGCCGACCCGGAAGCGGCCCGCGAACTGTTCTCCCTGCTCATCGCTCTGGCCGGGGAACCGGGCGGCCCGCGCGTGGTGGCCACCGCCCGCGCCGAGACCCTTGACGCGCTGGTGACGTCCGAGACCTCCGGCGTCCTGAGCGACGCCGTACTACTACTGGCCCCGCTCGCCGCCGACGACCTGCTGGACGCGGTCACCGGGCCTGTCGACGCCGTCCCCGGACTCTGGCTGGAGCCCCGGCTCGCGGAGCGCATCGTGGTGGACGCGGCGGACGAGCCGGGACGGATGCCGCTGGTGGAGTTCGCACTGACCCGGCTTTGGGAGCGCCGCACGGGTGCCATGCTCACGCACGCCGCCTACGAGGAGCTCGGCGGCGTCGCGGGCGCGCTGGTCGGCTATGCCGAGGACACCGTGAGCGACCATGTGCCGCCCGGTGAGGAGTCAGTGACCCGGCGGCTGTTCGTTCAGCTGGCCCGCCCGGACGACCGTGGCGGCTTCGGCCGCCGCGCCACTCCGCTCACCGATCTCGATCCGGCCGCCGCGAGACTCGCGCGCCGCCTGGCGGCCGGAAAACTCCTCGTCCTGAGCCGCACCGCCGAGGGCACCGAGGTCGTGGACCTGGCCCACGAGGCGCTCACCCGGTTGTGGCCGAGGCTGCGAGGCTGGCTGGAGGACAGCCGGGAGTTCCGCGCCTGGCAGGAGCAGCTCCGCGGTGACCTGGCCCGCTGGGAGGCCGGCGGCCGGGAGCCGGAGGGACTGCTGCGCGGTCGGCTGCTGACGGCCGCCGCCGACTGGTTGGACCGCCGCCCTGAAGACGTCACCGCCGCCGAACGCGCGTACATCGAGGCCGGGTGGCGGCACCAGCGGCGCGGCGTGCGGCGCCGACAGGCTGCGGTCGCGGGCTTGACGGTCCTGGCGTTGGTGGCGACGGTACTGGCGGCGGTCGCCGTGCGCAGCCAACGGGAGACCGAGAGGAACCTGCGCACCCTCGCTTCCAGCACCCTCGCCGAGAGGGCGGACCGCCTGTCCGCACGGGATCCCGGCACGGCGATGCAACTCGCCCTGGCCGCCTGGCACACCGAGCGGACCCCGCGGGCCGAGGCGGCGCTGCTGGGACAGTACGTGCGGGGGCAGTACCTGCGCGGCAGCCACGAGGGCCTGTGGCGCGGGCAGCCGGTGAGACTGACCGCCACCCCGGACGCCCGCACCCTGGTGGTGGTGTCCGAGCCGGGCGGCGGTGACCCGCCCGAGGCGACCGTGATCACCGGAGCGCCCGAGGGCGAGCCGCGGCGCCGTCACGTCCTGCGCGGTGTGCCCGGCGGGGACGAGCTTCGCACCGCCGTCAGCCCGGACGGCCGGTACTACGCGGTGGCCACCCCGGACGGCGCCGTGTACCTGTGGAGGCTGGACCGACGGGACCGGAGGCCCACGGTGCTGGCGCGTGGTGGAGAGGTGGGCCACAAGGTCGCCTGGGTGGTCCTGGACTTCAGCGAGGACGGGCGCCGCCTGCTCCGGTTGGCCACATTCCTGGAGCCTCGGCCCGAAGACGAGGGCCGAGGGGGCCTCTTGGAGGCGTGGGACACCGCCGACGGCGAGCCCCTACCCGTGGGAAGAGACGTGATCCCCCGCGATTTCCTGCCCTCGGAAGCGGCGTTCGGCCGGGATCCGGACACCGTGGTGACGGTCCGGAGCCAGAAGGGGAACGAGCTGAGCAGCGAGGTCACGGTGCGGGAGCTGGGCACCGGCCGCCTGGTGCGCCGGATCGTCGATCGGGCGGAGGGCGGTGAGTTCAGTCTCGGAGGCGGTGGTGCGCTCGCCTACCGGGAGCGGAGTTTGACGTACCCGGTAACGGTGCTCGGCGTCTACGACACCGCCACGGGCGAATCCCGGAAGGCGAAAGGCGGGCTGTGGGCGGACGGGGGAGGCGAGTACACCTACAAGTACGAGACCCAGGATTCTGCTCGGGGCGAGTACACCGAGGTCCTGGTGACCCGGCTGGCCACCGGCCACACCCATCGCACCCGGGTGCCGGTCGGCGGGGCACCGGGCCACAGGGCCCTGTTGATCGCCGTCGTACCGCGCGGGGACGGCGGCCCGGTGGTGCTGGCCGCCGTGGGTGACGCCTTGGTGGCGGCCAGGACGCTGCCCGGTGTCGTGGCGGAGACGGAGGCCTCGCAGTCGAGCCAGGAGGCCGTCGCGCTGACGTCCGACGGTCGGCGTGTGGCGCGGGTGTACGCGCCCTTCTCGGTGTTGTACCGCGATCTGCGTCGGCTGGAGGTGGCGGACCTGGTGCGCGGTGGCGGGCAGACTGTTGACCTTCCCCGCAAGGAGGGGTCCCAGCTCCATGAGTGGAAGGCTGCCTGGACGGCGCGGGACACCCGGCTGGTCGTCTGGAAGCGGAGCGGTACACGGCTGTACGTGTACGACCCCCGCGACCTGGATGACCGGAGAGAGGTGCGGCTGGACGCGGGCGGGGACACCCGAAAACCCGCCGGGAGGATCGACGCGGTCGCTCCGCTGACCGGTGGGGACGTGGCGGTGCTGACAGCCGGCGGCGCTCTGCTGCGGGTGGACCCGGAGCGGGGCGCACAGGTGGGTGCGCCGCTGCGGACGGGGCTCGGCACGGCCGACTCCGACCAGTTCTACGAGGCGACCGGCAGGATCGCCGCCCGTCCCGGCCGTCCGTACCAGGTCGCGGTGGCACCCGGACCCGATGTGGAGCGCCGCGAGGCGGTGGAGCTGTGGGACCTCGGAAGCCGCGCCCGTATCGGGGTGCTCGCCAGCGAGGAAGCCGGCGCGGTCCACAGCAGGTACGAGCTGGGGGAGGTCATGAAGCCCGTGGTTTTCTCACCGGACGGCGAGGAACTGCTGGTGCGGTACACCAACGGTCATGCGTATCGCTGGCGGGTGGACGCGCGCAGGATCACGGGCCCGCGCATCACGCTCGACGACGACGGCCTCATCGGCATGACGAACGGGGGCGTCGTGGTCACGCAGCCGCCGGAGGAGGGCAGCCACTACGAACTGCGCCGAGCCGGGACCGGTGCCCAGATCGGCAGAATCTCCGCGGTCATCGGTGCCACGGAGCACTTCCGCGGCGACCGGCTGATCACGGAGTCCGAGGGCTGGCGCCAGGAGTTCGACCTGCGCCCCGGGGTCTGGTTCCGGGAGCTGTGCCGGGCGGTGGGCCGCGACCACACCGCCGCCGAGCAAAAGCTCCTCCCGCCCGGTACCCGCTCCGGACCGCCCTGCGCAGGTGCGGAGTAGCCGGACCCCGCCGCCGCGCCGCGCTCACCCCTGGGTCGGCGGCTCCGCCAGCCAGGCGTCGATGTCCGTCAGGATCTCCTTGCGGACGTCCTCCGGCGCGCACGAGCCGCGCACCGACTGCCGGGCCAGCTCCGCCAGCTCCGCGTCCGTGAAGCCGTGGTGCCTGCGCGCGATCTCGTACTGCGCGGCCAGCCGTGAACCGAACAGCAGCGGGTCGTCGGCGCCCAGCGCCAGCGGCACGCCCGCCTCGAACAGCGTCCGCAGCGGAACGTCCTCGTGCTTGTCGTAGACGCCCAGCGCCACGTTGGACGCCGGGCAGACCTCGCAGGTCACCTGCTGGTCGGCCAGCCGCTTCAGCAGCCGCGGGTCCTCGGCGGCCCGCACCCCGTGCCCGATGCGGTTCGCGCGGAGGTCGTCCAGGCAGTCGGCGACGCTGGACGGGCCCGACAGCTCGCCGCCGTGCGGGGCGGACAGCAGGCCGCCTCCGCGCGCGATGGCGAAGGCCCGGTCGAAGTCGCGGGCGAAACCGCGCCGTTCGTCGTTGGACAGCCCGAAGCCGACGACCCCGCGGTCGGCGTAGCGCACGGCCAGACGGGCCAGGGTGCGGGCGTCCAGGGGGTGCTTGACGCGGTTCGCGGCGACCAGCACCCGCATGCCGAGCCCGGTCTCCCGGGCGGCGGTCTCCACCGCGTCCAGGATGATCTCCAGCGCCGGGATCAGCCCGCCCAGCCGCGGCGCGTACGAGGTGGGGTCGACCTGGATCTCCAGCCACCGCGACCCGTCCCGTACGTCCTCCTCGGCCGCCTCGCGGACCAGCCGCTGGATGTCCTCGGGCGAGCGCAGGCAGGAGCGCGCGATGTCGTACAGCCGCTGGAAGCGGAACCAGCCCCGCTCGTCCGTGGCCCGCAGTCTGGGGGGCCGGCCGCTGCTCAGGGCGTCCGGCAGGTGGACGCCGTACTTGTCGGCGAGCTCCAGCATGGTGCTGGGGCGCATCGATCCGGTGAAGTGCAGGTGCAGGTGGGCCTTGGGCAGTCTGCGGACGTCGCGAACACTCTCCATCCCGAGATTTTGCCGTACGCGGCGACACACCCGGAAACCCCGGGCCACGATCGGGGAGCTGCCCGAACGCGCGGGCGGACCCTTCGGAGCACGCTCCGAGGGGCCCGCCCGTCCGTGCCGCCGGGGTCAGTCCCGTGCCTCGGCCAGCAGCTTCTGGATCCGGGAGACGCCCTCGACCAGGTCCTCGTCGCCCAGTGCGTACGACAGCCTCAGGTAGCCCGGGGTGCCGAACGCCTCGCCCGGGACGACCGCGACCTCGGCCTCCTCCAGGATCACCTCGGCCATCTCCACGCTCGTGGCCGGCCGCCTGCCCCGGATCTCCTTGCCGAGCAGGCCCTTGACCGACGGGTAGACGTAGAAGGCGCCCTCCGGCTCGGGGCAGGTGACGCCCGCGATCTCGTTCAGCATCCGCACGATCGTCCTCCGGCGCCGGTCGAAGGCCTCGCGCATCTCGGCCACGGCCTCCAGGCCGCCGGAGACGGCCGCCAGCGCGGCGGCCTGCGCCACGTTGGAGACGTTGGAGGTGGCGTGCGACTGGAGGTTGGTGGCGGCCTTCACCACGTCCTTGGGGCCGATGACCCAGCCCACGCGCCAGCCGGTCATGGCGTACGTCTTGGCCACGCCGTTGACCACGACGCACTTGTCGGCCAGCTCCGGGACGAGCACCGGCAGCGAGGAGAACTCCGCGTCGCCGTAGACCAGGTGCTCGTAGATCTCGTCGGTGAGCACCCACAGCCCGTGCCCTGCGGCCCAGCGGCCGATCTCCTCGGCCTGCGCGCGGGAGTAGACCGCGCCGGTCGGGTTGGAGGGGGAGACGAACAGCAGCACCTTGGTGCGCTCGGTGCGGGCCGCCTCCAGCTGCTCCACGGTGACGCGGTAGCCGCTGGTCTCGTCGGCGACCACGGGCACCGGCACGCCGCCCGCGAGCCTGATCGACTCGGGGTAGGTGGTCCAGTACGGGGCCGGGACGATGACCTCGTCACCCGGGTCGAGGATCGCCGCGAAGGCCTCGTAGATGGCCTGCTTGCCGCCGTTGGTGACCAGCACCTGGGAGGCGTCGACCGAGTAGCCGGAGTCGCGCAGCGTCTTCGCGGCGATGGCCTCCTTCAGCTCGGGGAGCCCGCCGGCCGGGGTGTAGCGGTGGAAGCGCGGGTTCCGGCAGGCCTCCACGGCGGCCTCGACGATGTAGTCGGGCGTGGGGAAGTCGGGCTCGCCCGCGCCGAAGCCGATCACCGGACGTCCGGCGGCCTTGAGGGCCTTGGCCTTGGCGTCGACGGCGAGCGTCGCGGACTCGGAGATCGAGCCGATCCGGGCCGAGACCCGGCGCTCGGTGGGTGACTGGTGGGGAGGGTTTGCAGCGGTCATGGGGGCATCGTTGCAGACGGGGGACCGCCCGGGCACGCGGGTTGCGCGTGGTTCAGGGCGGAAGGAAACCTCCGGGGGAAGCCGGGAGGAGCCGGGGGAGCGGAAGATGTTCGGGGCGATCCGGGGTTACCCGTTCGACGGCGGCGCGCGAAGCACGTACACTCACCGTCGTTGGTCCCGGCCGATCATCCGGTGGACCGCGTACTCCGCGGGACCGTCCGGATGCTGTAGGTTGGGGGACGACAAAGGGTCGTAGCTCAATTGGTAGAGCACCGGTCTCCAAAACCGGCGGTTGGGGGTTCAAGTCCCTCCGGCCCTGCTACACGCATCTGGAGCAGGTGCGTGCACGTGTACGTAGCTGGACGCACCGCCGTACGGCCGGGCCGGACGCGGCACGGCACGCGGCCAGGACCCGGATGCAGGTGAGGACGAGTGGCGGAGATCACGGACTCCATCGAGGTCCCCGAGCCCGGGCGGTCCCAGGACGACAAGAAGCCCCGGCGCGGCGGCAAGCGCGGAAAGAAGGGCCCCCTGGGCCGTCTCGCGCTGTTCTACCGGCAGATCGTCGCGGAGCTGCGCAAGGTCGTCTGGCCCACGAAGCGTCAGTTGTCGACGTACACCACCGTGGTGATCGCCTTCGTCGTCATCGTCATCGGCCTGGTGACCGTGATTGACTGGGGATTCACGAAGGCCGTCACGTACGTCTTCGGCTGATCCGCCCGCGGAGGGAGCCTCCCGGGCACCTTTCCGCATGTTCGACCCCTTGAAGCCAGGAAGAAGCAGCCACCGTGTCTGACCCGAACCTGAACGACGCCGTCGACCCTGCCGAGGGCGATGACACCGCGCCCGACGTCGTCGAGGCGACGGACAGCGTCGACCAGGCCGAAGCTGCCGACACCACCGAGGGCACCCCTGCCGAGCAGGCCGGGGAAGAGGCCGAGTCCGACGAGTCCGACGCCGACGAGGCGGGTGAGACCGGGGCCGAGTCCGCCGACGGGACGGAGGAGGCGGAGGAGGAGCCGGTCGACCCGGCCGAGGCGCTCCGCGAGGAGCTGAAGCACCTCCCCGGCGAGTGGTACGTCATCCACACGTACGCGGGCTACGAGAAGCGCGTGAAGGCCAACCTGGAGCAGCGCGCCGTCTCGCTGAACGTCGAGGACTACATCTACCAGGCCGAGGTGCCCGAGGAAGAGATCGTCCAGATCAAGAACGGCGAGCGCAAGAACGTCCGTCAGAACAAGCTCCCGGGCTACGTCCTGGTGCGCATGGACCTGACGAACGAGTCCTGGGGCGTCGTCCGCAACACCCCTGGCGTCACCGGCTTCGTGGGCAACGCCTACGACCCGTACCCGCTGACCCTGGACGAGGTCGTCAAGATGCTCGCCCCCGAGGCCGAGCGGAAGGCCGCCGCGGAGGGCGGCGAGGGCGCCGCGCCGGCCCGCAAGGTCGAGGTCCAGGTGCTGGACTTCGAGGTCGGAGACTCGGTCACGGTCACCGACGGCCCGTTCGCGACCCTCCAGGCCACGATCAACGAGATCAACCCCGACTCGAAGAAGGTCAAGGGCCTCGTCGAGATCTTCGGCCGCGAGACCCCGGTCGAGCTGAGCTTCGACCAGATCCAGAAGAACTGACGGTTCTTCCGGTCAACCGCTTCCGGCCAGGTCAGGTGCGCCTTCGGGTGAGCCTGACCTGGCCGGTTTCCTGCCGCGCCGCGGTACCGGCTATCGTGGTGCGGTATGCCTCCGTGCGGGTGGATTCGCCCGTCGTGGGGATCACCACCTCTCACTAGGACCCGGAGAGAACATGCCTCCCAAGAAGAAGAAGGTCACGGGGCTGATCAAGCTCCAGATCCAGGCCGGTGCCGCGAACCCGGCCCCGCCGGTCGGCCCCGCGCTGGGTCAGCACGGCGTCAACATCATGGAGTTCTGCAAGGCCTACAACGCCGCGACCGAGTCGCAGCGCGGCTGGGTCATCCCGGTGGAGATCACGGTCTACGAGGACCGCTCCTTCACCTTCGTCACCAAGACGCCCCCGGCCGCGAAGATGATCCTCAAGGCCGCCGGCATCGAGAAGGGCTCCGGCGAGCCGCACACCAAGAAGGTCGCGAAGATCACGCGCGAGCAGGTGCGGGAGATCGCCACCACCAAGATGCCCGACCTCAACGCCAACGACCTCGACGCCGCGGAGAAGATCATCGCGGGCACCGCCCGTTCCATGGGCGTCACCGTCGAGGGCTGATCCGCTCTCCTCGCGGTACCCCGCGACGTGCATGCCGGGCCCGTTCCACGGGACCCGTGAAGCGGGTGAGCCGAAGGGCGTGCCGGTGCCGGAGGCGTATGGCGGTGCCTCCCGGGCGGAAAGCCGGGGCGGAGAGAAGCCGTGGAAGCGCCGGAGCCGGGCCGGAGCGCACGGAGGCGGACCGGGCACAGAACAAGAGAGTGGCAGGGTCAGGCGCTGGCCCCCTGGACCACGACTCCTCAACCTGAAGACAACTGGAGCAGAAGTGAAGCGCAGCAAGGCTTTCCGCAGTGCGGACGCCAAGGTCGACCGGACGCGGCTGTACGCCCCGCTGGAGGCCATCCGTCTCGCCAAGGAGACCTCTCCGACCAAGTTCGACGCGACCGTCGAGGTCGCCATGCGCCTGGGCGTCGACCCGCGCAAGGCCGACCAGATGGTGCGCGGCACCGTGAACCTCCCGCACGGCACCGGTAAGACCGCCCGGGTCCTGGTCTTCGCGACCGGCGACCGTGCCGCGGCCGCGGAAGCCGCCGGCGCCGACATCGTCGGCTCCGACGAACTGATCGAGGAGGTCGCCGGCGGCCGTCTGGACTTCGACGCCGTCGTCGCCACCCCGGACCTGATGGGCAAGGTCGGCCGTCTGGGCCGCGTGCTCGGTCCCCGTGGTCTGATGCCGAACCCGAAGACCGGCACCGTCACCCCGGACGTCGCCAAGGCCGTCACCGACATCAAGGGCGGCAAGATCGAGTTCCGCGTGGACAAGCACGCCAACCTCCACTTCATCATCGGCAAGGTCTCGTTCGACGAGAAGCAGCTGGTGGAGAACTACGCGGCGGCGCTGGAGGAGGTCCTGCGTCTGAAGCCGTCCGCCGCCAAGGGCCGGTACATCAAGAAGGCCGTCGTCACCACGACGATGGGCCCCGGTATCCCGGTCGACCCCAACCGCACCCGCAACCTCCTGGCGGAGGAGGAGGTCGCCGCCTGATCCAGGCGCGTCCTCAAGGGCAACGGCCGGGCCCCGCTTCCGAGTTGGAGCGGGGCCCGGCCTCTTTCGCGTCCGGGTGCGCATCTGCGGCCGGCGCCGTCGCGGGGACGCGTCCGACGCCGCAGCGCCGGGGGACCGCGCGTCCTCGCACACCGGGCCGTGTCCGGGGGGCGGCGGTGCCTTCCGGGCTGCTCCGGCGGCGGGGGGCGGACGCGGGGCCTCGGGCCCCCGCACGGCCGTCCTCCGGGCCTCCCCGGACGGCCCCGGAGGGGCAGGAAGGGGCCGGGAGCGCCGGGGCCGAGCCGGCGTCCGGCGCGGCCGGCGGGAGCCCGGGAGCAGGCCGTGGGCGAGGACGGGATTCCGGGCGGCGGCGGAGCGGCCCGGCGGTGCCGTGATCCCGGATTTGCCCGACGCGACGGCGTTCGCGTACTCTTCCACGGAAGCCAAAGACCGCTGGTCGTTGCCGTGCCTCCAGGTATCTGTACAGATCCGGAGCGCGGTGGCCGAAGGATCCGCTTGGAGCGGGCGACCTGCGCAGGTGACAGTGGAGGACTCCCGGACGTCTGTCCGGTCGAGTCACGCCCCGTGCCCTGCGCCGGGGCGTTTCGTTTTGCGCAAGCCCCCTTCCTCGTGCGCCCGACGTGGGCGGTCCGGCGTCATGGCCGGCCGAAAGGCCGGTCGAGGATCGCATCACCCGGAAAGGAGGGCCGAGGCTCATGGCGAGTCCCGACAAGGTCGCGACTGTCGCGGAGATCAAGGAGGAGTTCCAGAACTCCACCGCCGCCGTTGTGACCGCGTACACCGGTCTCAGCGTCGCGCAGCTCAAGGCACTGCGCCGTTCTCTCGGTGAGAACGCCCAGTACCGCGTGGCGAAGAACACGCTGACCAAGATCGCGGCCAACGAGGCCGGGGTCACCGAGCTCGACGAGTTCTTCGTCGGCTCCACCGCTGTCGCGTTCGTGACCGGTGACCCGGTCGAGGCGGCGAAGAGTCTCCGTGACTTCGCCAAGGACAACCCTCAGCTCGTCATCAAGGGCGGTGTCCTTGAGGGCAAGGCGCTGTCCGCGGACGACATCAAGAAGCTCGCGGACCTCGAGTCCCGCGAGGTGCTGCTCGCCAAGCTGGCCGGTGGCATGAAGGCGTCCATGGCGAAGGCCGCGGCGACCTTCCAGGCCCCGCTCTCGAAGTTCGTCCGCACCGCGGACGCCCTTCGCAGCAAGGTCGAGCAGGGCGGTGCCGGTACGCCGGCTCCCGCCGAGGCCGAGTAACCACACGGCGCACTCGGTCGCAGCGGGCCACAGTACGCCCGCCGACATGTACAACCCGGCACCAGCCGACTTAGTGGAAGGACCGCCATCATGGCGAAGCTCAGCCAGGAAGAGCTGCTCGCGCAGTTCGAGGAGATGACCCTCATCGAGCTCTCCGAGTTCGTGAAGGCCTTCGAGGAGAAGTTCGACGTCGAGGCCGCCGCCCCGGTCGCCGTCGCCGCCGCTCCCGCCCAGGGTGGTGGCGAGGGTGCCGCCGCCGCCGAGGAGAAGGACGAGTTCGACGTCATCCTCGCCGGCGCCGGCGACAAGAAGATCCAGGTCATCAAGGTCGTGCGCGAGCTGACCTCCCTGGGCCTGAAGGAGGCCAAGGACCTGGTCGACGGTGCTCCGAAGCCCGTCCTGGAGAAGGTCAACAAGGAGGCCGCGGACAAGGCCAAGGAGGCCCTGGAGGGCGCCGGCGCCTCCGTCGAGGTCAAGTGACCTCGGGCACTCCCCGGTGACTTCGGTCACACCCGGAGTCCGCTGACTCCGCGTTCACCGGAGGCGGCCACCCATGCGGGTGGTCGCCTCCGGCCGTTTCCGCGGCTGTCGTCTTGCCTGGCCGAGCACGGCAGGTAAGGTGATCACCGCTGCCCGGCCATACGCCTCCCGGTGACGCCCACGGGGGTGGGGGCCTTGACGAACAGCACGTAGCGCGCAATTCTCGGGACGCGTCGTCACATCGATCCACGATCCGAGGCATGGATCGCCGACGAAGCGGGAAACCTTGCGGCAGGTGTTGAACAACGAGGGGCTCGCCCCTCCGGAGGGAGAGATTGGTACGCGCTGCCGGTCTCCGGGTTCCGTACTGGACATCAGTGGGCCTTATGGCTACACTGACCCTTTGCGCTGCCTATTAACTGCCCCCTGCCCGTCACCAGGGGCACGGCATGCGCGTAGTGAGTCCGAGCCCTCGGAAGGACCCCCTCTTGGCCGCCTCGCGCAACGCCTCGACCGCCAATTCGACCAACGGCGCCAGCACCGCCCCGCTGCGTATCTCCTTTGCGAAGATCAAGGAGCCCCTCGAGGTTCCGAACCTCCTTGCGCTGCAGACCGAGAGTTTTGACTGGCTGCTCGGCAACGACGCATGGAAGGCTCGCGTCGAGGCCGCGCTGGCCCGCGGTGAGGATGTCCCCACCAAGTCCGGTCTGGAGGAGATCTTCGAGGAGATCTCCCCGATCGAGGACTTCTCCGGGTCGATGTCGCTCACCTTCCGCGACCACCGCTTCGAGCCGCCGAAGAACTCGATCGACGAGTGCAAGGAGCGCGACTTCACCTACGCCGCGCCGCTGTTCGTCACCGCCGAGTTCACCAACAACGAGACCGGCGAGATCAAGTCCCAGACGGTCTTCATGGGCGACTTCCCGCTCATGACCAACAAGGGCACCTTCGTCATCAACGGCACCGAGCGTGTCGTCGTCTCGCAGCTGGTGCGCTCGCCCGGCGTGTACTTCGACAGCAGCATCGACAAGACGTCCGACAAGGACATCTTCTCCGCCAAGATCATCCCCTCGCGGGGCGCCTGGCTGGAGATGGAGATCGACAAGCGCGACATGGTCGGTGTCCGCATCGACCGCAAGCGCAAGCAGTCCGTCACCGTCCTCCTCAAGGCCCTGGGCTGGACCACCGACCAGATCCTGGAGGAGTTCGGCCAGTACGAGTCCATGCGCGCCACCCTGGAGAAGGACCACACCCAGGGCCAGGACGACGCGCTGCTCGACATCTACCGCAAGCTCCGTCCGGGCGAGCCCCCGACGCGCGAGGCCGCGCAGACGCTGCTGGACAACCTGTACTTCAACCCCAAGCGCTACGACCTGGCCAAGGTCGGCCGTTACAAGGTCAACCGGAAGCTGGGCATCGACCAGCCGCTGGACGCCGGCGTGCTGACCGTCGAGGACATCATCGCGACGATCAAGTACCTGGTGAAGCTGCACGCCGGTGAGACCGAGATGGCCGGCGACAGCGGCCAGACGGTCGTCGTCGAGACCGACGACATCGACCACTTCGGCAACCGCCGCCTGCGCAACGTCGGCGAGCTGATCCAGAACCAGGTCCGCACCGGTCTGGCCCGTATGGAGCGCGTCGTCCGCGAGCGGATGACGACCCAGGACGTCGAGGCGATCACGCCGCAGACCCTGATCAACATCCGGCCGGTCGTCGCCTCCATCAAGGAGTTCTTCGGCACCAGCCAGCTCTCCCAGTTCATGGACCAGACGAACCCGCTGTCGGGTCTGACCCACAAGCGCCGCCTGTCGGCGCTGGGCCCGGGCGGTCTGTCCCGTGAGCGGGCGGGCTTCGAGGTCCGCGACGTGCACCCGTCGCACTACGGCCGCATGTGCCCGATCGAGACCCCTGAAGGCCCGAACATCGGCCTGATCGGCTCGCTCGCCTCCTACGGCCGGGTCAACGCGTTCGGTTTCGTCGAGACCCCGTACCGCAAGGTCGTCGACGGCCAGGTCACCGACGAGGTGCACTACCTGACCGCCGACGAGGAGGACCGCTACGTCATCGCGCAGGCCAACGCGCCGCTGACCGAGGACATGCGGTTCGCCGAGGGCCGTGTGCTGGTCCGCCGCCGCGGCGGCGAGGTCGACTACGTCCCCGGCGACGAGGTCGACTACATGGACGTCTCGCCGCGCCAGATGGTGTCGGTCGCGACCGCCATGATCCCGTTCCTGGAGCACGACGACGCCAACCGCGCGCTCATGGGCTCGAACATGATGCGCCAGGCCGTCCCGCTGATCCGGGCCGAGGCCCCGCTGGTCGGCACCGGCATGGAGTACCGCTCCGCGGTCGACGCCGGTGACGTCATCAAGGCCGAGAAGGACGGCGTGGTCCAGGAGGTCTCCGCCGACTACATCACGGTGGCCAACGACGACGGCACGTACACCACGTACCGGGTCGCCAAGTTCTTCCGCTCCAACCAGGGCACCTCCTTCAACCAGAAGGTGATCGTGGACGAGGGCGACCGCGTGGTCACCGGCCAGGTCCTCGCCGACGGCCCCTCGACCGACCAGGGCGAGATGGCGCTCGGCAAGAACCTGCTCGTGGCGTTCATGCCGTGGGAGGGCCACAACTACGAGGACGCGATCATCCTGTCGCAGCGCCTCGTCCAGGACGACGTCCTCTCCTCGATCCACATCGAGGAGCACGAGGTCGACGCCCGTGACACCAAGCTCGGCCCCGAGGAGATCACCCGGGACATCCCGAACGTCTCCGAGGAGGTCCTGGCCGACCTCGACGAGCGCGGCATCATCCGCATCGGCGCCGAGGTCGAGGCCGGCGACATCCTGGTCGGCAAGGTCACCCCGAAGGGTGAGACCGAGCTGACCCCGGAGGAGCGTCTGCTCCGCGCGATCTTCGGCGAGAAGGCCCGCGAGGTCCGCGACACCTCGCTGAAGGTGCCGCACGGCGAGACCGGCAAGGTCATCGGCGTCCGCGTCTTCGACCGCGAGGAGGGCGACGAACTGCCCCCGGGCGTCAACCAGCTCGTCCGCGTCTACGTGGCCCAGAAGCGCAAGATCACCGACGGTGACAAGCTCGCGGGCCGCCACGGCAACAAGGGCGTCATCTCCAAGATCCTGCCGATCGAGGACATGCCGTTCATGGAGGACGGCACCCCGGTCGACGTCATCCTCAACCCGCTCGGCGTCCCGTCCCGGATGAACCCGGGCCAGGTCCTGGAGATCCACCTGGGCTGGCTCGCCTCCCAGGGCTGGAAGGTCGAGGGCATCGAAGAGGAGTGGAAGAAGCGCCTGGCCGCGATCGGCGCCGACGAGGTCGCCCCGCGCACCAACGTCGCCACCCCGGTGTTCGACGGTGCCCGCGAGGACGAGATCGCCGGTCTCTTCGAGGCCACCCTGCCGAACCGCGACGGGGACCGGCTGGTCCTGCCGTCCGGCAAGGCCCGGCTCTTCGACGGCCGCTCCGGCGAGCCGTTCCCGGAGCCGATCTCGGTCGGCTACATGTACATCCTGAAGCTGCACCACCTGGTCGACGACAAGCTGCACGCCCGCTCGACCGGTCCGTACTCGATGATCACCCAGCAGCCGCTGGGTGGTAAGGCCCAGTTCGGTGGCCAGCGCTTCGGTGAGATGGAGGTGTGGGCGCTGGAGGCCTATGGCGCGGCGTACGCCCTCCAGGAGCTGCTGACGATCAAGTCCGACGACGTCACCGGCCGCGTGAAGGTCTACGAGGCCATCGTCAAGGGCGAGAACATCCCCGAGCCGGGAATTCCCGAGTCCTTCAAGGTGCTCATCAAGGAGATGCAGTCCCTGTGCCTCAACGTGGAGGTGCTGTCCAGCGACGGTATGTCCATCGAGATGCGTGACACCGACGAGGACGTCTTCCGCGCCGCGGAAGAGCTCGGTATCGACCTGTCCCGGCGGGAGCCGAGCAGCGTCGAAGAGGTCTGACGGGTCGGCCGGAGCGCCGCACCCCTCCCCACCGGGGGAGGAAGGGCGGCTCTCCGGCCTCCCCGGGACCCCCGTTCAGACCATTACAGAGCCCCTTGCCTCGCTGACGCGAGGGGCACAACCCTGAGAGGGATTGACGAGAGTGCTCGACGTCAACTTCTTCGACGAGCTGCGAATCGGCCTGGCCACCGCTGACGACATCCGTCAGTGGTCCCACGGCGAGGTCAAGAAGCCGGAGACCATCAACTACCGCACCCTCAAGCCGGAAAAGGACGGGCTCTTCTGCGAGAAGATCTTCGGCCCCACCCGGGACTGGGAGTGCTACTGCGGCAAGTACAAGCGCGTCCGCTTCAAGGGCATCATCTGTGAGCGCTGCGGCGTCGAGGTGACCCGCGCCAAGGTGCGCCGTGAGCGGATGGGCCACATCGAACTGGCCGCCCCCGTCACCCACATCTGGTACTTCAAGGGCGTGCCCTCCCGTCTGGGCTACCTCCTCGACCTCGCCCCGAAGGACCTGGAGAAGGTCATCTACTTCGCCGCCTACATGATCACGTGGGTGGACGAGGAGCGCCGCCAGCGCGACCTGCCCTCGCTGGAGGCCCACGTCTCCGTGGAGCGCCAGCAGATCGAGCAGCGCCGCGACGCCGACCTGGAGGCCCGCGCCAAGAAGCTCGAGTCGGACCTGGCCGAGCTGGAGGCCGAGGGCGCCAAGGCCGACGCCCGCCGCAAGGTGCGCGAGAGCGCCGAGCGGGAGATGAAGCAGATCCGCGACCGCGCCCAGCGCGAGATCGACCGCCTGGACGAGGTGTGGAACCGCTTCAAGAACCTCAAGGTCCAGGACCTGGAGGGCGACGAGCTGCTCTACCGCGAGCTGCGCGACCGCTTCGGGACCTACTTCGACGGCTCGATGGGTGCCGCGGCGCTGCAGAAGCGCCTGGAGACCTTCGACCTGGAGGAGGAGGCCGAGAAGCTCCGCGAGATCATCCGCACGGGCAAGGGCCAGAAGAAGACCCGTGCGCTCAAGCGCCTCAAGGTCGTCTCCGCCTTCCTGAACACCCGCAACAGCCCCAAGGGCATGGTGCTGGACTGCGTTCCGGTCATCCCGCCGGACCTGCGCCCGATGGTGCAGCTCGACGGTGGCCGCTTCGCGACCAGTGACCTCAACGACCTGTACCGCCGCGTCATCAACCGCAACAACCGCCTGAAGCGGCTTCTCGACCTCGGCGCGCCCGAGATCATCGTGAACAACGAGAAGCGGATGCTCCAGGAGGCCGTCGACGCGCTGTTCGACAACGGCCGCCGCGGCCGGCCGGTGACGGGTCCGGGCAACCGCCCGCTGAAGTCGCTGTCCGACATGCTCAAGGGCAAGCAGGGCCGCTTCCGCCAGAACCTGCTGGGCAAGCGCGTCGACTACTCGGCCCGTTCCGTGATCGTCGTCGGCCCGCAGCTGAAGCTGCACCAGTGCGGTCTGCCCAAGGCCATGGCGCTGGAGCTGTTCAAGCCGTTCGTGATGAAGCGCCTGGTGGACCTCAACCACGCGCAGAACATCAAGTCGGCCAAGCGCATGGTCGAGCGCGGCCGCACGGTCGTGTACGACGTGCTGGAAGAGGTCATCGCCGAGCACCCGGTGCTGCTCAACCGTGCGCCGACCCTGCACCGTCTGGGCATCCAGGCCTTCGAGCCGCAGCTGGTCGAGGGCAAGGCCATCCAGATCCACCCGCTCGTGTGCACCGCGTTCAACGCGGACTTCGACGGCGACCAGATGGCCGTGCACCTGCCGCTGTCGGCGGAGGCCCAGGCCGAGGCCCGCATCCTGATGCTGTCCTCGAACAACATCCTCAAGCCGGCCGACGGCCGCCCCGTGACCATGCCGACCCAGGACATGGTGCTGGGCCTGTTCTTCCTCACCACCGACGAGGTGGAGGGCGAACTCAAGGGCGAGGGGCGGTCCTTCAACTCGGTCGCCGAGGCGATCATGGCGTTCGACGCCAAGGAGCTGTCGCTCCAGGCGAAGATCGACATCCGCTTCCCCGTCGGCTCGGTCCCGCCCCGCGGCTGGACCCCGCCGGCCGCCGAGGAGGGCGCCGCGGACGGCAGCGGCCCCGCGGGCGAGTGGCAGCCCGGCGACCCGTTCCGGCTGCGGACGACCCTGGGCCGCGCGCTCTTCAACGAGCTGCTGCCCGAGGACTACCCGTTCGTCGACCAGACCGTGGGCAAGAAGCAGCTCTCCGGGATCGTCAACGACCTCGCCGAGCGCTACCCCAAGGTCGTCGTCGCGGCCACGCTGGACAACCTCAAGTCGGCCGGTTTCCACTGGGCGACCCGTTCCGGCGTCACCATCGCCATCTCCGACGTCGTGGTCCCCGAGGCCAAGAAGGAGATCATCGCGAGGTACGAGGCCCAGGACGAGAAGGTCCAGAAGCAGTACGAGCGCGGTCTGATCACGAAGGACGAGCGGTCCCAGGAGCTCATCGCCATCTGGACCAAGGCGACCAACGAGGTCGCCGAGGCGATGTCGGAGAACTTCCCGAAGACCAACCCGATCTTCATGATGGTCGACTCGGGCGCGCGCGGAAACATGATGCAGATGCGCCAGATCGCCGGTATGCGCGGTCTGGTGTCCAACGCCAAGAACGAGACCATCCCGCGTCCGATCAAGGCGTCGTTCCGCGAGGGTCTGTCCGTGCTGGAGTACTTCATCTCCACGCACGGTGCCCGAAAGGGTCTGGCGGACACCGCGCTGCGCACCGCCGACTCGGGTTACCTCACCCGTCGTCTGGTGGACGTCTCGCAGGACGTGATCATCCGCGAGGAGGACTGCGGCACCGACCGCGGTCTGCGCCTGGTGATCGCGAGCAGGGGCGCCGACGGCGTGCTCCGCAAGGAGGACAACGTCGAGACCAGCGTGTACGCCCGCTGCCTCGCCGAGGACGTCGTCGTCGACGGCAAGGTGCTGGCCCCGGCCGGCACCGACCTGGGCGACGTGCTCATCGACGAGCTCATCCAGCACGGGGTGGAGACGGTCAAGACCCGCTCGGTCCTCACCTGCGAGTCCGCCGTCGGCACCTGCGCCATGTGCTACGGCCGCTCGCTGGCGACCGGCAAGCTGGTGGACATCGGCGAGGCCGTCGGCATCATCGCCGCCCAGTCCATCGGTGAGCCCGGCACCCAGCTGACGATGCGCACCTTCCACACCGGTGGTGTGGCCGGTGACGACATCACCCAGGGTCTGCCGCGTGTCGTCGAGCTCTTCGAGGCCCGTACGCCCAAGGGTGTCGCCCCGATCTCGGAGGCGGCCGGCCGCGTCCGGATCGAGGAGACCGAGAAGACCAAGAAGATCGTCGTCACCCCCGACGACGGTTCCGACGAGACCTCCTACGGCGTCTCCAAGCGCGCCCGTCTGCTGGTCTCCGAGGGCGACCACGTCGAGGTCGGCCAGCCGCTGACCGTCGGTGCCACCAACCCGCACGACGTGCTGCGCATCCTCGGCCAGCGCGCGGTCCAGGTGCACCTGGTGGGGGAGGTTCAGAAGGTCTACAACTCGCAGGGTGTGTCGATCCACGACAAGCACATCGAGATCATCATCCGGCAGATGCTGCGCCGTGTGACGATCATCGAGTCCGGCGACGCCGAGCTGCTGCCCGGCGAGCTGGTGGAGCGTTCGAAGTTCGAGGCCGAGAACCGCCGCGTCGTGGCGGAGGGCGGCCAGCCGGCTTCCGGACGTCCGCAGCTCATGGGTATCACCAAGGCCTCGCTGGCCACCGAGTCGTGGCTGTCGGCGGCGTCCTTCCAGGAGACGACCAGGGTCCTGACCGACGCGGCGATCAACGCCAAGTCGGACTCCCTGATCGGCCTCAAGGAGAACGTCATCATCGGTAAGCTCATCCCGGCCGGTACGGGCCTGTCCCGCTACCGCAACATCCGGGTCGAGCCGACCGAGGAGGCCAAGGCGGCGATGTACTCGGCCGTCGGGTACGACGACATCGACTACTCGCCCTTCGGCACGGGCTCCGGCCAGGCGGTTCCGCTGGAGGACTACGACTACGGCCCGTACAACGGCTGAGGCCGGCGGTACGGTCCTGTGACGCCCGCGGGGCGGTCCCCTTTCCGGGGGCCGCCCCGCGGTGTCGTCGCCGCGGGGCGCCGTCACGGCGCTCGTTACCGCCCGGAACTCCCCATGGCGCACGAACGTCATGGATGATGGGGAGACGTTCGGAAGCGGGGAGGTGAAGCCGGTGTCGTACCAGCCGCAGCCATGGGGCAGACCCGGTCCGCCGGGGCAGGCGGGTTCGGGCCCGTATCCGCGGCAGGCCCAGCAGGTGTCGAGCCAGATGCCGATGATGAGGGCGTCCCATGCGGACCGCGAGCGCACGATCGACGTGCTCAAGGCCGGTTTCGTCGAGGGGCGGCTGGGCAAGACGGAGTACGAGCAGCGCCTGGTCCGCGCCCAGCAGGCGCAGACGTACGGGGAGTTGCACACGCTCATCGCCGATCTGCCGCAGGGGCCGATGGCGGTGCCGGCGCCCGCGCCGCAGCAGTACGCGCAGCCGTACCAGCAGGCGGTGCCGCGCACCTTCCTGCCGCCTCCTCCCCAGACGAACAACTCCGCCACCGCGGCCCTGATCTGCGGTGTGCTCACCCCCTTCTACGGGGTCACCGCCATCCCCGCGGTGATCCTCGGTCACAAGGCGCGTGCGGAGATCCGGCGGACGGGCGAGAAGGGCGACGGGCTGGCCATGGCCGGGCTGGTCCTGGGCTGGCTGGCGATCGGGTTCTTCGCTCTCCTCGTCCTGGTGCTGGTAGTGGCCGCCGGCCCCTGACGGAGGGGCCGGACAACGGCCTCGGGGAGGCTTCGAAGACCCGGAGCGGACGGCTCGCGGGAAGCGCCGGGGGCGGTCGGGGAGCCCTTCCCCCGCCGCTCCGCGCCGACTACGGTGGCATGGGCATTTGTTTTGACCGGAGCCGATGCGGTAGGTACGCTCTGACCTTGTGCCTGGGGTATCCCCTGCGCTCCCGTACGCGCCACGACGCGCAGGGAAGTGAGAACGGGGACACCGAAATCTGCATGCTTCTCACCCAGAGGGCCCCGTGCTGACGGGAGTGTGCAGCCTTCGACACGCCCGACCGCGTGGGTCGGCGAGTGGCCCGGGTTAGTTGTACCGAGACTGGCACACAGAAACCGGAGAAACGGTGCCTACGATCCAGCAGTTGGTCCGCAAGGGCCGGCAGGACAAGGTCGAGAAGAACAAGACGCCCGCACTCGAGGGTTCGCCCCAGCGCCGCGGCGTCTGCACGCGCGTTTTCACCACCACCCCCAAGAAGCCGAACTCGGCCCTCCGTAAGGTCGCGCGTGTGCGTCTGACCAGCGGCATCGAGGTCACCGCTTACATTCCGGGTGAGGGCCACAACCTGCAGGAGCACTCCATCGTGCTCGTGCGCGGTGGCCGTGTGAAGGACCTGCCGGGTGTTCGTTACAAGATCATCCGCGGCTCCCTCGACACCCAGGGCGTCAAGAACCGCAAGCAGGCTCGCAGCCGCTACGGCGCCAAGAAGGAGAAGTAAGCATGCCTCGTAAGGGCCCCGCCCCGAAGCGGCCGGTCATCGTCGACCCGGTCTACGGCTCTCCTCTGGTGACCTCCCTCATCAACAAGGTGCTGCTGCACGGCAAGCGCTCCACCGCCGAGCGCATCGTGTACGGCGCCATGGAGGGCCTGCGTGAGAAGACCGGCAACGACCCGGTCATCACGCTCAAGCGCGCGCTCGAGAACGTGAAGCCGACCCTCGAGGTCCGCTCCCGCCGCGTCGGTGGCGCCACCTACCAGGTTCCGGTCGAGGTCCGCCCCGGCCGTTCCTCCACTCTCGCGCTGCGCTGGATCGTGGGCTACGCCCGCGCGCGCCGTGAGAAGACCATGACCGAGCGTCTGATGAACGAGCTGCTCGATGCCTCCAACGGCCTCGGCGCCGCCGTGAAGAAGCGCGAGGACACGCACAAGATGGCCGAGTCCAACAAGGCCTTCGCGCACTACCGCTGGTAGTCGCTTCCCCATCGAGAACCGAGAGAAGACTGAGCCTTATGGCTACCACTTCACTTGACCTGGCCAAGGTCCGGAACATCGGGATCATGGCCCACATCGACGCGGGCAAGACGACCACCACCGAGCGGATCCTGTTCTACACCGGTGTGAACTACAAGATCGGTGAGACCCACGAGGGCTCCGCCACCATGGACTGGATGGAGCAGGAGCAGGAGCGCGGCATCACCATCACGTCGGCGGCCACGACCTGTCACTGGTCGCTCGACGACGTGGACCACACCATCAACATCATCGACACCCCGGGCCACGTCGACTTCACCGTCGAGGTGGAGCGCTCGCTGCGCGTGCTCGACGGTGCCGTGACGGTGTTCGACGGCGTGGCCGGTGTCGAGCCGCAGTCCGAGACGGTGTGGCGTCAGGCGGACCGCTACGGCGTTCCGCGCATCTGCTTCGTCAACAAGCTGGACCGCACCGGTGCGGACTTCTTCCGCTGCGTCCAGATGATCGTGGACCGCCTCGGCGCGCAGCCGCTGGTCATGCAGGTCCCGATCGGCGCCGAGGCCGACTTCCAGGGCGTCGTGGACCTGGTCCGCATGAAGGCCCTGGTCTGGTCCGCCGAGGCCGCCAAGGGCGAGATGTACGACGTCGTCGACATCCCGGCCGACCTCGCCGACACCGCCGCGGAGTGGCGGAGCAAGCTCGTCGAGGCCGTCGCCGAGAACGACGAGGAGCTGATGGAGCTGTACCTCGAGGGCGAGGAGCCCAGCGAGGAGCAGCTGTACGCGGCGATCCGCCGCATCACCATCGACTCCGGCAAGGGCGGCGGCACCACCGTCACCCCGGTGTTCTGCGGCACCGCGTTCAAGAACAAGGGCGTCCAGCCCCTGCTCGACGCGGTCGTGCGGTACCTGCCGTCGCCGGTCGACATCGAGGCGATCGAGGGCCAGTCCCCGTCCGACGCCGACGAGATCGTCAAGCGGAAGCCGTCCGACGAGGAGCCGCTCTCCGCGCTGGCCTTCAAGATCGCGAGCGACCCGCACCTGGGCAAGCTCACCTTCATCCGGGTCTACTCGGGCCGTCTGGAGTCCGGCACCCAGGTGCTGAACTCCGTGAAGGGCAAGAAGGAGCGCATCGGCAAGATCTACCGGATGCACGCGAACAAGCGTGAGGAGATCGACAACGTGGGTGCCGGCGACATCGTCGCCGTCATGGGTCTGAAGCAGACCACCACGGGCGAGACCCTCTGCGACGCGTCGGCTCCGGTGATCCTGGAGTCCATGGACTTCCCGGCCCCGGTGATCGAGGTCGCCATCGAGCCGAAGTCCAAGGGCGACCAGGAGAAGCTGGGTGTCGCCATCCAGCGTCTGGCCGAGGAGGACCCGTCCTTCCAGGTCAAGACCAACGAGGAGACCGGGCAGACCATCATCGCCGGCATGGGCGAGCTGCACCTCGATGTGCTGGTCGACCGGATGAAGCGCGAGTTCAAGGTCGAGGCCAACGTCGGCAAGCCGCAGGTGGCCTACCGCGAGACCCTGCGCAAGGCCGTCGAGAAGGTCGACTACACGCACAAGAAGCAGACTGGTGGTTCCGGCCAGTTCGCGAAGGTGCAGATCTCGGTCGAGCCTCTCGAGGGCGACGGCTACGAGTTCGTCAACAAGGTCACCGGTGGCCGCATCCCCAAGGAGTACATCCCCTCGGTGGACGCCGGCTGCCAGGAGGCCATGGAGTTCGGCGTGCTGGCGGGCTACCCGCTCACCGGTGTGCGGGTGACGCTGCTCGACGGCGCCTACCACGACGTCGACTCCTCCGAGATGGCGTTCAAGATCGCCGGTTCCATGGCCTTCAAGGAGGCCGCCCGCAAGGCCAGCCCGGCCCTGCTGGAGCCGATGATGGCCGTCGAGGTCACCACGCCCGAGGACTACATGGGCGACGTGATCGGTGACATCAACTCCCGCCGTGGCCAGATCCAGGCCATGGAGGACCGCGCCGGCGCCAAGGTCGTCAAGGGCCTGGTTCCGCTGTCGGAGATGTTCGGCTACGTCGGTGACCTGCGCAGCAAGACCTCCGGTCGCGCGAGCTACTCGATGCAGTTCGACTCCTACGCCGAGGTTCCCAGGAACGTCGCCGAGGAGATCGTCGCGAAGGCCAAGGGCGAGTAGCACGCGTTTCGCGGTGCTATCCACCCATTAGGCTGGAGCACAACAAGGCATTCGGGGCGTCCCGCCGCCGGACCGTACCGGTCCGGTGGCGGGGGCCCCGGCGCCCCGCCCCAGATACGAAGCGGTCAAGGGCGTCCCCCTCGGGGTCCTGACCGGTTCGGCACGACCACCTGAACCCCTCCGCAGAGCGCGGGGGAGTACAGCACCAGTCCACAGGAGGACCCCAGTGGCGAAGGCGAAGTTCGAGCGGACTAAGCCGCACGTCAACATCGGCACCATCGGTCACATCGACCACGGTAAGACCACCCTTACCGCGGCGATCACCAAGGTGCTGCACGACGCCTACCCCGACATCAACGAGGTCTCGGCGTTCGAGAACATCGACAAGGCTCCCGAGGAGCGTCAGCGCGGTATCACCATCTCCATCGCGCACGTCGAGTACCAGACGGAGTCCCGTCACTACGCCCACGTCGACTGCCCGGGTCACGCGGACTACATCAAGAACATGATCACCGGTGCTGCCCAGATGGACGGCGCCATCCTCGTGGTCGCCGC
The DNA here is from genome assembly GCF_039533345.1 of Streptomyces glaucosporus. Classification (NCBI taxonomy): domain Bacteria; kingdom Bacillati; phylum Actinomycetota; class Actinomycetes; order Kitasatosporales; family Streptomycetaceae; genus Streptomyces; species Streptomyces glaucosporus. The sequence continues at coordinate 13,581 of NZ_BAAATJ010000023.1, read as the reverse complement.
CACCGACGGCCCGATGCCGCAGACCAAGGAGCACGTGCTCCTGGCCCGCCAGGTCGGCGTCCCCTACATCGTCGTCGCCCTGAACAAGGCCGACATGGTGGACGACGAGGAGATCATGGAGCTCGTCGAGCTCGAGGTCCGTGAGCTGCTCTCCGAGTACGAGTTCCCGGGCGACGACGTCCCGGTCGTCCGCGTCTCCGCGCTGAAGGCGCTGGAGGGCGACGAGAAGTGGGCGCAGTCCGTCCTCGACCTGATGAAGGCCGTCGACGAGTCGATCCCGGAGCCGGAGCGCGAGGTCGACAAGCCGTTCCTGATGCCGATCGAGGACGTCTTCACCATCACCGGTCGCGGTACGGTCGTCACCGGCCGTATCGAGCGCGGTGTGCTCAAGGTGAACGAGGAAGTCGAGATCATCGGCATCCGGGAAGAGAAGACCAAGACCACGGTCACCGGCATCGAGATGTTCCGCAAGCTGCTCGACGAGGGCCAGGCCGGTGAGAACGTCGGTCTGCTGCTCCGTGGTGTCAAGCGCGAGGACGTCGAGCGCGGCCAGGTCATCATCAAGCCGGGTTCGGTCACCCCGCACACCGAGTTCGAGGCCACGGCCTACATCCTGTCGAAGGACGAGGGTGGCCGCCACACCCCGTTCTTCAACAACTACCGTCCGCAGTTCTACTTCCGGACCACCGACGTGACCGGCGTCGTGACCCTCCCCGAGGGCACCGAGATGGTCATGCCGGGCGACAACACCGCCATGACCGTCCAGCTGATCCAGCCGGTCGCCATGGAGGAGGGCCTGAAGTTCGCCATCCGTGAGGGTGGCCGGACCGTCGGCGCCGGCCAGGTCACCAAGATCCTCAAGTGATCTGGTCCCCTCCTGCCCGGAACAGGGGAGGAGGGACGCCGCCCTAGGCGGATTCCCAGCCTCGGCTGGTGAGAGGGCCCGTACGACCTCGTGTCGTACGGGCCCTCTCGGCGTCTCCGGCGTCCCGTTCGGCGCGGGGGCGGCCGGATCCCGGCCGGGTCAGGCCGGGGCGCGCTCCAGCGCCGGCAGGAACTGGTCGTAGAAGGACGTCTTGAGGCGGAGGGCCCGTTCCTCCGTCTCGCGGAAGCAGTCGGCCGACCCCTCGCCGCGGGCCAGGAGCTCGCTGATCCGGGTGGCGAGCCGGTCGGAGTGCGTGGTGGACAGCAGGGACGCGTCCGTGAGCGGGTGGGCCTTGGCGTCGTGGACGTGGTGCGGGTAGTAGAAACGCGAACGGTTCTCGCCGTTCTGCGTCAGCAGGGGCTCCATCCGCTCCCACAGCCGCCCGTACTCGACCGAGACCAGGACCTCGCCCCAGAACCGCAGGATCGTCAGCAGCCGCAGGTCGGCGTCGTCGTGGCGGCCCGCGTCGGCGATCAGCTCGAAGGTCTCGTCGAGGACCCGCCGTGTCGCCTCGGTCGGTCTGCTCTCGACCAGGGCCCGCCGGGGGATTCCCAGCCGGAGGAGGTCGTCCTTCATGTCCTCGCGGTGGGAGCGGGTGCTTCCGCTGCCGTCCGGGTACTCCTCGCGGAGGATGACCCGGGCGATCCGCAGCCCGGTCTCGTCGCGGAGCAGGTCGATCGCCAGGTCGTAGGCCGGGGTGAAGGCCAGCGACACGAAGCGGCGCTGGAGCAGGAGCGCGGCGAAGTCGCCGTCCGGCAGGAGCGGGATGTTCGCCAGGACCGGGTGTTCCCGGAACCGTTCGATCAGTCCGTCCTCGAACTCGTCCAGTTCTCGCATGGCCGTAACCTCTTCTCGGATCACAGGTTGATGGTGCCGACCGAGCCGCGCCAGTCGCGGAGGTCCACGTCGCGGCCGATCCGCCACAGCGTGTCCAGCTCCTGCTGGATTTCCCGGCCCATCACGGTGTCGCCGCCGCGGATCTCCAGCTGGGTGGAGTCGATGGCGAGCCGGCCGTGGAGGAACGAGCTGACCAGGTAGTGGTCGTCGGTCTTGTACACGGCGATCGACGGCAGGGAGTTGTACACGCGCACCTGGAGGCGTTCCCGGTCCTCCTCCCGGAGGGCGCGGTGGAGGGACTCCAGGATGGACAGGCACCGCTCGACGCCCGCCCGCACGTCCTCCTCCATGGCCGGGTCCCGGACGGTGCGCAGGGCCTCGTCGCGCAGCCGCGCCACGGGCGAGGCCGGGTGCAGCAGCAGGACGCGCACCCGGGCCCGCCGCTCGGTGACGGCCCTCTCCAGTTCCGAGTCGAACCGGTGGAGGTTGGGGATCCAGGTCTGGAGGACGCATATCTCGCGGTCGGCCTCGCCGAGGAGGTGGGTGAACCTCTCCTCCGGGAAGCGCCGGTGGACCTGGACCACGCCGCCGTAGTGCTCCTGCCTGAGGTCGCGCGCGATGCCGTCGATGTCGAGTTTGGAGAGCTGGAGGTTGACGTTGTCGAGGACGCGCAGCCGGTCGAACTCCAGGAAGAGGAAGAGGGTGACCGTGCTCAGGATGAGCAGGGTGACCTTCGGGAGGGTGCCGCCCGGTGCCAGTTCGTCGAGCCAGCCGAGGAGGTCGGCGGGGACGACGACGATGCCCGTCGCGGCCATCACGGCCAGCACGATCTGCTCGGCCCGGTAGCGGATTCCCATCCTCGACCATCCCCCCGACGTGCCGTCACCGGCGACGACCGTACACCTCGGCACTGACGGAAAGTGATGGTTTTGCGGGTACGGGTGGGCATCGGTTCCTCTGCGGTGTCTCGTGCGAAGCTGCGGCATATGCCGATGGAATCCGTGCGGCTCCGGGCGGGATGCCCCGCGCCCGGTCGGGAGCGGCTGGCTAGGATCGCCGGACCGGTTCCGATCCACGAGGGGGAGACATGCGCAGGAAGGTCACCGGACTGGCTCTCGCCGCGGCGGCGGCTCTGCTGGCGGGCTGCGGCGGCGGTGGCGGTGAGGACACGGGCGCGGAGCCGGGGAAGAAGGACGGCGCGGCCGAGGCGTCCGCCCGGCCCTCGGCCGGCGACGGGCAGCAGGACGGGGGAGCGGAGGAGTCGTCGGACGGTGCCTCGGGGGGTTCCTCCGAGGACGGCGCCGAGGGCGGTTCCGGCGGGTCCGGCGGCGGTGAGGTCACGCGCGAGGTGACCCTGGAAGTCGGCGGTGACGGCAGGACCCAGGTCTTCTACACGGCGGACACCAACAAGACCGAGCAGGTCACGCTCCCGTGGAGCAAGACGGTCGAGCTCTCCCTGACTCCCGCCGAGCAGAAGGTCGGCGTCCTGGTGACGATCGTGCCCGGCTCGGTGCAGGGCGACGACGGGCAGCTCACGGCCGCGTCGTGCGTGATCAAGGTCGACGGGAAGAAGGTCGACGACAACGGGGACGGCAAGGACGTCTCCGGCTGCAAGTACAAGGTCAAGTAGCGGACGCTCCCGGCGCGGGGTCCGCGTGGGCACGGCCCGCCCGATGAGCGGGCCGTGCCCTGCGGTGTGCCGCTCGGCCCCGCAGGGCGCCCGCGCAGGGAACGCCCGGTGGCGCCCGGCGGGAACGGCGCGCAGGGGCCGGCGGCGGACGAAGCCGCCGGCTGCGGGACCGTATCGGCCGGACCGTCCGCGGGCATCCGGGCCGCCCCGCGCGCTTCCGGCGACCCGTACACAAAAACTTCACCCTCTGTGCAACCAGTGGCCACAGTTATTGGTCTGGTGATGTGGAGTCAGCAGACTCCCGATCACCGGCCCGGCTCAGTTTCCGCCGCGGCCTCTTCCCATCCGAGGAATCGCATGCGCATACGTGCCACCGTGGCCGCCGTCACCGGCGCCCTGGCCCTGTCCGCTCTCTCCGTTCCGGCCGCGCAGGCCGGCGACTCCGACCGCCCGGAGCGCGCGGACGTCGCGGAGATCGCACAGGCCGCCCGCGATGCCCAGCAGACGGGCTCTCCCGAGACGACCGGGAAGTCGCGCGTCGCCTCCGCGGAGGACGACGTCCCGTACGCGATCGACGTCACCTTCTCCAAGGTGAAGGTGAACAACGGCAAGCCGATCGTGGCGGGCACCAAGAACCAGGTGACCGTTCCGCTCTCCTTCACCCTGACCCACGGCGCCGACGTCGACATCCACGCCGAGGACTTCTTCGCGGACGTCGCGATCTACCGCGGCGCGTCGTACGCGGAGGCGGAGAACGTGCTCGAGGGCGACTACTGGCCGACCTGCACGTCGGTCTCCGACACGGTCGCCAACTGCAAGGGCACGATCGACGTCTACCCGTACGAGCAGCTCTTCAACGAGGACGCCGCCACCTGGAAGGCGGTCGGCTACGCGATCGACTTCAACGGCCAGAACCCGGAGGAGCCCCTGGACCTCAGCCGGGTCGGGTACACCGATCAGGACAGCGGCCTGGCCACCACCAAGCTCCAGCGCTACTCCAAGCTGACGGTCAACGCCTCCCCGGAGCCGGTGGCCAAGGGCAAGACCATCACCATCACCGGCAAGCTCACCCGCGCCAACTGGGACACGAGCACCTACAAGGGCTACACCAAGCAGCCCGTGAAGCTGCAGTTCCGGAAGAAGGGCACGGACACGTACACCACCCTCAAGACGGTGTACACCGACAGCACCGGCAGCCTGAAGACCACCCGCACCGCGTCGGTGGACGGCTACTGGCGCTGGAACTTCGCCGGCACCTCCACCACTCCGGCCGTCAAGGCCACCGGAGACTACGTCGACGTCAAGTGACCGTCGGCAGACGCATGACCGGGGCCGCCCCAGCCAGGGGCGGCCCCGGTCGCGTTCGCCGGGGACGGTGCCCTCCAGCGGTCCGGGCGGGGGTGAGGACAGGGGCGAGGTCGGGCCGTGCGTTGCGGGCAGGGGTGGCCGCGGTCGTGGGGGCGGTGGCCGGCAGGGGGCTCTCGGGTCGGGTCAGAGCGCTCGCAGGGCCGCCGCGGCGGCGACCATGCCGTCTCGCTCCAGCGAGGCGAGCACGTCCTGCACGGTCCCCGGCGGGTTCTTCCGTCTGTCCGCGATCCGACGCACCGCCGCGTACATGGCGGCCGGGTCCAGGTCGATCTGGTCCTCGACGAACGCGTCGGGGTGCTTGGCTGGGCCTCGATGAGGGGCTCGTAGCCCTTGACCATGCAGTCACGCACGGCCCTCATCATGGCCTCCCTGGTCCGGTCGAGCCGGACGGGGTCGAGATCGGGCCGTTTGGCCTTCAGGTTGCGGAACGTCTCATCAAGGATGCGATCGGTCCACTTGGCCTGCACGAGGCCGTCCTGCGCCATGGATATGAGCAGGTCACGCAGGGTGCTCGGGTACAGCACGTTGGCGTCGTACAGGGCAACGAAGGCCATGCGTCAGATCAGTCCCATCTCTTGGCCCAGTTGGGTGAGCTCTTCTGCGGCTTGACGGCGGCGTTCGTCGTCCCGCCGCTTGTAGTCCATCAGTGAGGACGCCGGAATCCTCCGGTGTTTGCCGACCTTGCGGTACTCGATCTCTCCGGCTTGTAGGAGCCCGATGAGGAAGGGGCGTGAGACGTTGAGCAGGTCGGCTGCCTGCTGGGTGGTGAGTTCCGCGTTCTGCGGAACGATGGAGACGCTGCGGCCGGCTGCCAGGTGGGCGAGCGTGGTGGCCAGCAGCTCGACCGCTTCTCGCGGCAGTGTGAGTGGTTCGGCTCCTTCCCCTTCGACTGTGACGTCGATTTTCGGCACGTCACGGTGCTTCTCCAGATAGCTGCGGACCCGGGACAAGGCTCGGTTGGCCGTTTCCGTCTCCTCCGGGGGGAGGCCGACGGGGCGGATGTCTGTCTTGCTCATGTGTGGCTCCCTCGGGTGCGGGTGTATGCCGGCAGGGGCCTTCTTCGACACTCTTCCATTATTCGCAGCATTCGAAACAGTCGCAACAGATGAATGGCCTGATCGTGTCCATCAGGCGGCCAGGGGCGGTTCGGCCGTCGAGGTCTCGCGGCAGTCGCGGCAGAGGCCGGGGTCGGGGGAGCGGAAGGCGCGGTCGCAGCCGTCGCAGTTCCGGAGCGGGTCGGGGCGCGGTGGCGGCGGCGCGGACGGCGGGGCGGCCGGGAGCGGTGGCGGCAGGAGCGCGGTGAGGCGGTGGGCGAGCAGGGCGGCGGGGTGGCGCAGCGGCTCGGCGGGCAGACCGGCGGTGAGGGTGCGGCGTACGGCGTCGGGCGCGGCACCGCGTTCCAGCCAGGCCGCGACGGCGGGGGCGAGGCGTCTCACGTCCCGTTCGGAGAGCAGCAGCCGGGGGTCGTCGCGGCGCAGCTCGACGAGGATCGCGGTGGCGGCGCGCTCGCGGACGGGGTTGCCGGTGGTGCGCGGTTCCGGCAGCGGCGAAGGCGGCACGGGTGGGGGCGCGGGCACGGCGGGCGCGGGTGCGGGTTCGGCGGGACGGTCCGGAACGGCGGACGCCACCGGCACCCGAACCGGCACCGGCGCAGGCCGGGTGAGGCATACGGACGATCGCGGGATGCCCGCCCGCGCCGCCGGGTTGTTGTACGACACCGTGCGCGTGACGATCCGGCCGCCCGGCAGCCGTGTCCGCGTCCGCTCCAGGTAGCCGTGGGCCTCCAGTTCGCGCAGGGCGGCGGCGATGCGCGTCTCGCCCTCGGGGAAGCGGGCGGCGAGGGTGCGGATGTCCACCCGCGCGCCCTGGGGGAGGGACTGGATGTGGACGGCGAGCCCGATCGCGGTCAGGGACAGTTCGCCGTGCTGGGCGAGGTGGTTGCCGACGACCGTGAAGCGCTCGGTGTGGCGGACGGTGACATGGACGACGCCGCTTCGCGGAACGCCGGATGGTGTGCGCGAGGGCGCGCTAAGCTGCGGCTCAGCCATCAGGGGAAGTCCTACTCTTCCTCGGTGGTCAGGCCCTCGGCCGGGATGCCAGTCCCGTCGGGGGCCGTCGCATGTGTGGGGTGTGGTGGTGCTCGTCGTGGCGACGACTATGCCGGGCGACCGGCGTGCATATCGGCTCAGTCGGCTCGTCTCACCCGTACGTGTGACGGGGGCGGGGGTTGGGTCGGGTGGGGTTCTTTCCCGGTTCTTCGAAGCTTTTGACGCCGTGCCCCGCCGGGTCCTCCCGTACCGGCTCGCGTTCCGCCGCGATCCGGTGGGGGCCCGTGGCGGAGGCCCTGCGGGGGCATGTCCCCGGGGCGGTGCGATGCGGTGCGGTGCGCGTGCGGCGGGGCGGCTCAGGGGGTGAGGGCGATCTCGGCCCAGACCGTCTTGCGGGGCACCGGCCCGGTCTCGACGCCCCAGCGGTCGGCCAGCGCCTCGACCAGCAGCAGCCCGCGCCCGCCCTCCGCGTCGCCGGGCGCCGGCGGGCGGGGGACGGCGGGGAGGCGGTCGCCGCGCGCGTCGGCCACCTCGACGCGGAGGACGTGGGGGGTGCCGTCGCCGGTGACGCGCAGTCTGAGGCGGAAGTCCCGGCCGGGGACACGTCCGTGGCGGACGGCGTTGCCGGCGAGTTCGGCGACGATCTGCGCGGCCGTCTCGGTGGGCAGTCCCCAGTCGGCCAGGTGCGCGACGGTGAGGAGCCGGGCCAGCCGGGCGCCCCGGCGGGTGGGGGAGAGCAGCACGGTGAACTCCCGGACGGGGGCGGGGTTTTGGGTTCGGGTGGTCTCTGGGCTCACCTCACGCAGCGTGGCCGCTCGGTGGCGCATCCGGCCAGTGGTGACCTGCGGTCAGCGGACGGTTGTCGAATCGCGTGCCCGCCGGTGCGGCTCTGTGCGGTGCGCGGCTCTGTGCGGTGCGCGGCGCGCCGGGGCCGGACCGGCGGCGTGCCGCGGGTTGTCCGGAACCCCATGACGGCGGACACGCGGGACGCGGAGGACTTCCGCGCCCGGCGGCGTTCCCGGCATGGCCGCCGCCTCCCTTCCCGCCCCTCAGCGCAGCAGGGCACCGCGCAGGGTGATGCCGTGGCGGGTTTGCAGCCGCCGGGCCTCCCACAGGGACAGGGCGGTCACCGACAGGGGGGCGCCCAGTATGAACAGCAGGCGCACGGCGAGCGGCGCGTCGCCGAAGTCGCCGAGGAACAGGTCGGCGACGGCCAGCTCCCAGACCAGCACCGTGCTGAGCAGCGGTGCCAGCAACTCGTGGACGTCGGCGACCCGCAGGACGTGGCTGACGGCCAGCAGCATGCTGCGGACGGTGAAGAGGACGAACCACAGCACTACGACGACCATCGCCAGGTGGCCGATGATGGGCGCGGCCGACACGATCGCGTCGGCCATGGGCCTCATGAATTCGCTGAAGAACGCCCAGCAGGCGGCGAAGGCGAGCAGCGCGCCCAGCGGTTTGAGGGTGCGCCGGGCGTACAGGGCGCGGCGCGGGGGGCGCGCCGCCGTGATGAACGCCCCGATCACGAGCGGAAAGGTGATCGCCAGCAGCAGGACGCCCAGCCCGAGCTGGTTGAGGCGTTCACCCAGGAACTCGGTGGTGGAGTCCGCGGTCCGGTAGGTGTGGGCGAGCCAGACGGTCATCAGGATGCCGGTCCAGGCGCGGAGGAGCTGCACCTTCCTCAGCAGCGGGTCCACGAGCAGGTCGGAACGTGAAGGGGTGAAGATCAGCCGCGCGACGTAGAACGGGCCGATGACGCCCAGCGGGCCCGTGGCCGGCTCCGGACGCGGTGCCCCGTACTGGGACGCCTCGCCGGGACGGGGTCCGGGCTGGGCCGTGTTCTGCCATGTCATCGTCGCGTTCCTCCGTCGGCGTCGTACACCACGCGAACCGGCGACGGACGGTTTCGGCCACCGGCGGCGGGATCGTATCGATCGTGATCATCGAGGAGGAACCCGGTCCGTTCCCGGGCGGTTCCGCCGGGGTTGGGTTCCGCCGCACCCGGTGTACTCGGCGTCGTTCCGCTCGGTGCCCGCTCGGGGTCTGCCCGGGCGGCGGCGAGGCGGAACCGGCGGGACCCCGGTGCGGGGGTCCGGTGGCGGGTGGGGCGGCGGCCCGGCGGACGGAAACCCCGGCGCGCCGGTGAAACCCCGGGAGGACGGCGGCGGACCCGGAAACAATGGCCCGGACCGCAGAAACCGCACGAGTCGCCCGTACCGCACCGGACCGCCGCAGGACGCCTGCCGCCGGACGCGTGCACGCGGCCGTCGCAGCAGGGGGAATTCCGATGACCGAGGCTCCGTCCGCCCAGGACGACATGACGACCACCGCGGCCGGCGTGGCCACCGCGACCGGCGCGACCGCGGGCCGGACGATCACGGTGGACAGCGCCAAGGAGCTGCTGAAAGCCCTGGCCGGGGCCGCGCCCGGCGACCGGGTCGAGCTGGCTCCGGGCAGCTACCGCTGGAACGAGCCGGTGACGCTCCAGGCGGCCGGCACGAAGGAGGCGCCCATCACCGTCGCCTCCGCCCGGCGCGGCAAGGCCGTCCTCGACGGGACGGCGGGCTTCGCCTTCGGCAGGGCCGAGCATCTGGTGATCCAGGGGTTCCAGTTCCGGCAGCGCACCCCGATGGAGGTTCCGCACACCGCCCGGCACATCAGGATCACCCGCAACCTCTTCGAGTTCGACGAACCGGCCGGCAAGAACAGCTGGCTGATCGTGAGGGCCGACCACACCCGCGTGGACCGCAACGCCTTCCGGCACAAGTCCGCCCAGGGCGTCTTCCTCCAGATCGACGGGCCCGGCGACACCGTGGCGCGCCGGGTGCGGGTGGACCGCAACCTCTTCCACGACCACCGTTTCACCGGCGGCAACGGCGGCGAGGCCATCCGGCTGGGCTACGGGGTGAAGGGACCGGCGGTCGCCGAAGCGGTGATCGAGGACAACCTCTTCCTGGCGGCGAGCGGGGACGACGAGGTGGTCTCCGTCAAGTGCTCCGGCAACGTGGTGCGGAACAACACGGTGATCGGCGGCAGCCGCGGGTCGATCGTGCTGCGCTCGGGCGACAACACCACGGTCAGCGGCAACTTCCTGCTCGGCACGGCCGGAATCCGGATCTACGGCGACGACCACGAGGTGTTCAACAACCACATCCAGGGCGAGGGCCAGCTGATCATCGGTCCCGGGGACGCCAAGGGGGAGCACCGGCCGGCCCGGCGGGCGCTCGTCGTCCACAACACCGTCGTCGCCACCGCCGGGCAGGCCGCGCTGCGGGTCAAGAGCGGCGAGGTGCCGCCGTCGTCGGTGACGGTGGCCGCCAACATCCTGGTCTCCGACGGCAAGGCGGTGCAGGTGCCCGCGGCCAAGGGGTTCACCTGGCGGGGCAATGTGACGACCAAGCCGCAGGGCGACCTGCCCACCTCCGGCGGCGTGCAGGCCGACCCCCGGCTGAAGGCCGACCGGGCGGGGGTGCTGCGGCTCACCCGGGAGTCCGTGAAGATCCCGGCCGTGGGGCGGGTGCCGGACTCCTTCCCGCAGTTGAGGAACGACATCAACGGACGCCCCCGGCCGTCGGCCGCGCACGCCGGGGCCGAGCAGTTCGAGGCGGAACCCTCCGTCACGCGCGTACCGCTGACCACGGAGGACGTCGGCCCGTCCTCGAAGTGAGGCACCGCGAGGCACCGTGAGGGACCGCACCCGGCCCGCCGGGGGCGTCCCCGGCGGGCCGGGCCGCACGACGGTTCCGGGCGGTGAGCGCCCGACGGGAGTGGAATTTCCGGTTCGGGTGATTTCCTGCCCTGTGTGACGTGAAGCGGTGATTCCGCACCTAACGTGGTCGGCAACGGCGTTCGAGCAGGGGGCGGTTGTGCGGGCGCGGTCCGGTTCTGTGCGGCCTGTGCGGGGTGACGGGCCGAGGGCGGACGCCGTTGGACACGGGCGCGGACGGAGGGCTGATGCACATGACTGTGGACAACGAGCACACGAGCCGCACGGACCACACGACGGACGGCGCGGACGGCGCTTCCTGGGGCGAGGGCTGGGACGACGAGTACGGGGCGGTGGTGAGGGCCGCCGGCCGCCAGATCAAGCTGTGGCGGGAGGCGGCCGGGCTGACCCAGGAGGAGCTGGGCAGGGCCATCGGCTACAGCCTGGGCATGGTCTCGGCGGTGGAGCGGGCCAAACGACTGCCGCACCCGGAGTTCCTGGCCAGGGCGGATCGGGTGCTGAACGCGGGCGGCAAGCTGGCGGCGCTGAAGGACGACGTGGCGGAGGCCCGCTACCCCAAGAAGGTCCGCGACCTGGCCAGGCTGGAGGCCGAGGCCGTCGAGCTGGGCGCCTACGGCAACCACAACATGCACGGTCTGTTGCAGACCGAGGAGTACGCGCGGGCGCTGTTCGAGATGCGGCGCCCCGCGTACAGCGCGGACGACATCGAACGACACGTGGCCGCTCGCATGGCCCGACAGAAGATCTTCGAGCGGCAGCCCGCACCTCTGCTGACCTTTGTCCAGGAAGAGGTCACGCTCCGACGCCCGCTCGGGGGCAGAATGGTCCTGCGACGCCAACTCGAACGCCTGTTGGAAGTCGGGCAGTTGCGGCACGTCGAGATCCAGGTGATGCCGACGAGCTGTGAAGAACACGCCGGGATGGCCGGCGAACTGCGTGTGCTGAAGCTCAGGGACGGCTCGGCGGTGGGGTACTCGGAAGCCCAGCTCACAAGCCGCCTGGTTTCCGATCCCAAGGAGGTCCAGATCCTTGAGATGCGGTACGGAATGATCCGAGCGCAGGCTCTCACGCCACGGGAGTCGCTGGCCTTCATCGAGAAAGCGCTGGGAGAGACATGACCTTCAAGCCTTCCGCCGGAGACGGCTCCGAGCTGGAGTGGATCAAGAGCAGCCACAGCAGCAACGACGGCCCCGACTGCGTCGAGGTCGCGGCCACCCCCGGCACCGTCCACGTCCGCGACTCCAAGGACGTGCAGGGGCCGCGGCTCGCCTTCACGCCGGAGGCGTGGGACAGCTTCGTGTCCTACACGGCAGGTCGCTGACCCCCGGCCGGATGCCCGCCGGAGCCGGACGCCGGCCAACGGGCCCGCCGCCAGACGGCCTCGAACTCGTGGCGGTCGATCACGCGGGCGGAGAACTCCTCCTGGGCCGCCACGTCGGCGATGTCGCCGAACGGGACTTCGGCGAGGAGGACGTCACCCGCCTCGTGCCCGGCGTCCGCCCGCAGCAGACGGCCGTCCTGGTAGCCCTGGACTCTCCGCGTCTCCCACCGGTCGGGGCCGATCTCGTGGAAGAAGAGCACGGGCTCCCCGCCGAAGTCGTGGTGCCACTCGACCCGCCAGTACTCCATCACAGGATCCATGGTGTCCTCTCAGCCACGGCCGAGCGTCCAGCGGAAGAGGACGTCCGAGGCGGCGCGCCACCGCAGGTGGACGCCGACGGTGCCCAGCTCCCGGTGCCCGTCGTACGGGCACCACAGGAGCTGGAGGAGGTCGCACCCCCTGGGCGCCTTCAGATCGGGGACGTCCCGGCGGAACAGCTGGGCGACGGGCAGCAGGGGAACGGGGTCGGTCTCCCCCGGTCAGGGGGCGTGCTCGCCCGGCTCCAGGCCGTCGAGGAGCGTCCGCTCCGCCTCGGTGGGGCCCGGTCGCTCACCGGTCTCCGTCCGCCGGCTCCACGCCTCGGCCAGGACGTGCCGGCGGAGCCGGACGTCCGCCGGCCGCTCGCCGTGGCTGCGCCGGTGGCGCTCCCGGCACACCGGCCACGGCTCGTCCGCGGGCCACAGGAAGGGGCCGCCCACCGAGCTGTGGTGCGCGGTGGGCGTGCCGGGGCGCGGGTGGAGGCGTGTGGCGGTGCGCCGGTGGTGGGACAGTTCGGGGAACAACGCCTCGATGTCCACCGGGCGGTCGGGAGTGGTGCGCGGCATGGTCCGGGGCTCCTCGTGGGGCGGGTGCGGTGGGGGAGAGTGGGGTCAGAGGAAGTCGGCGCTCGGCCGGAAACCGTGCTGCTCGAAGGGCATGCCGTAGAACGCCTCGGACTCGGCGTCCCCGGTCAGGAGGACGGCGTTCAGGAATCCGGTGCACGACAACGGGTGGCTCTCCCACTCGGGTCCGCGTCCCTCGTCGACCATGACGGTCCAGTCGTCGGGGCGCCGGCCGGGGCGGGCGAGCCAGACCAGGTACTCGCCGTTCCCCGTCACGGCCCAGGACACGAGGCGGCTGCCGGGCTCGTCGGGTTCCGCGGGCCTGGGCTCGCCCGCTTCCCGGAGGGACTCCAGCTCCCCGGGGCAGTTCGCGTTCCTGGTCAGCAGGTCGTAGTGCCTGTTGGCGCAACCGGGCTCCAGGAGCCGGACCGTGTCGTCGAAGACGCCTCCGCCGCAGAGGTCCACGAGCTGCTTGCAGTCCGCCGGGAGCGGGGTGCCGAGCATGCTCTCCACCCGCCGCCGGTCCCTGGGGCGGACGCCGGCGGGAGGGGGGACGGCCGCGGCGAGCCGCGCGACGCCGGGGTGCACGTCCGCGCCTCCCCGGCGGCGGTCCCCGGGCCGGCCCGCGTCGGCCGCGTTCAGGGGCCCGGCCGCCGCTCCCACGCCCGGCTCCCGTCCTCCCCGGCCTCCGACGCCCACACGCCGGACCGCCGGACGGCGGGGCCGTCGACGCGCCGGGCGCCCGCGGTGTACGCGGCCCAGCGCAGCTCCTGGCAGCCGAAGAAGGACTCTCCCCAGCCGTCCACCCAGATCCGTGCGCGGGACGGCCCGGTCCGGGTGA